>JBEHWY010000013.1:0-38911 GCA_048498975.1 Actinomycetota bacterium | reverse complement strand
TCCACTTGATGAAGCCCCTGCATGTCGGGGGCTTCTGCGTTTCCGGGATCGGCGGGGATCCCCTGCGATCGTCCGCCATTTGAGCCACCAGTGGCTCAAATCCCCGGACCATTGCCACGGATACGGTCCTTATCGGACGCAAATTAGATCTGCGAAGAGGTAATCCTCGCCAACTAGGGATAGCCCAGGTCCGCCAGGTACTTGATGCGACTATTGATCCCCGCGCAGAAATGCTGCCAGTCGAGTAAGCGATTTGGCTCCTGGGGGCCAGGATCGTCCGGAGACGACACGACGTAACAAATCGAGTTGTAGAAGCCGCCCTCCAGAAGCCTTTCCGCCCCAATCTCGTAGCGCTCTTGGTAAGACCGCCCCACCCAGAGTTCCTCTGCCGGAAGGGGGCCTAGGTCAACACGCACCGGACTCCGAGACTTTGGATGGTCGTGCATAAGGAAGAAGTAGCCCAACCAGGGCTGCTCGGGTCCAGTGAGGCCCTCCCGATAGGCTCGAGAGATATCTGCCGAGTTCCCGATCGCCTCCTCGACACGATTGTTGTAGTTGTTCCCGAAAGAAGGTGCTCCCAGCGCCTTCATCTCGATCGCCGCTACGAGGACGCCCTTGTGAACTACAACTAGATCCCATTGCTTGTTGGGCCTGAAAAAGCCGGGCAGCGTGACCTGCTTTTTCGTGATCCCCACCGACTCGATTGGATATCCGGCGTCGGTGAAGAAGCGTGAGATGAGGTTGATCAGTGGATTGAACTGGCCGCCCCCTCGGACAGTCTTCGCCGTGCCCTCCGCAGTGGAACGGATCTTCCGAGCTGCAGCTTCCTGCTCGTCCTTCGTCCGCCAGTAGGCAGTAACTGCCAGCTCAAGGTCTTCCCGCAGCGAGCTCATCTAGTCCGGGAGCTCGCTCAATCCGTAAAGCGCCAAAGCAAGACCGGTGGCTTTCTCACGGTCATGTGAATCGAAGGCCTCTGCCAACGCCACGCGTGCGCTGGCGCTGATGGTCTCCGGCTTCGGCACACGAATGCGCCGGAGATACTGGGCCTGAAAACGCAAGAAACCCCCCCTCATCCGAACTGAATACGCCTCTACAAAGAGGCCTGCGACATCGCTGAGCAGTAAGCCGCCGAGCACTCGAAGATCCCAGCCGGTCGACGTCACCCAGTAAAGATTGTGATGGGGGTAGGTCTCCCCCCCATCACGGACGGGGAAGATCTCCTCCTTGAAGTCCGGAAGGTAGAGCTTCTCCCGTTCTGCCAATCCGTCGATCACGCGATCGATCGTCTTGTGCCATTTCCCGCTCTTGGCCGTATGTCGCTTCTCTAGGACCTCGCGATAGCTCGACAGGTAGTTCGAAAGACGGGGCCAATCATCAAGGTTCACAAGACCGTTTTCGTCCCAAGGATTCACGAGGTATTTGCCAGACCACTGGAGGACACCAGCGGCAATGTCACGGGGGAATGCCATGGGCAAGAGACGCTCTTCCTCGACTAGGCCGGGGTCATCCGTGATGAATATTCGGTCTGCCCCAGTCGCGACCCCAATGCCAACTTTGGTGCCGGTGGCCGCATCTTCGAGCGCTGGGTAGCGAGCCTCCAGATCCGCGATCACGGCGAGTCGATCCGGAGAGCCATGGGGCCATCCTCCCGACCCTTTGAACCATGCCCCGAGCCGAGCGCCGCGATACTCGGATCGACGGATGTGACCTGTATCAGCAACGGCGGCGAGCTCCACAATCTCGGATGCTGCAGCAGAACCGAAGGTCGGCGTCGCCTCTACGACAAGCGGACCATCACTCTGCGGCTGGCGGCGCAAGATCGTGATTGCTGGGTAGGCATCGACGTCGTCCTCAAACGCGTCTACCCCAGTCATCGAGATAATCGTCTCGACGGCCCACTCCTCGGAGACCATGGCCCGTAGTCGGGCACCGTAGGAATTACGCATCCATCGATCGGCGCAGATGAAGCCGAGCGCTGCTCCGCGGTGCAAAGCTCGCAGGCCATGCTCGTAGAAGCCGATGTAGACGTCGGCTCGTCCGCCCATCGTCTTGCAGGAGATCCGATAGGCATCTGAGCGCTCGCGAGCAACCGCCTCAAGCCTCACGTAAGGCGGGTTGCCAACGACGAAGTCCACCGAGCGCTCGGCATGTGGCTCTAGCAGGAAATCGCTATTGCCGATCCAAGCCTCGGCGAGCTCTGCCGCGGCACTGCTCGATACGCCGCATGACCCCATTGCCTCACGCGCGGCCACCTGGCTGAGTTCCACATTTTGCGGAAGTAGATCGACAGCCGCTATAGCGTCCCAAGCGTCGGCCAAATCTCTGCCGTATAGCCGGGCTGAATCGCCCAGACGCTCGATCATCGGTACGAGGAACGCGCCAGATCCACACGCGGGCTCGAGGGCCTTCATCCCGGCTAGGTCTCGGTCGGCGGTATAGCCGACAAGATCGAGAATCAGCTCGACAACCCAGCGGCGCGTGAAAACCTCGCCATGCCCAGAAGCTGGCTCGGGAACGGCGATCGATGCGGAGTTCACTGCCATGTCGCGGAGACTAAGCGAGCGAGCGGCGCCGTCCCTCCCCTCCCCCCGACCAACCGCATCAAGCCGGCCGAACTGGGAAGAATTTGAGCCACTCGAGGCTGACGAGTGGCTCAAATTGGCGGGAATCGGCGGGTATCCGGCCGATCTCCGCGTCAACAAGGCGATCAGAAATGCTCTGGAAATAAGGAAATTCGACCTCTCAAAGACACTTGGATCGCACCCAAGAGGTCGCCGGTTCGAATCCGGCTAGCTCCATTTTCCAGGCGTTTGCAGCCAAGACCCGCAGCTTGCAGCCGGTCTTCCGCGTAGCCTCGGCGTAGGCAACCCCGACTCGAAAATGCCCTCGATGCTCTCGACCTGGCGCTCCGGCTCGAGGTCGGTCGGCGGCCGGCCATGGTACTGCTGACGACGAGCAGCGTCGCGGTACAGCTGCCCCGCCACAAAATGGAAGCCTGCGCCAAGGCGTGGTGCTCCGAGGCGGTCGAAGCCGGTGTCTACATCTTTGGGGACTACGTGTAGTTTTGTGTAACCTTGTGTATATGAGTGTTCCGGCTAAGCGGATCAACGTGACTCTCGACGACGAGCACGCCGGCAAGCTGACGAGGCTTGCCGAACGCACTCACATCCAAGAGGGAACGCTCGCTCGGTCGCTCCTTTCGACCGCGCTCGACGATGCCGACCCCGATGCTTCCCGGATCACCGAGATCCTCGATGCGATCCCGGGTGCCTGGGAGCGGACGCAGGAGGGGCTTGCTCAAGCCGCCCGCGGCGAAGGCACGCTGCTCGACGAGCTGGCCTGAGTGGCGCGGGTAATCGTCACCCCGCGAGCCCGGCGGGATGTAGGGGAGGCGATAGCGGCGCTGAATTTGCCCGAGAGCACCTGGGCGCGAGTCGCACGGTCCTTGCAGGTCCTCGAAACCTTCCCGCTGGCGGGGCCTGAGCTGGAGGGGAGATGGGCGCCGGCTAGATTCGTGCTCGGTCCCTGGTCTTGGATGGTCTTGCTCTACAGCTACGACGAGGCATCGGATCGAGTCTTCGTCGTGGCGATGCACGATGCCCGGTCCGCCTCTGCGCCTCGGTCTACGGGACCATGAGGGCTTTGACTCGCGTGCAGGCCCTTGATGGACCAACCAGCAGCGACTTCCAATCTCAAGTCCTCAGGGACGAACGCGGATGATCGGCTTCCCGGTGGTTCGCTCGGTCGAGTTGAAGGCGACGACGGCGTCATCGAGGGTCGCGACGCTGCCGATGTTCGTCCGCAGTCGTCCGTCCTGCACCCGCTGGACGATCTCGCGCAATTGGGCACGATCCGCCTCGACGACGAAGTCGACCGCCAGGCCGTCGGAGGGCCTGGTCTCGGGCGGCCCGACTATGGACACCAGCGTTCCTCCGGGCCGGACCAGCCCCGCGGATCGCTTGCCGATATCGCCGCCGATGAGGTCGAAGACGAGGTCGACTCCGCCGACGTCCTCCAAGGCGTCGTTCTCGAGGTCGACGAACTCCTGCGCGCCGAAGTCGAGCGCCTTCTGACGGTCGGCGGTGCGTCCGGTGCCGATGACGTGGGCGCCGGCCTCTCCTGCGAGCTGCGTCACCATCGTCCCGACCGCTCCGGCCGCGCCGTGCGCCAGGACGCTCTGCCCCGCCCGAAGACGGCCGTGGTCGAATAGTCCCTGCCACGCGGTCAGGCCCGAGATCGGCAGGCTCGCGCCCACGGTGAAGTCGACGTCGCCCGGCAGCGGCGCCAGGTTGCGCGCCTCGATCGCGACCTGCTCCGCCAGGGTGCCGTCGCGATACCAGTCCGCGAGGCCAAACACCCGCTGTCCCACCGACAGCCCCGTCGTGCCATAGCCGAGGGAGGTGACAACTCCGGCCAGCTCGTGGCCGGGGATCGACGGCGCCCGATCGCAGTTTCGGCGATCGGTCCAGGTCGACGGCCATTCCAGCTCGGTCGGGACAAAGCCCGACGCATGAACCTGAACGACGACGTCGTTTATCGCCGCCGACGGCTCGGGTCGCTCCGCCAGCGTCATCCCGGCCGTTCCCGCGGCCTCTTCGGTCACCACAATCGCCTTCATCGAACGCCTCCTGTGTCGGGTTCACGCCTGAACGGCAGCTGATCGTCGGGCTGCTCACCTGTTCAGGCCAGCAATGGAGATAAGTCGACCTTACGCAGTGTGGGAGCGCGCCCGAAACGCCGTCCGGTGAGTCCATCGCCATACTCGTTGACTGATGGGTACCTGGCGGCAGGTTCGCGCCATTGCGCTGCTTCCCGGCACCGTGACGGTGTTGGTGCCGGTCGGGCTGCTGGTCCTCACCGGTGCGAATCCGGGCTGGGGAATCGGCGGAGCGCTCGCAGCTCTGCCGGTCCTGCTCGGTGTCGGCCTGATCTTCGCCGGCTTCGCGCTTTGGCTCTGGACGGTTCGGCTGTTCGCACGAGTCGGCAAGGGGACGCTCGCGCCCTGGGACCCGACCCGGAGGCTCGTGGTCGGGGGTCCCTACCGCCATGTCCGCAATCCGATGATCACGGCGGTGCTCATGGTGCTGGGAGGTGAGGCGGCGCTGTTCGGTTCGCTTCCCCTGCTTCTCTGGTGCCTCGCCTTCTTCGCGCTCAACCACGCTTTCTTTTGCCTGCGCGAGGAGCCGGGCTTGGAACGAAAGTTCGGCGACGAATACCTCGACTACAAGCGCCACGTGCCGCGCTGGCTACCGAGGCGCACCGCCTGGAACCCGGCAGGCCCCGAGCCTCCCCGCTAGATGATTGATTCCACGGCGAGGTGTGACCGGGGGCGACGCTGAGTGCGCACTTCTCTCCGCTATGCGGGGATAAGTGCGCACTCGCCGGGCGCGTCATCCGGGTGCGCCTGGTCGTGGAATCAATCATCTAGCCCGCGGCAGGGACGTCGAGCTCGATCGGGTCGGCGGTGAAGCTGGGCGGCAGGCCGGCCAGCGCCTCGATCGTGGCCAGGGTGCAGAACGGCATGTGGTCGACGCTGTAGCCACCCTCCTGGACGGCGACCAGCCGGCCGGCGCAGTGGCGGGCCGCCCACTCGCGCAGGTGGGCGGTCATCGCGCGGAAGCCCTCCGTGGTCACGCTCATCCGACCCAGCGGATCGGAGGCGGCGGCGTCCTGGCCCGCCGAGATCAGGAGCAGCTCGGGCGCGAAGGCGTCGAGGGCGGGAACGACGACCTCCTCGATTGCCCGCAGGTAGGTGGCGTCACCGCTACCCGCCGGCAGCGGCACGTTGACGGTGGTGCCGAGCCCCTCGCCGATGCCGCGATCCCCGGCGCAGCCGCGCCCCTTCGGGTAGAGGTCGTCCTGGTGCAGGGAGACGAGCAGCACTGAGGGGTCCTCGGCGAAGACGTCCTCGGTGCCGTTGCCGTGGTGCACGTCCCAGTCGACGATCGCGACGCGGCCGAGGCCGAGCGCCTGCGCGCGCCGGGCGGCGAGGGCGGCGTTGTTGAAGAGGCAGAAGCCCATCGCCTGATCCGCGTTGGCGTGGTGGCCCGGCGGCCGGGTCAGCACGTAGGCGTTGCGATCGGCTCCCTCGAGCACCCACTCGACCGCCGCCACGGCACCGCCGGCCGAGAGCAGCGCCGCCTCCCAGCTGCCCGCCGAGACCCGCGCCGCGTCGCCGACCCAGAGCAGCTCGCCGCGCTCGCAGGCCGCGCGGATGCGCTCGACGTGCTCGGCGCTGTGAACCGTGCGCAGCTCCTCCGCCGTCGCCTCGCGCGCGGGCAGGCGCACGAGCTGGGCGGCCACCCCGGAGCGCTCGAGCACCTGGAAGGCGCGCGCCAGCCGCGCCGGCCCCTCGGCGTGCGGCACGTCGAGCCAGGCCGCCGCCTTCGGGTCGATCACCATCGAGCCGTTGTCGTGGCGCAGACAGCGCTCCTCGTAGACGAGTGCGGTCGGCATCTGACTGCCCCGCAGTCTAGGAGTCGCTCACACCGTTCGTGTCATGGCCGAGGCAGCACGATCAGATCGACGCCCCGGCCATGACACGCAATGAACAGCCCTCCCTGGGAGCACCCCGCTGGGAACGACCGGGGTGCTCGCGTGGCTCGGTCGAAGCAGTCCCCACACGACCCGGGGGGTTGGATAGGGCCGCTCCCTGCCTTTCATCGACCTCGCCTCCACAGTGCGATCCTGGCCGCTCGCCGGCGGCCTCGCCACAGGGTCGACCCCTAACATCGACCCGGATCAATCGCGGTGGTCCTGCGGGAGGGACTCCAATGAGGACAGAGCTACTGGAGCGCGAGCGCGAGCTGAGCGCGATCGACGTCGCCCTGGCAGCGGCGGCGTCAGGAGAAGGCGGAGCCCTGGCCCTCGAAGGGAAGGCGGGCCTGGGAAAGACGCGGTTGCTCGCCGAGGCGCGGAGGCGGGCGGCTGAGACCGGGGTCACCGTGCTCTCGGCGCGGGCGACGGAGCTGGAGCGGGACTTTCCCTTCGCGGTGATGAGGCAGCTGCTGGACCCGCACCTCTCCCAGCTCTCAGCCGTCGACCGGGAATCCATCTTCGAAGGGGCCGGCGCGGCGCGGGGGGCGTTGGGCGCCGGGAAAGGCAAAGAGCGCTCCCCCGACTCCTTCTCGGTGCTGCACGCGCTCTACTGGGTCGTGGCGGGGATGTCCGAACGGACTCCGCTGCTGCTCGCGATCGACGACGCGCACCTGGCCGACCCCGGCTCCCTGGACTGGCTCGCCTTCATGCTGCCGCGGCTGGACGAGCTGCCGGTGCTCGTCGTGCTCGCCAGTCGGACCGACGAAGCCGACAACCCCAAATTGGCCCAGATCCTCGCCGACACGAGCGTCCACCACCTACTCCCCGCTGCGTTAAGCAACGCGGCCACGACGGCACTGATCGAGCGGGCGCTGACCCAGCAGCTCGATCCCCCCTTCGCGGCGGCGTGCCACGAGGTCACCGGAGGCAACCCGTTCCTGGTCACTCAGCTTGGACGCGAGCTCGTCGAGCAGGGCATCCAGCCGCGCGCGGAGCAGGTGGAGGCGGCGCGGGTTCTCGCTCCCCAGCGGGTCGCCCAAACGGTTCTCGCACGCATCTCGCGCTTAAGCCCAGAGGCTGAGACCCTCGCCCGCGCCGTAGCCGTCCTCGGCGATGGCGTTGAGCAGGCGCTCGCCGACGACCTCGCCGGCATCGGCTCAGAGGGGGGACAAAGGGCGGCGGACTCGTTGCGGCGCGCAGCGATCCTCGACCCCGGCGAGGCGCTGCGCTTCATCCACCCCCTGGTCCGGAATGCGGTGTACTCCGACCTCGCGGCAGGCGAGCGGGGAAGGAAGCACGCCGCGGCCGCGGAGCTCCTACGTAGCCGCGGCGCCCCGCCTGAAAAAGTCGCCAGCCAACTTCTTGCGAGCGAGGTGCGAGGCGATAGAGCAGCGGCGGAGACCCTGCTCGAGAGCGGCCGCCGCAGCTTGGCGGACGGCGCTCCGCGCTCCGCCGTCTCCTATTTGATGCGGGCGTTGCGCGAGCCGCCACCCGCTGACCTACGAAGGGAGGTCCTGCGGGGGCTGCTGGCGGCCGGCATCCGCACCGCCGACCACGAGGCGCTCGCCGCGGTCGAGCCGGAGATCTGCCTGGAGCTGGAGCGTGACCCCGCTTCAGCTCGCGACCTCGCGGCACCGTTGACCATGGGGATGGTCCTGCGCGGACACTTTCAAGAGGCAGCGACGATGCTTGAAGCCGCCGTTCGAACCGCCGTGGACGAAGGTGACGTGGGGACCGCGTTCCAGCTCGAGGCACAGATGCGAACGCTCGCAGTGATCATTCCCGGGCTTCGGGAGATCGACTTGCTGCACTACACGAACCTGGTCGATCCGGACTCTCCCGCGGGACGGCTGGCGGCGGCAATCGAAGCCCGCGCGGCGGTCGTCGACGGCAATGCCCAAGACGCCGCAGAGGCGGCAAAGCGAGCCCTCGGCAACGACTGCAGCATCTTTGAGGAGGAGCCTGAGATCGCCTCCGCTACGACGGTCGTCCTCATACTCCAGGCGGCCGACGAGGTCGACGCCGCGGGCTGGGCGGCTGAGCGGGCGCTGGAGATCGCGCGGCAGCGCGGCGCGATTCCCGAGCTTGCACGTGCGTGGCTCCTCAGCGGCCTGGGCGCTTGGACGCGCGGAGACCTCGTCGCCGCCGAGGGTGACGTGCGCCAGGCCATCGAGCTGACCCGCCTCGGCGAGATCGCCCCGCTGGGGCTGATCTGCAGCGGCTCCCTCGCCGAGATCCTGATCGAGCGCGACGAGCTGGGGGCGGCGGAGGCCATCCTCGAGAAGGCCGGCACGGCCAGCGGACCGACTCCACCCAACGCCCTGTTCTCACTGCTGCTGTTCGCGCGAGCACGCCTGCGCTTTGAGCGTGGCGATTTCGAGGCGGCGGTGGAAGACTTCATCGCCCTCGGGGACCAGGGCCAGAACCTGGGCTTCGGGCCCGGCCCGGCGATCATGGGAACCCCGTACGCCGCGAAGGCTCTGGTTGCTCTGGAGCGCCGGCCGGAGGCCCAAGAGCTGGTGGAGTCGTCGCTGACGTACGCTCGCCGCTGGGGCGCACCGGCCACGATCGCTCATGTTCTACGGGGCGTCGCCACGGTGCGGGGAGGCGCCGAGGAGATTCAGGCGCTGCAGGAGGCGGTGGCGATCCTCGATCACTCGCCGAGAGGCATTCAGCGAGCCGACGCGCTCGTCCAGTTGGGAGCGACTCTGCGCCGCCGAAACCGTCGCGCCGAGGCGCGAGTCCCATTGCGTGAAGGCCTGAAACTCGCGCGCCGCTGCGGCTATCTGCGCACTGCCAGACTTGCTCAGCAGGAGCTGCAGGCCACCGGTGAGACGGTCCGCCGCTACGCCCCGATCGGAGTCGAATCGCTGACCCCGAGCGAGCGCCGGGTTGCCGAGATGGCCGCTTCGGGGATGACCAACCGCCAGATCGCGCAATCCCTGTTCGTCACGCTGAAGACGGTCGAGGCCCACCTCAGCGCCACCTACGACAAGCTGGACATCGGCTCGCGGCGCGAGCTGCCGAAAGCGCTTTCCCAGATCGAAGCCTGAGCCGCCAGTCAGCCCGGAGAGGCACTAGGGTTCCCGCGCTCGCCGAAACAACATACGTAGTGCGCTCCCGGAAAGGTCCCCCATGCCCGCTCGCCGCCGCCTCCCCCTTCCATCCTCCCTCCGGCTTTCGACGTCGGCCGTCCTCCTAGCACTCGTCGCGCTGACGGCGACGCTCGCGTCCGCGGCACCCGCCGCGGCGGCGGGGCCGAACGGCGTCTACCGCACGACCGCGGCCTACTACGCCCGCTTCTACCCGCGCTGGTTCAGCTACCTGCAGCTGCTGCCGGTGCCGAGCAACCGGCTGGTGGGGCCGAAGCGGGTGACGCCGCTCTACAAGACGGTGGTGGCGATCAACGACGACACGCTGTACGGCAGCGCCTTCGTCGACGTCGCCGCCGAACCGGCGGTGTTGACGATCCCGGAAACGTCGGTCAGCTACTCGCTGTTCACCGCCGACCTCTTCGGCGAGACGTTCAAGACGACGATCCCGGCGCAGACGCCGGGCACCTACCTGCTGACCGGGCCGGGCTGGATCGGCACGGTGCCGATCGGGATGACGCAGGTCCAGGTGCCCTACGACTTCAGCAACTGGATCATTCGCGCCGACCGTTACACCAAGGGCGCCAACACCGAAGCGGCGGCGAGCGAATTCCGCGCTTCGCTGCGGCTGCAGTCGCTGGCAAACTACCTCGCCGAACCGAGCGGCGGCACGACCAGGATCCTCTCCGAGGCCTTCTACGCCGTCCCCTACAAAGGGATCGCCGACCGCCTCTCGCGCCGGGCGCCGATCGCCTTCCTCAGGCAGCTGCAGGAAGGGATGCACGCCGCCAACACCGAACCGCTGACGGCCTCCGACCGGCGGCTCTCGGCCCGCTTCGACGCCCTCTTCGGCGCCGAAGGCGCCAAGGCCCGCGGTCCGAAGCGGGCGCAGTTCGCGCGAGCGGTGCGCGCCGTCCACGCCGCGATCCTGCGTCACTACCTCTCCCACACCGTCGGCAACGACTGGATCAACTTCACCAACATCGGCGAATGGGGGCGCCGCTACCTCGACCGCGACGCGATCACCGAGTACATCCAGTGGGGCAACAACCACGGCACCGCCGCCTACTACCACGCGTTCAGGGACGACGAGGGGGCGCCGCTCCTCGGCAGCCGGGCGGGCGGCTACGTCCTCCGCTTCGCCGCCGACGAGCTGCCGAAGGCGAAGCGGTTCTGGTCGCTGACCGCCTACACCCCGGGCGCGATCGAGCTCGTCCCCAACGCGGCGCACAAGTACCTGGTCGCCAGCTACACGCCGGGGCTGAAGACCGCCGCCGACGGTTCGGTCTCGATCTACGTCGCCGCCAAACGGCCCCGCGGCGTCCCCACCGCCAACTGGCTCCCCGCCCCGAGGAAGGGAGCGTTCAACCTGATGCTGCGCGTCTACGGCCCCGAAGGCAGCGTCGCCAGCGGCACCTACGTGCCGCCCGGGATCGTGCCGGCGCGCTGAGCCGGCCGATAGCCGAGAATCACGCCGGTGGCTGCCGGCGATGAGATCGAGCTGAGTGCGAGGCAGGCGCGGCGGGCGGCGCTCGCCGCGCAGGGGTTCGGGCGGGCGCGGCCCAAGGGGCGGGTCGACGCGCGGCACCTGCGGCGGGCGATCGACGACGTCGGGCTGCTGCAGCTCGACTCGGTCAACGTCTTCGTCCGCTCGCATTACATGCCGCTCTTCTCGCGGCTCGGCGCCTACCCGCGGGCAACCCTCGACCGGCTCGCCGCCCACGGCGACCGCGCCGGCGGCGGCCCCGGCCGCAGTCGGGACCGCGGCCTGTTCGAGTACGGGGGGGACGAAACCTCGCTGCCGCCGGTCGAGCTGCAGCCGCTGCTGCGCTGGCGGATGGCGCGGGTCGACCAGTTCGCCTGGAAATCGGTGCGGCGGATCGGGGCCGAGCGGCCGGAGCTGCTGGAGGTGGTGCTGCGGACGGTGCGTGAGCGCGGCCCGCTGCGCGCCGCCGACCTGGCGACCGAGCTCGCCGCGCCGCGCGGGCGCCGGGCGGCGGAGATGTGGAGCTGGAGCGAAGAGAAGACCGCGCTCGAGTACCTCTTCTTCGCCGGCCGGCTCAGCTCCTCGCACCGGGTCAACTTCGAGCGCCTCTACGACCTCCCCGAGCGGGTGCTGCCGGGGGCCGTTCTCGAGGCGCCGACTCCCTCCCAGGAGGAGGCGCAGCGGCAGCTGCTGCTGGTCGCGGCGCGGCGCCTCGGCGTCGCCACCGAGCCCGACCTCGGCGACTACTTCCGCCTGCCGCGCGGCGAGTCGAAGGCCCGCGTCGCCGAGCTGGTCGAGGCCGGCGAGCTGGTGACCGCCCGGGTCGAGGGCTGGGACGCGCCCGCCTACGTCGCCGCCGGAGCGCTCCCGACCACGCGCCGCCGCCCCCGCGCCCTGCTCACCCCGTTCGACTCGCTGGTCTGGTCGCGGCCGCGGACCGAACGGCTCTTCGGCTTCCGCTACCGGATCGAGATCTACACGCCGGCGCCCAAGCGCGTGCACGGCTACTACGTACTGCCCTTCCTGCTCGGCGACCAGCTGGTCGCCCGGGTCGACGTCAAGAGCGATCGCCAGGCCGGAGTGCTGCGCGTACACGGCGCCTTCGCCGAGCCCGGCGCCGACCCGGCGGCGACCGCCGCCGAGCTGGCGGCGGAGCTGCGGCTGGTCGCCGAGTGGCTCGGCCTCGGCAAGGTCGCCGTCGGCCGCAAAGGCGACCTCGCCGCGCCGCTGGCGCGCGCCGTCCGCTGAGCGCTCGCGCGGTTGGGCCTCTCCCGGGAAGTGCCGGGCGAACGTGGAGTCAGGCCGCGCTAGGGACCGCCGGGGGGTTTGTTCGGGTCGGTGACGCCGGTCGGTTCTTCGGGCGCCGGTTCTTCGACGGGCGGCGGTTCTTCGACGGGCGCCGGTTCGTCGGCCGGGGGCGTCAGTTCCTTGGTCGTCCCTTCGGGCTGCCTGTCGGTCGGTTCGGAATCTCCGACGCCGCCGGACTGACCGCTCGGAGCGGCGTCCGAGCCCTTCTTCGTACCGCCCGAGCCACCGGAGCCGCTTTGGACCGGGAGCGGCGCCGGCGCGGCTGCGGCCTCGACCGGGGTTGCGGCCGCCGGGGTCGGCGACTCCTTCCCCTTGCTGGCGGAGCGGTAACTGTCGTTGGTCCTGCTGTGGACGACCGGGCCCGGGTCGGGCGCCGGGTCGGCCTCCGCCTCGGGGACGGCCGGCGTCAGCTCCTCGGCCTCCCCGCCGCCGCCGACAGCGATCGCGACGACGCCGCCGGCCAGCAGCAACAGGGCGATCGCAAGGAGCGCGGCGAGGCGGCGGCGCCTGCGGCGGTGGGCGGTGGTGTCCTCTGCGGAGGCGCCGACCGCGGCAGCGACGCGTCCGCCGCGCGTGCCGGCGAGCGCCGCCGCCGAGGGGGAGGCGGCGCCTCCGTAGGCAGCCGGCATCCCCGGGATCGCGGCGGGATCGGGCGGCGAGGCGGCATGGCGGTCGATCGCCTCCGTCCAGTCCGAGCCGGTCAGCTGGGCCGCGTGGGCCATCGTCTCGCGCAGCAGGACGGGCGCGACCGCCAGCGGGATCCAGGCGCGGTAGGAGGCGCCGACCTCCTCCATCGCCTCGGCGGCGAGGCGGCAGCGGTCGCAGCCGACGAGGTGCCCGGCGAGCCAGTCCCCGTCCTCCGAGCCAAGCTCGAGCTGGTCGTCGTCGCGGCTAGCCAGCAGCGGCAGCGCCCGCTCGCACTCGGGCGAGGCGGCGACGATGGAGGCGAGGGCGGTGCCGCGCAGCTCGTCGCGGAGGTTGATCCGGGCGCGGGAGATCAGCTGGGCGACCGAGTTGCGGTTCATCTCCATCAGCTCGGCGATCTCGTCGTAGGAGAGGTCCTCGAGCTCGCGCAGGGCGAGCGCCTCGCGCTGGCGCTCGGGCAGGCGCGCGTTGGCCTCGCGGATCTCCTCCTGCTGGGCGGCCAGAAGCTGGCGCCGGTCGGGGTCCTCCTCGGGGTCGCCGGGGTCGAGGCCGAGCCCGCCGGCGCCGGCGCCGATCGGCACCGCGCCCTCGGGGATCGCGTCGCTGGGCCGCGTCCGCTGGGCGCGGCGGAGGCCGTCGTAGGTCGCGTTGCGGGTCGCAGTGAAGAGGTAGGAGCCGAAGGCGAGCTCGCGCTCGCCTTCGAGCTCGGGCAGGCGCCGCATGACGCTGATGAAGGCCTCCTGGACGGCTTCGGCGGCGTCCTCCTCGGAGTTGCAGATGCGGAAGGCGAGGTTGTAGGCGCGCTGCGCGTAGCGCTCGTAGAGCGTCGCAAACGCATCGCCGTCCCCGGAAGCGGCGGCGCGCGCGAGGCGCGCCTCCGCCGCGACCAGCTCGGCGTTGTCGGTGCCGGCCGAGCCCATCGACCCCACCGTAGCGGCTCGCGGCGCAGGTCTCGACCGGGGGGACGAGATGACGAGGCGGTTGGGGAGCGGGATCGCGCTTTCCATGCCCCTCTGACGGCCGCCGGCGAAGAAAATTACGGGGCCGGCGTAATTCGGCCGGGGCAGCGTCGTTGGAGGGCCGCAACCGCAACCCAACGACCAGGAGGTCAACCATGTTCCGCAAGATCAGGACCCGCATCAGCCCCGCCGCCATTCTGGCCACGATGGCGCTCTTTGCCGCGCTCGGCGGCGTCTCCTACGCGGCCGGCAAGATCGGCACCGGGCAGATCAAGAACGGCGCCGTGACCAAGAAGAAGCTGCACCGCAACGCGGTCGCAACCGACAAGATCGCCGCCGATGCCGTGACCGGCGCGAAGGTCGCCGAGAGCACCCTCGGCACCGTCCCCGACGCGGCGAAGCTCGGCGGCGTCCTGCCCGCCGGGTTCGAATCGCGCGGCTTCGGCGGCGCCGGCGACACCGCCGCGGTCAACCTGCCGACCAACGACGCCAAAACCGTCAGCACGCTCTCGCTGCCGGCGGGGACCTACCTCGTGCTCGGCCGCGGCGGCATCAACAACAACGGCGGCAGCAACGCCCCGGCCAACCAGAGCTGCACGGTCGCGGCCGGCACCAGCTCGCAGAAAATCGGCTTCGGCGTCCTGGCAGCCAACGGGCAGCCGGGCGACCGCGAGGAGTTCAGCGCCTTCGTCGTCGCCACCCTCGCCGAACCGGGCAACGCGACGATCGTCTGCGAGACGACCGGCGGCTGGGAATCCGGCAACGTCACCGATCCGACGCTGGCTGCGGTCTCGCTGCAGCCGTAGCGCCCACCAGCCGGGGGGATGCCATGAGGGGCCGGGCCTGCGCCCGGCCCCTCCGCACGCTCAGGGCGCTTCCGCTTCCTCGTTGACGAACGGCTGGTAGTCGCGGCAGGGCTCGTTGCGCAGGCCCGGGCAGGGCGGCAGCTTGGTCGGGATGCTCGCCTGCGGGATCACCGGCAGCAGCAGGTTCGACGGGGTCGCCTTGCCGCCGTAGGCGATCGCCACCTGGGCGGTGCCCGCCGGGTCGGCGTTGGCGAAGGACCAGATCGGCTGGGTGCCGTTGGGGGCGGCGATCGTGACCCGGATGCGGGAGCCGGCGCGGTAGGCGTGGCCCTCGTAATAGAGCGGGATCGTCACCTTGACGAATTCGTTCGCCGGCATCGGTTCGACGTCGGCTTCGCGCAGGCTGAGCACGGGCTCCAGGCGGGTGCTCTTCGCCGCGTCGAGCTTGCGCTCATCGGCGCGGACCCAGCCGTTCTGGACGAAGCTCTCCTTGCCGTCGGGGCGGACCTCGCTGATCGTCGCCTGCAGGTCGACGTTGGGGGTCGAGGAGCGGACCCAGACGTGGACCGCGCCGGCGCCGACGACGGTGGTGTTACGGGGCAGCGGCGCGGTCAGGTAGGAGACCGCGCGGCCGGGGGGGCTCTGTTCCCAGTGGAAGCTGGGGCTGGCGGTCCAGAGGCCGTTTTCGCCGCTGCTCGTGTCACCGCTGAAATCGGTCGCGGGGAGAGCGTGGGCGTCCCAGGTGAATTCGTCGGCGTGCTGGCCGGCGGGCCGTTCGTTCGCGAGCGCCCCTTCCGGCGCCAGGTACCAGGCCTTCGCTTCGGTCCCCGGGATCGGGAATTCGTCGAACGATTCTTCGTAGCCGGCGTAGGGCCGGCCGGCGGCGAGGCCGCCGGCGCCGTTGTCGAAGGCGACGCGGATCTGCTTTTGGTTCTCGAAGGCGGTCAGCGCCGAGCCGTAGGTCAGCTTCGTCTGCACCGGATCGGGGGGCAGCGTCACCCCCGGGATCCCCATCGCTTCTTCGAAGACGACCGGCGCCAGCGTGCGCAGCAGCGCCGAGTCGTAGATCGGCGCCCGCTTCGCCACGTAGAGCTCGAGGAAGTCGAACCAGCGGTTCATCGTCGCCGGGTCGAGCGAGTCGATGTGGGCGCCGTTGGTGAAGGTGAACCACTTCTTCGTCGTGCCCGTCATGTGCTCGGCGAGAGTGGGGCAGTGCCCGCCGGTCTGCTCGTCGGTCCACTGGCAGGCCATGAAGGTCGGCACGTCGATCTTGTCGACGAAGGTGACCGGCGAGAGCGGGTCGGCGACCGCCGGCACGTAGTGGTCGTTTTCTTCGACCTTCTTCAGCAGGTCGACCGCTTCGGGGTGCAGCGCCTGGTTGGCGGCGCAGGTCGCGTCGCCTTCCTGGACCCGCTTGTAGGCCCATTCCTGGCCGCTCGAGGGGCCGGCGGCTTCGGCGTCGTGGACGCGCTCCTTCGCCCATTCGAGGGCGAAGCCGGTGTTGAGGATGCCGCCGGGGTAGAGCGTCGTCTGGGTGTTGTCGATCACCGAGAGCGGCGTGATCGCGGCCAGGTGCGGTGGCCGCGTGGCGGCGGTGAAGAGCTGGCTGATGCCGCCGTAGGAGATGCCCATCATCCCGACTTCGTGGTGCAGTGCCCAGGGCTGGTGGGCGACGGTCTCGACCACGTCGTAGCCGTCGAGGTTCTGCAGCGGCTCGAAGAAGTCATAGGCGCCGCCCGAGCAGCCGGTGCCGCGCATGTTGACGTCGACCACGGTGAAGCCCATCAGGTTGGCGATCAGCGAGATCCCGTTTTCGGGCCCGGCCGGGTTGGCGAAGCCGTAGCCGGAGTACTCGATCAGGGTCGGCTTCGGCCCGCTCGGGATCGGCGGCAGTTCGACGCCGAGGGCCTTGCTCACGTCCTGCGGCGTGTGCACGTCGATCGCCAGCTTCGTCCCGTCGCGGGTGGTCAGGTAGCCGTAGCCGTGTTCGGGGATCGACTGTTCGTAGAGCGAGGTGCTGGGCGGCGCCGAGGCGGTGGTGAGGACCGTCAGCGGTCCCGATTTCGCCCCGCCCGATTCGACCCGGTAGCCGCTGCCGGGGGCGACCTCACGGAAGAGGACGGCGCCGAGCTCGTCGGCGGGCTTGCTCGCGACCACCCCGCCGCCGCTGTCGCGGAGGACGGTTTCGGCCCCGGGTTGCAGCCCGGTCGCGTAGACCTGTTCGACGCTGCCGTGCGCGTCGAAGGGCGCCGCGGCCGTCGCCTGCCCCGGCGCCACCAGCAGCGCCAGCAGCGCGCAGCCGAGCGTCAGCCAGCCCAGCACCGTCCGCGCGCTTCCACGATTGCCAAGGATTCCGTCCCAACCCATGCTCGTTCCTCCCGTCGCCGTACCCGTAGCGGCAGGTGGCTACCCGATAGTTGGTACCCGCAAACGCAGTACCCGGGGGTCAGCGAAACCTTGGGGGGCGAGCTTGGGGGGCTCCCCGATGGCAAACGGCCGCGCGCCGGGAAAGCTTCATCCGGCAACCAACCCGACCGGAGGAACGCAGATGAAGCGCATCGCCGCCGCAATCGCACTCACCGCACTGCTGCTCGCCGCCGCCCCGGCGGCGGCCAAGCCGAAGCCGCTCTACTACGACGGCAAGACCGTCAACGGCAACTCGCTCTCGCTGACGCTGAAGGGCAAGACCGTGACCGACATCGACGGCTTCATCCCGGCCACCTGTGTGCCGACCCACGGCACCCCGATGACCTACAGCAGCGACTTCAAGCCGCCGGGCGGCTACAAGCTGGGAACGACCCGCAAGTCGAAGGGCACCGAATACATGTCCTACAAAGGCGACGTGACCAAGAACTACACGGTCTCGATCAAGAAGGTGAAGGGCCGCGTCTGGAAGGCCGACCTCAGCTTCAACTTCTCCTACGAGGAAGTGATGCCCGGCAGCTTCGGCGAACTGGAACAGAAGTTCTACGTCTGCCAGGGAGACGACGCCTTCCTGTTCAAGGTCTAGATGATTGATTCCACGACCAGGCGCACCCGGATGACGCGCCCGGCGAGTGCGCACTTATCCCCGCATAGCGGAGAGAAGTGCGCACTCAGCGTCGCAGCTCGGCGTCCTCGGGCTTGCCTTTGCCAACCGGCAAAGGCTGCGCCCTGCGTCCTTGATCTGCTCGGCCGGGCGCGCCCCCGGTCACACCTCGCCGTGGAATCAATCATCTAGGCGGTCATGTCTGCGAGCGGGCCGACGGTCCGCTCGCAGACCTCGGCGGCCCAGGCGGGCGGGTCGGGGACGCGGTTGGAGACCCAGACCTGGTCGATCCCGAGCCCCGCCATCGCCTCCATCTGGGCGAGGAAGCCGTCGACGTCGTCGAGCGGGTTGCCGCGGTGCAGGATCGTCTTCTCGATCTCGGCGTAGTCGCGGCCCTCAGCCTCGCAGTGTCCCTCGAGGACCTCGAGTTTGTGACGGATCAGCTCCGGGTCGCCGCCGAAGAGGTTGCAGGCGTCGCCGTACCTGGCGACCAGGCGCAGCGTCTTGCGCTCGCCGGAGCCGCCGATCATCAGGCTTGGCCGCGGCTGCTGGACCGGCGGCGGCGAGCAGAGCGTTTCGGCGAGGTAGTAGTGCTTGCCCTCGAACGGGCCGTCGTCCTCGCTCCACATCTGCAGGCAGATCTGGATCGCCTCCTCGAGCCGCTCGAAGCGCTCGCCGAGCGGCGGGTAGGGGACGCCGAGGGCCTCGTGCTCCTGCTCGAACCAGGCGGCGCCGAGGCCGAGCTGGGCGCGGCCGCCGGAGAGGACGTCGAGGGTCGTCACCGTCTTCGCCAGCAGGCCCGGGTGGCGGTAGGTGACGCCGCTGACCAGCAGGCCGAGCCGCATCCGCTCGGTCTGGGCGGCGATGTAGCCGAGCGCGGTGTAGCCCTCGAGCATCGGCTCCTCGGGCGCGCCGACGCCGGGGATCTGGAACCAGTGGTCCATCAGCGTGTACTGGTCGGCCCCGCCCTCCTCGGCGGCCCGGGCGGTGGCGGCCAGCGTCGAGGCGATCTGCTCGGCG
The DNA here is from genome assembly GCA_048498975.1 of Actinomycetota bacterium. Lineage (GTDB taxonomy): Bacteria > Actinomycetota > Thermoleophilia > Solirubrobacterales > 70-9 > VAYN01. The sequence continues at coordinate 20,030 of JBEHWY010000013.1, read as the reverse complement.
CCGCCGTCGTAGGTGAAGGAGGGGTTGTGGATGGCAAGCTTCAAAGGGGCTCCTTCCGGCAGGGGGACGTGGGCCTCAGAGCCTAGGGAGGCGAGGTCGCCGGCCTGCCACCATTTGGGGGATGGAGCCCGCTGCCTACATCGGGCTGTTCGCCGCGGTGGTCGCGACCTGGGTCGCGGTCAGCGGCCCCGGCGAGGCGGCGCTGCTGGGCGCCGCGACCTTCGCCGCCGGCCACCACGAACCGATTGCCGCCGCCCTGGCGGTCGCCTTCGCCGGCACGCTCGCCGGCAGCCTCGCCGCCTACTGGATCGGCCGCACCGGCGGCCGCCGGCTGCTGCTCTGGCGCGGCCCGTTGCTGCGCTGGCGCCTGCTGGCGCTGGAGCGCAGCGAGCGCCTGGCGCGGCGGCGCGCCTTCCTCGCCTCGCTGCTCACCCCCGGTTGGTTCGCCGGGATCAACCAGATCTCGCTGCGCCCCTTCCTCGCCGGCGCCGGGCTCTCCGGCCTGGCCTGGACCCTGGCGATCGGCCTCGGCAGCTTCTACGTCGGTCCCTCGCTGATCGCCCTCTTCGACGAAGTCGGACAGTGGGCGACCCTGGCGGCGCTCGGGGCGGTGACCGCTGTCGCGCTCGCCCTGCTCGCTCGCCAGCGCTTCCTGCGATCTCACTGACACCGCTTCAGGTTCGGGGCCGGGCAGCCGAAAACAGGGGCAGCATGTCCGCCATCCGCCCGCTCCGGCTCCTGGTCCCGCTCGCCTTCCTCCTCGCCGCCACGCTCTTGCTCGCGGCCGCCTCGGCGGAAGCCCACGACACCTTCACCTTCCAGGGACCGGCCGGCGTCGAATTCCGCAATTACGACGAAGCGACGAACTCGCCCTGGCAGGCGGAAGCAGAAGACCAGTGCTGGGTCGGCCGCACCGGCAACCTGGTCGAAGAACAGTCCGGCAGCGAAGGCTCGATCCACGCCTTCCCCGAAACCCGCCCCGCGACCTGCCCGGAACGGTGGACCGCCTACATGGGCTACCGGCAGGGCCGGTACACCTTCGGCGGCATCCTCTTCCGCCCCTGGGTCCTGGAGGGCAGCTGGAGCACCGTGCAGTGCATCATCCCCGACTTGGAATCCGAACTGTTCGACGAACTCTTCCCCGCCTCGATCGAAATGCTGATGAGCGCCGAAGCCGACGGCACGACCTGCATCGTCGAATGGCTGCCCGGGAAGGGCTCCGGCTCCGCGCTCGCGCGCGCCGCCTCCCTCGCCCCCGCCGGCTGGCACTCGCGGATGGTCGACTCCCTCGCCCGCGTCGCCGGCGGCACGGCCAAGGTGCGGGTCGAGATCTTCGGCAGCGGCAAGCGCACCGTGAGGGACCGGGTGACGCTGCGGACCCGGGGCGGCCGCCTGATCGGCAGCGCCACCGGCGCCGGCCACACCGCGGCCGGGCCGCGCACGATCGCGGTGCCGCTGGCGCCCTTCGCCCAGCGCGCCCTGGCGCAGAAGGGCGAGCTGATGGTGCGGGCGCGGCTGCGCCACGCCGACGGCACCCCCGGAACCGGCGATCGGACCCGGCAGCTCGTCCTCCGCGCGACTGGCTGAGCTTTCCCGCGCAATGCGCGGTCAATCTCAGCCGCGGCTAGGATCGAGCGATGCCAAGCGTGCTGATCACGGGAGCCAGCCGCGGCATCGGCCGTGCCACCGCGCTGCGCCTGGCCCGCTCGGGCTGGGAGGTCTACGCGACCGTGCGGAGGCCCGAGGACGGCGAGGCGCTCGCCGCCGAGGCCGGCGGCAACGTCCACCCGCTGCAGCTCGACGTCACCGACGAGGCGCAGCTCGCGGCGCTGGAGGGCAAGCTGCCGGAGCGCCTCGACGCGCTGGTCAACAACGCCGGCATCGTCGTCTCCGGGCCGATCGAGACCCTCTCCGCCGCGGACCTTCGCGAGCAGTTCGACGTCAACGTCGTCGGCGCCGTCGCCCTCACCAACCTGGTGCTGCCGCGGCTGCGGGCCAGCCGCGGCCGGGTCGTCTTCGTCTCCTCGCTGAGCGGCATGATCTCGACCCCGATGACCGGCGCCTACAACGCCTCCAAGTTCGCGCTCGAGGCGATCGCCGACGCCTGGCGGCTGGAGCTGCGCCGCTGGGGGGTCAAGGTGATCCTGGTCGAGCCGGCGATGACCGACACCGACCTCTGGCGCAAGGCCCCGGAGACGCTCGAGGAGGGCGCTGCCGAGATGTCGGCCGAGCACCGCGCGCTCTACGCCGACCACCTCGTCGGCATGCGCAAGGCGATCCCGCGGATCCAGAAGATGGCGAAGCCGGTCGAGACGGTGGCGACGGCGATCGAGCGGGCGCTGACCGACAAGCGCCCCCGCACCCGCTACCTGGTCGGCGCCGACGCCAAGGTCCAGGCAGCGCTGAGCGCGGTGACGCCGACCCGTGTCAAGGACGGCGCCTTCGGCCGCCTCACCGGGATGCCCCCGGCCGAGCGCTGAGCCGCGCCGTCCACTGCGGCAGCCCCGGGTCTTCGAATCGCTGGCTGAGCAGGTGACGGGCGGAGCCGTCGGCGTGGATCGTGTAGAGGGCGTCGTCCCAGGCGCGGCCGCCGGGGACCTGGCCGATGTAGACGAGGCTGCGGCCGCTGGGCGAGTAGTCGGGGTCGGGGAATTCGGCGCCGGTCGAGGCGATGCGGCGCTGGCCGCTGCCGTCGGCGTGGATCGTCTGCACGCTGCCGTGAAGGCCGTCGCGGGTGACGAACTCGCCGAAGGCGATGCTGGCGCCGTCGGGGCTCCAGACCGGGTTGACGTCTTCGACCTCGTTTTCGGTCAGCCGCGTCGCTTCGCCGCCTGCCACCGGCATCGTGTACAGCTCGGGCTTGCGGCCGGAGCGGGTGCCGTCGTGGAGGGTGCGGGAGAAGACGACGTACCTGCCGTCGGGCGAGAGCGCCGGCATCTCGTCGACCCCCGGACCCTCGCTGACCCGGCGCATGCCAGTGCCGTCGGCGCGCAGGATCCAGACCTTCGAGGGACCGAATTCGCTGGCGTAGCTGCCCGACAGCGCCAGCAGGCGCCCGGTCGCCGAGATCGAGAGCCCGGTGGCGTTGAAGCGCTGCAGGCGATGGCGGAAGACGGCGGTGCGCTTGCCGTTGGGATGGATCAGGTAGATCTGGACGAAGGAGCCGCTGTTGGCGCCGCCGCCGGCATGGGCGCGCGAGAGGATGGCGACGGTGCCGTCGTCAGCGGCGGCGGTCTCGGCGACTTCGCGAATCCCGGCGAGGACGGGCGCGGGCCCCCCGTGCGGCGACATCGCGCGGACCAGGTCGAGGTTGCGGCAGGCCCCCTGCACGCAGTGCCGCTGCTTGCCGGCGACGAAGACGATCCGGCCGGGGCCGGCGGCCGGCTTCGCCTGGGCGGGAGCGGCGGCGAGGGCGAGGAGCATGAGCGCTCCGAGGGCGAGGGCGACGTGGGAGCGGACGGTGTGGGTGCTGAGCTTGGACATCGGGCGCCTCCTGGGCGTGGGTTGACTGTGACCCGATGGTCGTCGCAACCGGGCGCGGCGCCCAGCCACCCCAGGGGTGAAGCGGCCCACCCCCGGCGCGCGGCGGCTAGCGGCGAGCGCGGGTGAAGGCCAGCCTCATGCGGCTGGCGCTGACCGGCGCGCTGCCCTCCTGGAAGGTGACCAGCAGGGAGAAGGGCGCGCGGCCGCTGCGCCCGAGCTCCGCTCGCAGGCGTTCGGAGGGCTGCCCCTTTCGCGCCAGCCACAGCTTCAGGCGCCAGTCGACCGGGGCGCCGGGAGCCGCAGCGACCGCCGGCTTGATCAGCTTCCAGTGGATCTGCGGCTTCATCGCCAGCAGCCTCCCCCCTTCCCAACCGTGGATGACGACGGTGAGGGCCGCGTGGTGGGGGTTGTGATGGACGCGACCGAAGGTGACCGTCCGCGAGGGAATCGGCAGCGGCGGCCGGGTCGGGCGGGGATCAACCGCGAGGCCGTCGAGGGGTCCGGTGGTGTGACCCGTGATCCAGTGCTGATCGACATCCGTTCCGTCGACTGTGGCGCGGCCGATCGCAGACGGGGTGAGGGCGCCGGCGTGGGAGTTGACCCAGTAGACGTGCCCAGCGTCGGCGGCCATGTAGTTGATTCCTCCGCTCGTGCCGTCGACCGGGATGAGGTCGGGTTCGATTTCCTCGCCTTCGAGGCTCGCGCGGCTGATCCTGTCGTTGTAACCGCCCCAGAAGACGTAGCGGTCATTGACGGCGACGCCGCAACGCAGGTATCCGGGGATGAATTTGTATTCGACTTCGAAGCCGTCCAGCCTCGCGCGGCCGACCCCGTCGTTACTCGCCCAGTAGACGTGGTGTGAGTCGAGCGCAATACCACAGAGCCGCTTGATGCCGCCGACCAGCTGGACCCGTTCGGCGCCGTCGAAGTTGGCGCGGTAGATCGAGCCGGTTTCGCCGTCCCCCCAATAGAGATGCGACTCGTCGGCGGCCAGTCCACACCCGCCTTCCGTATCGATGGCCACCGGCGCGCTGGGTCCTTCCAGGTTGACGCTGGCGAGCCGCGCCGGGTTCGGCGGGGGTTCCATCCCGCCCTGCCAGAACAGCCTGGTGGAGTTGACGGCGACGCCACAGCCGATCCTTGGCACCTCCCTTTCCGAGCCCGTCACCGGTTCGTAGTAGCCGGCCCCGGTGCCATCGAGGTTGGCGCTGCCGATCGTGAAGCCGTCGACCCAGTAGACGGCCGCGGCGGCCGGGCGCGTCGAGGCGACCAGGGTCACCGCGAAAACGAGAACAGCGAGGAGCAGGGAGAAGATCCGAGCGATCATGCGCTGCTGAGGACTCAAAGCCGGCGGAGTGTATCCCGCCGTGGCGAGGAGCCTCCCATCTGAACCTCAGCGGCGGGCGGGCAGGAGGATCCGGCCGCGGCCGCCGAGGCGGACGCCGGCGGCGCCGAAGTCGGCGCGGGAGAGGCGGGCGACGAGGTGGGCGCCGGCGTGGGAGGGGTCGGGCACGGGCCGGCCGGGGCCGGCGAGGCGGACCGAGGTGACGTGACCGGAGCGCAGGGCGCCGCCCGGGCCGAGCGCGACGTGGAGGATCGCCGAGTCGCCGAGCACGCCGCTGGTGTCGAAGTTGTGGAAGCCGCAGAAGTTGCCGAGGCTGTAGGCGGCGAGGCGGCCGCGATAGATCTCCATCCCGCGCAGGACGTGCGGCCCGGAGCCGAGGACGAGGTCGGCGCCGTTGCGGATCGCCATCTTGGCGAAGCGCTCGGGGTTGCCGCGGTCCTCGCCCAGGTAGTGCTCCTCGTGACCGCTGACGTGCTGCTCGCCGCTGCCCTCGGCGCCGGCGTGGATCGCGACGACGATGATCGGCGCCCGGTGCGCCGCACGGCGGATCAGAGCCCTGGCCGCGGCCCGGTCGAGCAGCGAGGCGGTGTTGGCGTAGGGCGCGAAGCCGACGAAGGCGACCCGCGTCGCGCCGACCCGGCGCACGGCGATCTGCCCCGGCCGCCCGGTCTGCGCGATCCCCGCCCGGCGCAGCGCCCGGCTCGTGTCCGCTTCGCCGCTGGCGCCGAAGTCGCCGAAGTGGTTGTTGGCGCTGCTCATTACCGTGAACCCGGCCGTGGCGAGGGCCCGGGCGAAGCGCGGCGGCGCGCGGAAGGCGTAACAGCTGCCGCCGCTCGACCCACCGCACTTGGTCGAGTAGGAGGAGTCGGTCAGCGTCCCCTCGAGGTTGCCGAAGACGACGTCGGCGCGCAGCTGCGAGCGGATCGCCGCCAGGTAGCGGCCCGGGTTGGCGGGGAGCTGCGGCGTGTTGCCGAGCATCGTGTCGCCGACCGCCGCCAGCGTCACTCCCCGACTCGGCTGCTGCGCCGCGGCAGCGGCGGGGGCCGCCGCGACCGCGATGGTCGCGGCGGCGAGGACTGCGGTTAGCTGTTTGCGCGGTAGAAGAGGCACCTGTAGCCGTTAGAGCCACCTGGAGCGTAGGCGTTGCCACCGTCGTCGCCCACGATCGCCGTTGCGTTGCCGCCACCATCGACGTTGAGCACGTCGCTGGTCCAGGCGAGTTCGCCTGGGAACTGTTCGCCGTCTTTGACCAAGACGTAGGCGACCAGCTCGCTCAGGGTCGGCAGGCGGCCGCCGGCTTCGCCGCATTCGACCGCGGCCACGACCCAGAGATGAGCGGGCCGCGGGTTTTCGTCCCAGCACATGCCGCCGAACAGTTCGGTGCCGGTCTGGCAGGTGACTTCGAGTTCTCCCGCGGTGACGCCTTCGAGCGTTTCCGCGTCGCCGGCGGTTTCGGCGCTGCCCGCGGTTTTCGCGCTGGTCGCCGACTTCGCCGTTTCGGCGCTGGTCGCGAGCTTCGCGTTTTCGGCCGTGACCGCAACCTGGGCCTTGGGCACGATGCTCAGCGTCGACTCGTCGATCACGCTGCCGGTCAGCGCGTCGGCCTTGACCTGGTTGGCGGTCAGGGTGCCGTTCTTCAGCTTGCCGGCGCCGATGCTGTGCTTGACGATCTTGTTGCCGTTGATCGAGGTCGCCGCGTAGCCGACCCCGCCGAGGGCGAGGAAGACGGCGACGCTGGCCATCACGTTGGCGTAGGAGAGGTGGCGGCGGAGACGTGACACGAGAGTTTTCATACGTCCCGTATCGGCGTAGTCGCGGGGCGGCTTTACCGGGGAATGTGGGCTGCCGAGGACCAGCTCGTTGCCGTCTGAGCCGGTGTCGCACCTATGTAAGTCAGTGCTACACTCGCCCGATGCCGACCACCAGGCCGCGATACACGGTCACCGACACCGGAGATCTGAGCAAGCTGCTGGACGCAGCCCAGCAGCACTGGCCAGAGGTGAGCGACCGCAAAGAGCTGCTGCTGAAACTGGCCAATGCGGGCAGCGACTCGCTGGGGCTGGCGCAAGAGGAGCGACGTCGCGCAGTGGAGGAGACGGCCGGAACGTTGACCGGCGTCTACGAGCCCGACGAACTGGAACGACTGCGCGAAGACTGGCCGGCTTGATCGTCCTCGACGCCAGCACGCTGATCGCGCATCTCGACGCCCGCGACGCGCACCATGAGGAGGCGACGGCTCTGCTCGCGGCGGCCGGCACGGAGATGCTCGCCGCCAGCACCATCAGCCTCGCCGAGACCCTGGTCGCACCAGCCCGCGCCGGAAAGCTCGCCGCCGCCGAGGACGCACTCGAGCGCCTCGGCATCGGTGAGGTGGTGCTGAGCGAGGAGGCCCCTGCTCGGCTGGCGCAACTGCGTGCGGAGACCTCCCACAAGCTGCCGGACTGCTGCGTCCTCCTCGCCGCGCAGGAAACCAGGGCCGCCGTGGCAACCTTCGATGGCGACCTGCGCACGGCGGCGACGAAGCTCGGGCTCGAGACGCTGCCGCAAGACGGCAACTGAGCTGCCCTTACGCCGTCTCGCCCGCCAGGTTCGCGTCGAGGTCGTCGTCGCCGAGGGTCGGCGCCGAGACCGGCAGGTGGAGCTCGATCCGGTCGGCGGCCGAGGGGTCGACCTCGGGGCTCTGGCGAGCGCGGCGGCGGCGGTCGGCGAAGCCCATGTAGAGGACCAGCTCCCAGTCGGTGAGGCCGGCGCCCTCGCCGGCCGGCTGCTGCGCGCGGGCCGGGGCCGGCTGGTGGCGCTGGGGCTTGTAGAGCCAGGAGACGACGTTGGTCCAGACGTCGACCAGCGAGTCGCGAATGCCGACGAAGGCGACGATCGCGTAGGCGGCGAGCAGGCCGTTGAGGGCGGCGAAGGCGGCGTTGCTCCAGAGCTGGTGCTCCCAGGCGACCTTCAGCGTGTAGGCGGAGAAGGCGACCAGGACGTAGGGCAGGACGACGTAGGTGAAGGCCGGCACCGTGCGGTCGCGCACCTTCGGCGTCCGTTTGAACTTGCCCTTGGCGCCGGTCATCGCCTGCACCACCGAGCTGAGGCTGCCGGCCAGGTTGACCGGCAGGAGCAGCAGGTTGAAGCCGTAGATGCGGGCGGCGTCGAGCGCCTTGTAGCCGCAGTAGCGGAGATCGACCGCCATCGCCAGGAAGTAGGGCACGGCGACGGCGAAGGCCAGCGGCGAGATCAGGTGGCCGTCGAAGGGGATGATCATCAGGCAGAGGACGAAGAGCGAGCTCCAGGCGACCGAGGCCATGTAGTTGACCCGCAGGAGCAGCTCGCCGAGGCTGGTCCGCTCGCCGCGGCGGCGCCGCCAGCGCATGCAGCGCCACAGTTTCGGCACGATCAGCAGACCGCCGTTGGCCCAGCGGTGGCGCTGGATGCAGAGCGAGCCGAAGTCGGGCGGGGTGGCGCTGTAGGCGAGGCGCTCGGGGTAGTTGTGCAGGGTCCAGCCGTTGGCGGCGAGGTCGATCGTCGACTCGGTGTCCTCGATCACGGTGCGGTCGGAGATGTAGCGGTGGATCTCGAACTCGCCCAGGTATTCGGTCTCGGCGATGTCGTCGAGCGCCCGTTTGCGCAGGATCGCGTTGGCGCCGACCCAGAAGGAGGCCGAGTGGTAGGTCATCCCCTGGTGGATGATGTGCTGCAGGTCGGTGGTGGCGCCGGCGATCCGCTCCAGCCGCGTGGCGGCGCCGGGGAAGGCCGAGTAGGGCGACTGGGCGACGGCGACGTGGCTGTTCTCCTCGTGCTCGAGCAGGTAGACCAGGCGCAGGCAGTACTCGGGCAGGATCACGCTGTCGGCGTCGATCGTCAGCACGTAGTCGGAGTCGGGGACGACGAGGTCGGCCTCGGCGCCCGCGGCGGGCAGCAGGTGGCGGCCGGCCGGCGTCACCACCTCGCGGTACTCGCCCCCCATCAGGCCGATGTAGCTGTTCAGGTTCATCGCCTTGTTCGGCTCGGGTGAGAGCGAGGCGTAGCGCTTGCGCTGGAAGCTGGTGATCTCGGCGCGGAAGGTCCAGGCGAGGCGGCGGTAGAGCTGGGCGAGGCGCTCGACCCCGAGCCGCTCCGGGTCCTCGGCGGCGGCGGCGCGCAGCGCCTCGCCGGTCAGGCTCAGCTCGGCGGCGAGCTGGCCGAGGACGTGGTCGGCGAAGAAGCGCTCGTTGTGGTCGGTGACCTCGTACTGCTCGCCGAGCGAGCCGACCCAGCTGCCGGCGTACTCGTACTCGACCGCCAGCCGCAGGACCTCCTCGGCGTCGGGGCTCGCCTCCCAGTCGACGGTCTCCTCGAACAGGCGCAGGGCACGGTCAAAGCGCCGCCGCGGGTCCGAGAGCAGGCGCTCGACCTCGGCCGGCAGCGCTTCGGCGCTGGCCAGCAGCTTGCGCGGGCCCTCGTAGCGCGGCTCCGGCGGGTCGTCGATCAGCAGCACCACGCGCAGGTCCGGGTACTCCTGCAGCGCGGTCGAGAGCAGCGTCATCAGGATCACGCCCGGCTCCTCCTGGTAGGAGGGCACCAGCGCCGTCATCTTCGGCCGCCGCTCGGCGAAGAACTCGTCGAGCTTGGCGCGCGGCACGCGGCGATGCTGGCGGGCGCGGTAGTAGAAGCCGAGGCGGCCGACCAGGTAGGCGGTCGCGGAGGCGGCGAGCATGGTGACGGCGAAGAGGAAGCCGACCGTCTCCAGCAGGCTGGCGCGGCCGGAGATGCCTTCGATCTGGCCGTTCAGCACCGAGACGACGAGCACCGCCCAGGCGGCGACGGTGACGACCACGGCGGCGCGGCCGAAGGCCATCGCCCAGTCGCCGGCGCTGCGCGGCTGCGCCGGCATCGGGTTGGCGTGGGAGTCCGCGCCCCACTGGCGGCGGCGGCCGTTCGCCGGCCTCTCGCGTCCCAGCGCCATCCTCACATCCCCTCCTTCGCGCCGGCGCCGCTCGGCTCGCCGGGGTAGGTGAACAGCGGTTCCCAGGGCTGGCTCGGGTCGCTGGGCAGTTCGGCGAGCGGCTGTTCGCCCTGCGTGTACCAGCGCGCTTCGTAGGGCAGGCCCTCGAAGCTGACCCGGTCGCCCTGGTGGTAGACGGTGCCGGGCGACCAGCCGGCGAACTCGCCCTTGGCCAGCAGAACGCGGTGCGGCGCCACGCTGCCCTCCGGCACCGGGCCGATCGGCTGCCAGGGCCCGTTCGGCGGTTCCGCCGCCGCGGAGCCGGGCGGCGTGCCCTGGTTCCACCAGCTCGCCTGGTAGATCTGGCCCTGCCAGACCACCTTGTAGCCGGCGACGTAGGCGGCCGTCGGGCGCCAGATCGGGTACGGGCTGGTGGCCGGGTCGTCGCCGGCGGTGGCGGTCGTCGCCGGCTGCGCCTGGGAGGCGCCGGCCGCGGGCTGCTTGCGCGCGGTCTTCGTCCCGCGCAGCGTGCTGAAGATGTGGGTGAACTGCAGCGGCTTCTGGATCACGCCGCTGCAGGTGTTGGAGACGACGCCGGTCTTGGGGAAGGCGCCGCCGCACTCGGAGTCGCGATTCAGCGACCAGGCCGAGACGCGGGCGATGCCGTGGCGGTTGACGAAGGCTTTGACCTGCTTCGCGTCGGCGGTGGTGAAGCGCTGGCCGGCGACGTCGTTGACGCCGATCATCACCGTCACCCCGAGGTGGCTCCAGGAGGAGGCGGTGCTGCTCGCAAGGCCCGCGGCGCGCCACAGCGACTGCACCTGGGCACGGGTGGCGAAGAGTGACTTTTCGACCGTCCCGGCCATCTCGTCTTCGGCGCCTTCGCCGGGGCCGAAGTCCATCGCCATCGCGTTGACGCCGGCCAGCTTCACGTGCGCCGCCAGCAGCGCCCGCACCGCCGCAGTCCCTTCCGCGGTGAGGCCGTGGGCGGAGACCGGCAGCGTCACCCAAACCGGCAGCGGCTTGCCGTGGACCTCGACCTGGCGCTGGACCCTGGCGATCGCCTTCGCCCGGCGGGCGCTGGCGGCGCGGTCGCTGAGCGCCGCGCCCTCGAGATCGAGGTCGATCGCGGTCGCCCCGTAGCGCCTGACCGGCGCCAGGTAGGCCGCGGTGAGCGCGCTCTGGTTGGTGCAGCCGACCGCCAGCTCGGTGTTGGCCTGGCCGCCGAAGGAGACGATCGCGCTGCCGCCCTGCAGGCGCAGCTGCGCGGTGCGGGCGTCGAGGTCGAGTTCCTGTTCGGCCTCACCCAGCGTGTAGTAGGTCCCCCAGGTCGGCTCGCAGGGGTCGGAGGAGCTGGCGACGATGAAGCCGAGGTAGACGCTGGAGACCGGGTTGGCCGAGGGCAGCTGGAAGGGATAGGTCGGCGTCTGCGTGACGTCGACGTAGGGCGCATAGACCGGCGAGGCGTCCGACTGCGCGCTGGCCGCCGAGGTTTCGTCGCTGAGCGCTCGCCAGACGCCGAAGGCGAGGCCGGCGAGCACGACGATCAGGATCGCCACCCGCAGCGGCGAGATCTCGCGTGGCGGCGGCCCGGCAGGGGCCGGCTCGATCCGCGTCTGAATATGTCCGTCTTGCGCTTTGACGACAGCCACTTGAATGACCCCCGCGCTCGCCTCCGGGCGATTGCCGGACACGGATCGGCAACGGCAAGGCGCGACTTGAATCCTGCTCCGGCGACGGCAGCATCTCGCGGATCGGGCCGCGTGCCGTTAACGGGATGTGTATGGGCGGGCTGCCGCGCTCAGCCGCCGAGCGCCGGGAGCAGCAGCGCGGCGTTCTCGGGCTTTGGCTCGAGAACGCCGGCCTCGATCCGGCGGGCGACCTCGATCAGGCGGGCGTTGACCGGGGCGGCACCGCCGAGGCGGGCCTGCTCGGAGACCACCAGGCCGTTGATCTCCTCGCCCTCGGCGCGGCGGCCCTTCATCCAGTCCTGGAGGACGGCGACGCGGGTGTCCTCCAGTGACCAGCCGGCGAGGACGGCGTCGAGCAGGGCCGCGGCGTAGCGCTCGGGCGGGGTGTCCTCGATCCCCTCCTGGCCGAACATCGGCACGATCTTGCAGCCGAGCCGCAGCGCCGCGTCGAGCGCCTCGGTGCCGGCCGCGTCCATCACCTCGCGCATCCCGGGCTGGTTCAGCGCCTCGACCAGGGGGACGCCGAGGATCGCCGAGGGGACCATCTCGGCGGCGTTGGCGACCAGCTTCATCCACTTCGCCGAGCGGATCTCGTCGGTGACTTCGACCGTGCCGGCGTGGCGCATCACCTCCGCCACCTCCTCCTCGCGGCCGCGGGCGGACTCGTCGTAGGCGCCGAGCGCGAACCAGGTGCCCGAGCGCGGCGTCTGGCGGTTGACGACGCCGGGCTCGAACATGTTGCCGGCGATCTCGATCACCGAGGCGAGGGTGCGCTCGGGGCCGAGCACCGCGGCCATCTCGTCGAGCGTCATCCCGTTCTGGACCCCGACCGCGAGCCCGTCGGGCTTCAGCAGCGGCGCCACCAGCTCGCAGTGCCAGCGGGTGTCGTAGGCCTTGACGACGAAGAGGATGACGTCGAAGGGCTCGCGCATCTCGGCCACCTCGCAGAGGTGGAAGATGTTCAGCGAGGTGGTCTCGGCGCCTTCGGGGGTCTCGACGCGGACGCCGCCTGCGCGAATCGCCTCGACGTGGGCCGGCCACTGCTCGATGCAGGTGACGTCGAGGCCGGCGTTGGTCAGGTCGGCGGCGATCGCCGCTCCGTTGGCCCCGGTGCCGACCACCGCGATTCGCTTCTCCGCCATTCTCCGCTCCCTTCGCGCCCCGCGGCGCTTAAGCATTGCTTATCGAGGGGCCACCCTGAGCCGCCAGACTGTGCGCCAATACTAAACAGCGAGGGCAGCCCGCGCGGCGGCGACCGCCGCCTGGCCGAAGGAGATGCCGCCGTCGTTGGGCGGCAGCCGTTCGGGGACGAGGGCGCGGAGGTCGGCGCCGTCGAGGCGGGCGAGCGTGCGCTCGAGCAGCAGCCGGTTCTGGAAGACGCCGCCGGAGAGGACGACGAGCTCGACGTCGCGCGCCACCGCCAGCTCGACGAGCGCCCGCGCCGTCGCCGCGGCGAGACCGTTGTGGAAGCGGGCGGCGACGATCGCCGGGGCGATGCCGGCGGCGAGCTCGGCGCAGGCCTCGGCCAGCGCCGGGGCCGGATCGAGCACTTCGCAGTGCAGCGGCAGCTCGTAGGCGCCGCGCTCGGCCCGGTCGGCCATCGCCTCCAGCTCGACCGCCGCCTGGCCCTCGTAACTGACCCGGGGCGGCGCCCCGCAGAGCGCCCCGACCGTGTCGAAGAGGCGGCCGACGCTGGTCGTCGTCGGCGAGCCGAGCCCGGTCTCGAGCTGGCGCAGGCAGTTGCGCCAGGCGCGCGGCTCGACCGTCCCCTGCAGCGCCGCCGGCAGCGCGGGCTCGCCGCCGAGCTCGCGCAGCCAGGAGCAGGCCATCCGCCACGGCTCGCGGATCGCCGCGGCGCCGCCGGGGAGCGGCGCCGAGCGCAGGTGAAGCAGGCGCTCGAACCCGTGCAGGTCGCCGAGCAGGAGCTCGCCGCCCCAGACCGTGCCGTCGGTGCCGTAGCCGCTGCCGTCGAAGATCGCGCCCAGCGCCGGGCCGCTCTCGCCGTGCTCGGCGAGGCAGGCGGCGAGGTGGGCATGGTGGTGCTGGACGGCGACCACGTCGACCCCCTCCCGCTCCAGGGCGTAGGCGGTCGAGAGGTAGTCGGGGTGGAGGTCGTGGGCGCAGAGCTCGGGCGCGAGCGCGAAGAGCCGCTCGAAGTGCGCGATGCCGTCGCGGAAGGATCGCAGCGTCTCGTAATCCTCGAGGTCGCCGACGTGGGGACCGACCCAGGCCCGCCCGCCCTTGGCGAGGCAGAAGGTGCTCTTCAGCTCGGCGCCGCAGGCGAGGATCTCGACGCCGGCCGCCTCCGGCAGCTCGAGCGCCGCCGGTACGTAGCCGCGCGAGCGGCGCAGCAGCAGCGGCCGGCGCCCGGCCGGCGTCGCCACCGCCCGCACCACCGAGTCCTCGGTGCGGGTCTCGATCGGGCGGTCGTGGAGGAGGAAGGCGTCGGCGATCGGCGCCAGCCGCGCCAGCGCGTCGGAGTCGCGGAAGGCGATCGGCTCCTCGGCGACGTTGCCGCTGGTCAGCACCAGCGGCACGCCGGCGTCGGCGGCGAGTAGGTGGTGCAGCGGCGAGTAGGGCAGCATCAGGCCGAGCTCCCGGGAGCGGGGCGCGACCGAGGGCGCGACCGCGGCCCCGGCCAAACGCGGCGCCAGCACGATCGGCCGCGCCGGCGAGCTCAGCAGCTCCTCCTCGGCCGCGCCGAGCTCGACCAGCGCCCGCGCCGCGTCGAGGTCGGCGACCAGCAGCGCGAACGGCTTCTCCTCCCGCCGCTTGCGCGAGCGCAGCCGCGCCACCACCTCCTCATCGTCAGCCCGACAGGCCAGATGAAACCCCCCGACCCCCTTCACCGCCACGATCCCCCCGCCCCGCAGCACCGCCGCCGCCCGAGCCACGGCATCCCCCTCCCCGCGTGGCAGTGCTTTTCCGGACATATCCCGGAAAAGGACTGCCACATCCGGAGAGTCGGCGGCGTCGACGAGGCGGGCCTGGGGGCCGCAGTCGGGGCAGGCGTTGGGCTGGGCGTGGAAGCGGCGGTCGGCGGGGTCCTCGTACTCGGCGCGGCAGCGGGCGCACATCTCGAAGCCGGCCATCGTCGTTCGCGGCCGGTCGTAGGGGACGCCGGTGACGATCGTGAAGCGCGGGCCGCAGTCGGTGCAGTTGACGAACGGGTAGCGATAGCGGCGGTCGGCGGGGTCGAAGAGCTCGGCGAGGCAGGCTGCGCAGGTGGCGACGTCGGGGGAGACCGGCGCCCGCGGCTCGCCGCCGCCGACGCTGGCGCGGATCTCGAACCCAGCCTCGCCGCGCGGCGCCAGCTCCTCGCTTTGCACCCGCTCGACCCGGGCCAGCGGCGGCGCCTCGGCCTCGATCCGCGCCAGCAGCGCCGCCACCGCCGCCGGCTCGCCCTCGGCCTCGACCACGACCCCGTCGCTGTCGTTCAGCACCCAGCCGCCGAGCCCGAGCTCGCCCGCCAGGCGGTGGACGAAGGGCCGGAAGCCGACGCCTTGGACGGTGCCGGTGACGCGCGCCCGCACCCGCACGACAGTCCTCAGGCGGCGGCCGGCGCCCGCGCCGCGGCCCGCTCCAGCCAGGCGCGGAACTGCTCGACCCCCGCGCCGGTGCGAGCGCTGACCAGCATCTGCTCGACCCCCGGATGGACCGCGTCGAGGTGGTAGCGGAAGCGCTCGAGGTCGAAGTCGAGGTGCTCGAGCAGGTCGACCTTGTTGATCACGACCAGCTCGCAGGTGCGGAACATCAGCGGGTACTTGAGCGGCTTGTCCTCGCCCTCGGTCACCGCCGAGATCATCACCCGCGCGTCTTCGCCGACCTTGAACTCGGCCGGGCAGACGAGGTTGCCGACGTTCTCGATCACCAGCAGGTCGATCTCGGCCAGCGGCAGGTCGGGCAGCGCCGAGCGCACCATGTTGGCGTCGAGGTGGCACTCGCCGCCGAAGCCGGCGCCGGTGTTGAGCTGGACGACGGGAAGGTGCAGCGCGGCGAGGCGGTCGGCGTCGGCGGTGCCCTGGACGTCGCCCTCCAGCACCGCGACCCGCGCCTCCATCCCCGGCAGCGCCCGCTCCAGCAGCGTCGTCTTGCCCGCCCCCGGCGCGCTCATCAGGTTGACGACGCTTACCCCGTGGCGGTCGAAGTCCGCGCGGTTGGCGTTGGCGATCGTGGTGTTGGCGTCGAGCGCGTCCTCGGCGACCTTCAGCTTGGTGCGGTGCATCCCGCCTCCTCCTCTTCTTCCTCGACGACGATCGACTCGATCTCGAACTCGGTGCCGCTCTCGACGGTAACCGAGTCGCCGCCGCAGCCCGGGCAGCGGAACTGCGGCAGCGCCGGCTCCCACCCCCGCCCGCACTCGCCGCAGCGCAGCCGCGCCGGCACGTACTCGACCTCGAGCGCCGCGCCCGCGGCCTCGGTACCGGCGACGACGACGCCGAAGTAGAACTCGAGCGACTCGGGGACGACCTGGCGCATCGCCCCGATCCGCATCTGCACCGAGCGCACCGGCCGCCCCGCGGCGTGGCGCAGGGCGGTGTCGAGGATCGCGCGCGAGAGGGAGAGCTCGTGCACGCGGCTCCCTCAGCAGATCCGCGGCAGCGGGTCGCCGGCCAGCAGGTCCATCACGCGGCGGCCGCCGAAGGCGGTCTCGACCAGCACCATCCCCGCCTGCTCGCCGCCGACCGCGCCGATCTCCGCCGCCTCCTCGCAGCCGTCGACCGCGCGCAGCGCCGCCAGCGCCGCCGCCGCGCGCTGCGGCCCGACGAAGGCGACCAGCTGCCCCTCGTTGGCGACGTAGAGCGGGTCGATCCCCAGCATCTCCGCCGCCCCGGCGACCGCCGGCGCCACCGGCACCGCCTCCTCGCGGACGAGGACGCCGACGCGCGAGGCGCGCGCGATCTCGTTCAGCACCGTGGCGACGCCGCCGCGGGTCGCGTCGCGCATGCAGCGCAGCTCCTCCCCCGCGGCGTCCAGCAGCGCGTCGGCCGCCGGCCACAGCGAGCGCGTGTCGGACTCGACGTCGGCGTCGAGCTCGAACTCGCCGCGGGCGAGCATGATCGCGGTGCCGTGGGCGCCGACCGGGCCGGAGACGAGGACGCGGTCGCCGGGCCGCACCGCCAGCGGCGAGAGCGCCGCGCGCGGGTCGACGGCGCCGATCCCAGTCGTGCAGACGTACATCGAGTCAGCGTGGCCGCGTTCGACCACCTTGGTGTCGCCGGCGACGATCTCGACCCCAGCCGCCGCCGCCGCGGCGGCGATCGCCTCGACCTCCGCCTTCAGCTCGGCCGCCGGCAGGCCCTCCTCGAGGATCAGCGAGAGACTCAGCGCCAGCGGCCGCGCGCCGCTCACCGCCAGGTCGTTGACGGTGCCGTTGACGGCGAGCTCGCCGATCGAGCCGCCGGGGAAGCGGATCGGCTTGACGACGAAGCTGTCGGTCGTCATCGCCAGCTTCACGCCGCCGACCTCGACCGCGCCCGCGTCGGCCAGCTCGGCCAGCGCCGCCGAGCCGAAGGCGGGCGCGAAGAGACCCTCGATCAGCGTCTGCGTCGCCTTGCCGCCGGCGCCGTGGGACATCGTCACCCGCTCGTCCTTGAACCGCGGCCGCTTGGCGCGGGTCGTCTCGATGATCTCGAGGATGCGCTGTTCGCGGTCGCCGACGGCGGTCGCGTCGGCCACTCAGACCGCCGCCTTCTCGGGCGCGAAGCGGCCGTAGTTGTAGTAGGCGGCGCAGGCTCCCTCCGGCGAGACCATGCAGGTGCCGATCGCGTGCTCGGGGGTGCAGGCGGTGCCGAAGACCTTGCACTCCCAGGGCTTGATCTGGCCGCGCAGCACCTCGCCGCACTGGCAGGCGGCGGGGTCGGCGACCTGCACGCCGGGGAGGTCGAAGCGGCGCTCGGCGTCGAGCTCGGCGTAGGCGTCGGCGATCCGCAGGCCGCTGGCGGGGATCGAGCCGAGCCCGCGCCACTCGAAGTGCGGCCGCGGCGCGAAGACCTCGGCCATCACCTCTTGCGCCCGCGGGTTGCCCTGCTCGGGGACGACGCGCGTGTACTGGTTCTCGACCTCGCAGCGACCCTCGCCGAGCGCCCGCACCAGCATCAGCACCGACTGCAGCAGGTCGAGCGGCTCGAAGCCGGAGACGACAATCGGCTTGCCGTACTCGGCGGGGATGAACTCGAAGGCGCGGGCGCCGATCACGGTTGCGACGTGGCCGGGGCCGATGAAGCCGTCGAGCTGCAGGTCGGGGGCGTCGAGCAGCGCCCGCAGCGGCGGCTCGATCAGGACGTGGTTGCAGACGCAGGAGAAGTTCGTGACCCCCTCGGCCCGCGCCCGCATCAGGGTCAGCGCGGTCGAGGGCGCGGTCGTCTCGAACCCGATCGCGAAGAAGACGACCTCGCGCCCGGGGTTGGCCTTGGCGATCCGCAGCGCGTCGAGCGGCGAGTAGACCATCCGCACGTCGGCGCCGGCCGCCTTCGCCTCCAGCAGCGAGCTGCGGGAGCCGGGCACGCGCATCATGTCGCCGAAGCAGGTGAAGATCACGTCCTCCTCCGTCGCCAGGGCGATGCCGTCGTCGACGCGCCCCATCGGGATCACGCAGACCGGGCAGCCGGGGCCGTGGACGAAGCCGACGTTGTCGGGCAGCAGCCCGTCGAGCCCGTAGCGGTAGATCGAGTGCGTGTGGCCGCCGCAGACCTCCATCAGCCGGTATTCGCGGCCAGGCTCGGCCGCCGCGGCGATCTCGACCGCGACCGCCCGCCCCAGCTCACCGTCGCGGAACTCGCTGGCATACCTCACGTCGCCGCCCTCGCGATCGCGGTGCCGGCGTGGACCAGCAGCCGGTCTTCGGGGGCGACGGGATCGACCAGCGCGGTCTCCACCGTCGTCCGCTCGCCGCCCTCGCTGACGCAGAGGGCGAGGCCGCGCTCGACGTCGACGTGCAGCACCCGTACCGCGAACGCCGCGTCGCCGCAGGTGATGCAGCCGCTGCCGTGCTCGCAATGCGGAGCGTCGGTCATGTCAGCGCCCGCGCCTCACTCGATCGCGCTCGCCTTCAGCTCCTCGAGCTCCTGCTCGTAGTCCTCGCCCATCGATTCGAGCAGCGCCAGCGTCGCCCGCGCCTCCTCCTCATCGACCTTGGAGATCGCGAAGCCGACGTGGATCAGGACCCAGTCGCCCGGCACGGCGCGGTCGCCTTCGGCGTCGAGCAGGCCGACGTCGACGTTGCGGCGGACGCCGGCGACGTCTACCTTGGCGAGGCGCCTCTCCTCGTCGACGACTTCAAGCACCAGCCCCGGGATCGCCAGGCACATCGCGCCTCCACTCCTCGCGGTTCGGACCGCTCCAACGCTACCGAGGTCGCGGCGAAAGACAAGCGCACGGGCCGAGGAGAATTACCTGTAATGGTTATTGACAATTGGCGATGACGTGAACACCTTCGAGAAGGTGCCCGGGCGTCGGCTTTGGAGGAGTCTCGACCGCGGCCAGCGGCGCTCGCTGGCGGCGATGGCGGCCTGCGTCCTCGGCCTCCACCTCATCGGCTTCCTCCTCCTCTTCGTCCTCGTCGCCCCGCGCGGGTACAGCCTCGGTGCCTCCGGCGCCTTCACCGTCGGCGTCGGGCTCACCGCCTACACGCTGGGGATGCGCCACGCCTTCGACGCCGACCACATCGCGGCGATCGACAACACCACCCGCAAGCTGATCGGCGAGGGCCAGCGCCCGCTCAGCGTCGGCTTCTTCTTCTCGCTCGGCCACTCGACCGTCGTCTTCGCCCTCGCCCTCCTCTTCGCCCTCGGCGTGCGGGCGCTCGGCGGCCAGGTGCAGGACGGCGGCTCGACCCTGCACCAGGTGAGCGGCTGGGTCGGGACGGGCGTCTCCGGCACCTTCCTCTACCTGATCGCGGCGCTCAACATCGCGATCCTGGTCGGCATCGTCAAGCTCGTCGGCGAGCTGCGCAGCGGCTGCTTCGACGAGGCCGAGCTCGAGCGCCGCCTGGCGGAGCGCGGCCTGATGAACCGCTACCTCGGCCGCTTCGCCCGCGCCGTGCGCCGGCCCTGGCAGATGTACCCGATCGGGATCCTCTTCGGCCTCGGCTTCGACACCGCGACCGAGGTGGCGCTGCTCTTCCTCGCGGCCGGCGCGGCCGGCGCCGGGCTGCCCTTCTACGCGATCCTCTGCCTGCCGATCCTCTTCGCCGCCGGGATGAGCCTGCTCGACACGATCGACGGCGCGGTGATGAACCAGGCCTACGGCTGGGCCTTCGCCAAACCGGCGCGCAAGGTCTTCTACAACCTCACCGTCACCGCCCTCTCGGTCCTCGTCGCCCTCGTCGTCGGCTCGATCGAGCTCTTCGCCCTCGCCGCCGAGAAACTCGACCTGCACGGCGGCCTCTGGGACTGGCTCGGCGCCGTCGACCCGGGCTCGATCGGCTTCGCCGTCGCCGCCCTCTTCGTCCTCACCTGGGTGCTCGCCCTCGCGATCTGGCACTTCGGCCGCGTCGAGGAGCGCTGGTCGGCGGGGCTGGAGCGGGCCGAGTGACGGGTGCGTGGGGAGGGTGCCGGCCACCCTCCGTGGGCAGGTAGGGCGGCCGGCACCC
>JBEHWY010000012.1:0-40084 GCA_048498975.1 Actinomycetota bacterium | reverse complement strand
GGCGACGCCGAGTTCGGTGGCCGTTGGGCAGCGGAGAAGTTCTTCCAACCCGCCGGGCCGCCCGCCATTATCGGCGCCTTGCAGGCCATTACTCCGGCGCCGGGACGCCGCCGGCGACGACGTTGACGAAGTTCTCCAGGTGGCGGGTCGTCCAGCACTCGAAGGCGCCGTCGCAGTAGCGCTCGTAGGCGGCCATCACCGAGTCGCCGTAGTTCCAGTACAGCCGCGGCTCGGGGTTGAGCCAGAAGAGGCGGCCGGCGCGCTCGGAGATCTGGGCGAAGACCTCGGCGTGGGGCGGGCGGCCGTTGGTGCGGGCGTCGCCGAGCACGATCACGGTCGAGCGCGGATCGAGCTCGTCGGAGATCTCGGTCAGGAACTCGAGCCAGACGCGGCCGTAGTCGGTGTAGCCGGAGACGTCGGCGACGCCGCCCTCGCTGGAGATGCGGCGGGCGACGACGGCGAAGTCGCGCTCGTGCTCGAAGACGTCGGTCACCTCCGAGATCCGCTCGATGAAGACGAAGCTGCGCAGTTTGCGGAACGAGTCGTGCAGCGCGTGCAGGACCGAGAGGAAGAAGACCGAGGCCGAGGTGACCGAGGTCGAGACGTCGCAGAGGACGTAGATCTCCGGCCGTCGCGGCCGCTTCGGCTTGTAGTGCAGCCGCAGCGGCACGCCGCCGGTCTCCAGCGAGGCGCGCATCGTCCGCCGCACGTCGACCGCCGCTCCCTTGCTGCGCCCGCGCTGCTCCTGGCCCAGCGTCGCCAGCCGCCGCTTCATCTGCGAGACCGCCCGGTGCACGGCGGCCAGGTCCTGGGTCGGGCTGGTCGGCAGGGCGCGGTCGAGCTCGGCCAGCGGCCGCGAGGGGGGGAGGGTCTGGGTGCGCTCGATCAGGTCGCGTTCGAGCTCGCGCCGCAGGTGGCGCTCGAAGCGGTTCAGCTGCGAGCGGTCGATCGGCGCCCGCTCCGCTCCCGACTCGTCGGGCGGCTGGTTGCCGGCGGTGAGGCCGAGGGTGCGGCGGATCCGCTGCACGTCGACGCCGACCACGCCCGAGCCCTCGCCGCGGCCGAAGGCCGCGATCGCCAGCCGCGCGAGGTCGCGCAGCGCGTCCTCGTCGCCCTGCATGATCGCCTCGCGGATCTGCTCGCGCAGCTCGTCGATGTCGATCCGCGCCGAGTCGCCTCCCTCGGCTTCGCCCTCGACGTCGACGTCGCCGAGCTCGACCGCGCCCTCGCCCGCCTCGCCGCCCTCGCCGATCCCGTGCGCGACCGCCTCCGCCTCGGCGGCGCGGAAGAAATAGCGCTCGAACAGCAGCTCGAAGACGCGCCGATCCTCCTGCGACTTGGCGATCGTCGCCGCCAGCGCCTCGCGGAAGTCGTCGTGCGAGGTCCACTCGACGTGCTCCAGCGCCGCGAAGGCGTCGAGGATCTCCGAGGTCCCGACCGCGACCCCCTCGCCGCGCAGCTCCTCGCAGAAGCCGAGCAGCTTCGGTGCCAGCCCCGGGGGGCCGGGGTCAGCCGTCGGTCCGTAGGGGGTCGGCAAGCTTCATCCCCACCCGCTCGGCGACGAGGTCGATGTCGGTGCGGTGCTTGACGATGATCGACATCGACTGCTGGAAGGTCTCGCGGTCGATGTCCTCGGCGCCCATCAGCAGCAGGGTTCGAGCCCAGTCGATCGACTCGGCGATCGACGGCGGCTTCTTCAGGTCGAGCTCGCGCACCATCCCGACCACCTCGACCAGGCGCCGGGTCAGGGTCTCCGACAGCTCCGGCACGTGCAGGTGGACGATCTCCATCTCGCGCTCGATCCCCGGGTAGTCGAGCCAGAGGTAGAGGCAGCGCCGCTTCAGCGCCTCGGTCAGCTCGCGCGAGTCGTTCGAGGTGAGGACGACGATCGGCATCGTCGTCGCCGAGATCTGCCCCAGCTCGGGGATCGTGATCTGGAAGTCGGAGAGCAGCTCGAGCAGCATCGCCTCGAACTCCTGGTCGGTCTTGTCGATCTCGTCGATCAGCAGGACGACCGGCTCGGGGCTGGAGATCGCCTTCATCAGCGGCCGCGTCAGCAGGAAGTCGGAGCTGAAGATGTCGTCCTGGACGTCGTCCCAGCCAGCCTCGCCACCGGCCTGGATCCGCAGCAGCTGCTTGCGGTAGTTCCACTCGTACATCGCCTTCGCCTCGTCGAGGCCCTCGTAGCACTGCAGGCGCACCAGCTCGCGGCCGGTGGCGCGCGAGAGCGCCTTCGCCAGCTCGGTCTTGCCGACGCCCGCCGGGCCCTCGACCAGGACCGGCTTGCCCAGCTGCTGAGCCAGGAACGAGACCAGCGCTGCCGGCTCGTCGGCCAGGTAGCCGACCTCGGCCAGCGCCGCCTTGACCTCTGCCACGGAGCTATTCGCCATGGGGGCGATGATAATCAGCCCTTCGTGTTCGACCTCGGCCCGCTGCCCGCCGCGCTGCTCACGCACAGTCCCGGCCCGTACATCGCGCTGATGCTGGCGGGGTTCGTGATCGGCATCCTCGGCCACCTCACCCGGGTCCGCTGGCTGGTCGGTGCCGGGGTGGTGCTGATCACGCTCGGGGCACTGCTGCTGCCGCTCGCCGCCAACCTCAGCAGCTCGCACCGGCCGCCGCCGATCGAGGAATCGCGCGGCGATTCCGGCGAATGAGTCTCTACGATCAGCAGCGGTTCTGTTTCCGAACGACGAGGAGCGCCATCTCTTGAGCCGCATTCGCACCTTCGCCCTGCTCGCAACGCTGGTCAGCGCACTGGCGGTCCTGGCCTCCGCCTGCGGCGGCGGCAGCAGTGATCCCCAGAGCGTCGTCGAAAACGCGACCCTGCAGGGGGTCGAAAGCGGCAAGCTCGACGCCAAGGTCGGGATCAGCTCCAACGGCGCTCAGGGCGGCAACGTCGAAATCAGCCTCTCCGGCCCGTTCCAGAGCGGCGGCAAAGGCAACCTGCCGGAACTGGCGATGACGGCCAAGGCGCAGGGCACCGTCAACGGCGAAGCGGTCGACTTCGATGGCGCTCTCACCCTGCTCTCCGACCGCGCCTTCGTCGGGCTCAAGGGCAAGGAGTACGAAGTCGACCCGACCACCTTCGGCTTCATCAAGACCGGCTTCGAACGCGCCTCGCAGAGCGAAGGCGAAGAACCGGCGGCGGAAGTCGCCGCCTGCCAGGAAGCGGCCGCCGGGCTGGAACCGAGCCAGTTCGTCGACAACCTCGAATCCGAAGGCGGCACCGAAGTCGACGGCACCTCGACGACCAAGGTCAGCGGCGAACTCGACACCGGGGGAGCCGTCGACGCGGTGATCAAACTCGTCGAAGACCCCGCCTGCAGCGCCCAGCTCGAAGCCGCCGGGCCGCTGCCGCTGTCGGAACTGAAGACCGCCAAGAGCGAACTCACCTCCGCGATCAAGAGCTCCCACGTCGAGCTCTACGTCGGCGACGACGACATCATCCGCAAGGTGCTCGCCGAAATCGCGATCCAGCCCCAGGGCAGCTCCGAACGGGTCGAGATCGAACTCGAAGTGACCCTTTCCGAAGTCAACGAAGAGCAGGAGATCAAGGCGCCGGCCGAAGCGCAGCCGCTGGAAGGTCTCTTCCGTGAACTCGGCGTCAACCCGCTGGAACTGCTGGAAGGCGGCAACGGCTTCGGCGGCCTGCTCGAAAGCCTGATGGAAGGCGCCACCGGCTCCGGGGGAGGCGGCGGTGGCGGTGGCTCGTCCCCCGGAGGCGGTCTCAGCAGCCAGCAGGAATACGCCGAATGCCTGGTGGAAGCTCAGACGCCGACTGATCTGCAGAAGTGCGCGAGCCTGCTCCAGTAGGCAGGCCGCGCCTCGGCGCCTCGTTCCTGCTGACCGCGCAGGGCTATCCGTACCTGCTCGTCCCGCTGATCCCGATCGCGGTCGCGCTCGAGGTGGCGGGCGCCCCGGCGACGGTCGTCTTCGCCGCCTCGGCGCTGGGGATCATCCCCACCGCGGCGCTGATGGGGCGGGCGACGGAGGAGCTGGCGGCGCGCTCGGGGCCGGGCATCGGCGGCCTGCTCAACGTCACCTTCGGCAATGCGCCGGAGCTGATCATCGCCCTCTTCGCCCTCGGTAGGGGCCTGCAGGAGGTGGTCAAGGCCTCGATCGTCGGCTCGATCATCGGCAACATCCTGCTCGTCCTCGGCGCCGCGATGCTGGCCGGCGGGATCGGCCGCGAGAAACAGAGCTTCAGCCGCACCGGCGCCTCGATCCAGACCTCGATGCTGATGCTTGCCGCCGCGGCGCTGGTGATGCCGGCGATCTTCGAGCTGGTCGAGGGCCAGGGCCTGCCGCAGCCCGGCGCCGAGGCGGTCCACTACGGCGGCACCGTCGAGCAGCTCTCGCTGGCGGTCGCGATCGTGCTCGGCATCACCTACGTGATCGGCCTCTTCTTCTCGCTCAAGACCCACCGCGACATCTTCAACCCCGAGTACGAGGACGAGGACACCTGGGGCTGGTCGGTGCGCACCTCGGTCATCGCCCTGGCGATCGCCGGCGTCCTCGTCGGCATCATGTCCGAGGTCCTGGTCGGCTCGATCACCGAGGCATCCGAGTCGATCGGACTCTCCGAGTTCTTCATCGGCGTCATCGTCGTCGCCATCGTCGGCAACGCCGCCGAGCACTGGGTCGCGGTCCTCGTCGCGATGAAGGACAAGATGGACCTGGCGGTCAACATCGCCGTCGGCTCCAGCGCTCAGGTCGCCCTCTTCGTCGCCCCGGTCCTGGTCATCGCCTCCTTCTTCATCGGCCCCTATCCGCTGGCGCTGGTCTTCAACGGCTTCGAGCTGGGCGCGATCCTGATCGCGATCCTGATCGCCCAGTACGTCACCCAGGACGGCGAGTCGACCTGGTTCGAGGGCGTCCAGCTGCTCGCCGTGTACTTCGTCTTCGGCCTGGCGTTCTACTTCGCCTGAGCAATCGATTCCGCGCGTGGGTCGGCACGCCGTTGGGTCTGTCGGTAGCGGCGGGCGGCCCGACGCACCGACAGGGCAGGTAGGTGCGCCGGCCCGCCCGCCTGGAGCCCGCTCCGAAAGTCGTGGTTCCTTTGTCCCCTATAGGACGACCAAGGAACCACGAGTTTGACGAAGAGGCCGATCCCTCCATCCCGTGGTTCCTTTGTCCTGCCCCAGCGGACAAAGGAACCACGGGATTCGCGGGCCTTGACCCGGAAGGGGAGGGTGCCGGCCGCCCTGCCTGTCCACGGAGGGTGGCCGGCACCTCCCAGGCGCTGTCTCCGGCATCGCCTGGGCGCGACCACTAGCCTGGGGGCGTGGACTTCGTCCTCCTCCTGGTGAGCTTTGCCGTGGTTCTCACCGGCGCGCTGCTGTTCACCAACGCGGTCGAGTGGATCGGGCACAAGCTCGACCTGGGGGAGGGGGCGGTCGGCAGCATCCTCGCCGCGGTCGGCACCGCGATGCCGGAGACGCTGATCGCGATCGTCGCCCTGATCAGCGCCACCGAAGGCTCCGAAGACGTCGCCGTCGGCGCCATCGTCGGCGCCCCGTTCCTGCTGGCGACGCTGGCGATGGGGCTGGTCGGCCTCTTCGCCTACCTCTACCGCGAGAAACGGGCGCAGGGCGTCCATCTCGACGCGCACGGCCCGACCCTCGAGCGCGACCTGCTCTTCTTCCTTGCCTTCTTCGCCCTCGCCGGCCTGCTCGCCTGGGGCCCGCCGGCCGCCGTTCGCATCCCCGCCGGCCTCGTCTTCCTCGCCGCCTACCTCGTCTATGTCGCCCGCACCCTGCGCGGCTCCGGCGAGGTGCAGGAGCACGAGACCCTCAACCCGCTGCTGTTCGAGCGTCGCGCCGAGCGCCAGGGCGACCCGGCTCTTGGCCTCTGCGTCCTGCAGCTGCTGGTCGGCCTCGGGGCGATGGTCGGCGGCGCCCACCTCTTCGTCGAACAGCTGCTCGAAATCGCCGAAGACCTCGGCGTCGACGCCCTCGTCCTCGCCCTGATCCTGGCGCCGCTGGCGACCGAGCTGCCGGAGAAGGTCAACTCCTTCTTCTGGGTGCGCGAAGGCAAGGACGCCCTCGCTCTGGGCAACATCAGCGGCGCGATGGTCTTCCAGTCGACGATCCCGGTCGGCATCGGCCTGCTCTTCACCGAGTGGTCGCTCGAGGGCAACGCCATCCTCTCGATCGGCCTCGGCCTCGCCGGCGGCGTCCTCGCCTACCTCAGCCTCCACCGCGCCGGCGAGTTCCACCTGCCCGCGGTCGTCGGCTGGTTCGGCCTCTACGCCGCCTTCATCGCGGTCGTCGTGCTCAGCGCCTGAGCGCGGCTCAGGTGAGGAAGGGGAGCGCCTCGAGCGCCTTCAGCACGAGATGGTCGTGCTTTTTCGGCTGCACTTTCGGGAACACCTTCGCGATCTTGCCTTTCGGGTCGATCACGAACGTCGTCCGCAGCATGCCCATGTACTTCTTGCCGTACATCGACTTCTCGCCCCAGGCGCCGTATTTCTCGGCGACCTTGTGATCGACGTCGCCGAGAAGGGTGAAGCCGAGCCCGTACTTGTCGTCGAACTTCTCGAGCTTCTCCGGCTCGTCCGGCGAGACCCCGATCACCTTGACGCCCGCCTTCGCGTACTCGTCGGCCCGGTCGCGGATCCCGCAAGCCTGGGTCGTACAGCCGGGCGTGTCGGCGCGCGGGTAAAAAAACAGTACGACGGTCTGGCCCTTGTAGTCGGAGAGCCGGACCTTCTCGCCGTTCTGGTCCGGCAGCGTGAAGGCAGGAGCTTTGTCGCCTGGCGCGAGCAAAGGGTTGTCAGTGCCGGCGTACCGGTTCGATGAGGCGCAGCTTGTCGAGCGGGACGACGACGATCCGGTCGAGCATGGGCTCCAGGGGCAAGGAGGTCAACTCGACCATCACGTGGTCGGGATCGAGCACGTCGGTGATGCCGCCTCGCGCTCCCGCGGGCGCACCTTCAACCGGCTCGCAGAGTTCGATCAAGCCGCCGACTGCGATTTCACGCGTTGCCATGGGACCGATTGTATGCGGTGGGGTAGGCAGTGACCAAACGCGGCGCTGCGCCGGGTTTCGCGTAGTGCCAGGCGCTGACCACGGACGCGCTTCGCTCACCGATGGTCAATTCGGTCGTGATGCCGCAGGTGATGCCGCCTGCGTCGGGCGAGCGGACAGCTTCGATCGTGGCCTCGTGAACGGCCTCCTTCAAGGCCTGCCAGGCAGGCTCCCATTCATCGGTCTCGACCTGCAGCACCTTGGCCCATTCGGGGCCATGCCCGTCAGCGGCCAAGATCCACGCAGTCCACTTTTCCTGGACGCACCAAGCGTCCTCCGCTCGCGGCAGCGCATCTCCCGGTCGTGGCGGCCATCTCATCGGCGCAGCAGGCTACCCATGCGGGTGGTTGTTCGGAGCTTGCCCGGATTCACATCCTGGTCGGGCAGTTCAGAGTCCGGACTATCCACAGCGTCGTCACTCGTGCCTCTAAGCCATTTCGGTGGACAGGCTCACCCCCGACCCGGCCGCAGTCGCAATACTCGCTTATCGGCACGAAGCACCAGCAGACCCCGGTTCAGTTGCCAGTGAGGATTTGCGGTGAAGAGGTTCCCCAACCACCTGTCCTGGTGCCCCCAGAGGTTGGGGCAGCCGACGGCACTGGAGATGATCGAACCGAGCCGCATTCGCTCGTGGCCGACGTGCATCTTGGCCCCTGATCCGTTGCAGTTGGCTTCCCAGCCGATCCATTGACCTCGCTTGCCGTGAGTGAGGCCGACTCCGATCTCCTTGGGTCGGTCGAAGAGGCGGGCCGCTCCTGCGCCCGACGCGGAGACGGCGGTGTAGTTGCCCCAGATGCGGTCCGGGGGGCGGTAGCTCGCCTCTGCGGGAGCGCAGAGGGTCACAGCAGCGAACAACGCAGCCATCGCCATAAGGGCAAGGGCCATCCGGCAGCTCGATCCCACCTCGGCTCTCAGCACCCGCATACCCAACCTACGAGGTTGTCGCTGGTTCGTCACACCTTCCACGATTTTCGTGGTGCGAACTGAGCTAAAACGGGCTAACGCTGTTGATGCCGGTGTCGGCGCGGGGATAGAAGTAGAGGACGACGGTCTGCCCTTTGAAGTCCGACAGCTTCACCTTGTCCCCGTTCTGGTCGGGCAGGGTGAAGGCGGGTGCGCGGTCGCCGGGCTCGAGCATCGGCCCTAGTCCTCGCGGCCGGGGTCCTGGCCGTCCTCGTCCTCGTCGACCTCCTCGTCGCCCTGTTCGAGGGCGGTCTCGGAGACCGAGCCGGCGGAGCCGGGGTGGTAATGCGTCTGGAAGGCCTCGAGGGCGCGGTCGCGACCGTCCTCGTCGATCGGGACGTCGTCGGAGATGCGGACCCAGTCGGCGCCCTCGTAGGCCTCCATGTTGAAGACCTCCTGGTCGATCGAGGCGGAGTCGTCGACGACGACCACGACCTCGGTCTGGGGGTTGAAATAGGTGCCCGGCTGGTTCAGCAGCTCCTCGACCTCGTAGAGGTTCTCGTCGGGGGCAGGTGGCATGGACCCGATCCTACGAAATCGGGAGAGATCGCGGGCGTGAAAAAGGACTATCCGACGAGGTCGGCGAGCTGGCGCTCGGTCTCGGCCTCGATGTCGAGCGGGTCGAGGCCCTGGCGGCGGCGCCGTTCGTTGCGGGCGACGACGAGCTGGCGCACCTCGGTCCGCAGCTCGGCTTCCATCCGCTCGTCGGCCGGCGGCCGCTCCGCCGCTGTCTCGAGCAGCCGCGCGGTCTCCTCCTCGACGTCCATCGGTTCCTCGCCGCGAGCCTTCTGGCGCGCGGCTTTCGCCTCCAGCATCTGCCGCACCTCGGCCGCCTGGATCGCCGGGTCGACCGGGGCGGAGGCGCCGGTGAGCCGGTTCGGCGCCGGTTTTTCGGGCTCGATCGAGAACGGCCCGCGGCCGAGCATCCGCCAGGAATCCCCCGAGCGCAGGAACCAGAGGCCGGCGATCGGCGCCGCGACGCCGGTGATCAGCAGCAGGACGATGCCTTTTTGGACGGCCGTCATCGCCAGCGCAACTCCCATGCGATCAGCCTAGTGGGCTCTGAGCGACGGCCTGTTGCGCTAATCTTGAGCTTGGTTGACTGACCAGTCAATCGGCGGCACGCCCACTTGGTAGGGGCGGTCCAAAAACAGCTTGGAAAGCACCGACCCAAAGGAGCACCGGTGGTTGACTTCACCCTGACCGACGAACAGAAAGACCTGCGCGAGCTGGCCCACAGCTTCGCTGACAAAGAGATGCGCAGCGTCGCCTGGGAGTACGACAAGGACGGCACCTGGCCCCAGGACGTGATCGACAAGGCGTGGGAGGTGGGCCTGATGAACACCCACATCCCCGAGGCCTACGGCGGCCCCGGCCTCGACTACCTCTCCGGCTGCCTGATCGAGGAGGAGATCGGTTGGGGTTGCTCGGGCATCGGCACCTCGCTGATGGCTAACGGCCTCGCCTGCGCCCCGGTCTCCCTCGGCGGCTCCGAGGAGACGAAGAAGAAGTACCTCGGGATGCTGACCGAAGCGCCGAAGCTCGCCTCCTTCTGCCTGACCGAGCCCGACGCCGGCTCCGACGTCTCCGGGATGAAAACCCGCGCCGTCAAGAAGGGCGACAAGTTCGTCATCAGCGGCTCCAAGTGCTTCATCACCAACGGCAGCTACGCCGACTGGTTCACGGTCTATGCCAAGACCGATCCGGAGGCCGGCCACCGCGGGATCAGCGCCTTCGTCGTCGACGCCAACCTCCCCGGGGTGACGGTCGACAAGAAGGAGGACAAGATGGGGCAGCGGGCCTCCAACACCGCGACCATCTCCTTCGACGAAGTCGAGATCCCGGCCGAGAACATGATCGGCGAGGAAAACAAGGGCTTCAAACTGGCGATGATGACCCTCGACCGCACCCGTCCCGGGGTCGCGGCGATGGCCGTCGGGATCGCCCGCGCCGCCTTCGAGTTCGCCGTGGAGTACTCCAAGGAACGGGTCCAGTTCGGCGTGCCGATCGCGATGCACCAGGCGATCCAGTTCATGATCGCCGACATGTCGACCAAGGTCGACGCGGCGCGGTTGCTGATGTGGAACTCGGCGGTCCTGCTCGACCAGGGCAAACGCAACACGCTGGTCTCCTCGCAGGCCAAGCGCTTCGCCGCCGACTCGGCGATGGAGGTCACCACCGACGCCGTCCAGGTCTACGGCGGCTACGGCTTCATCAAGGAGTACCCGGTCGAGAAACTGATGCGCGACGCGAAGATCATGCAGCTCTACGAGGGCACCAGCCAGATCCAGCGCCTGGTCATCGCCAAAGAAGTGCTCCTGCCTCGCCCGGTCGGCGAGTCGACCCCGGAGGCCGAGGCCAAGCAGGCCGACGCCGCCCGCGACTCGCAGTCCGCGCAGGCCGCGGCCACGGTCTGACCGCGACGCCATAGGCCTCAGCGACGGCCCGGCTTCCTCCCAATCGGGTGAGGAAGTCGGGCCGTCGCCGTTGTACGGTGGCGGCATGGACGCCACCGCTCGCGCCGCGGCCGGCAAGGCCGCGCGCTCCAAAGCCCCCCGTTCCGCCCACGGCTCCTGGCAGGCCGCCGCCGACCGCGAGGACCCCGTCGCGATCCTCGAGCGCCAGGCCGAGCCACGGGTCCCCGAGCTGGTCCCGATCCGCTACGGGCGGATGGCCGCCTCGCCCTTCGCCTTCTATCGCGGTGCCGCCGCGGTGATGTCCGCCGACCTGGCCCCGACCCCGGCCTCCGGCCTGCGGGTGCAGGCCTGCGGCGACGCGCACCTCTCCAACTTCGGCGTCTTCGCCGCTCCCGACCGCCGCCTCGTCTTCGACCTCAACGACTTCGACGAGTCGCTGCCAGGGCCGTGGGAGTGGGACGTGAAGCGGCTTGCCGCCAGCTTCGCGATCGCCGCCCGCGAACGGGGCTTCAAGCGCGAGGAGCGCGAATCGGCGGTGCTGTACGCGGTGCGCACCTACCGCGAGGCGATGCGCCAGTTCGCGGCCCAGCGCAACCTCGAGGTCTGGTACGCGCGCTTCGACGTCGACTCCGCCCTCGGCGAAATCGAGCTCGACGACCCCTCCGACCCGAAGGCGGCGAAGCGGCTGCGCAAGAACGTCGAGAAGGCGCGCTCCAAGGACAGCCTGCGGGCGCTCGCCAAGCTGACCGAAACCGTCGACGGCGAAGTCAGGTTCCGCAGCGAACCGCCGCTCCTGGTCCCCGGCGAGGACCTGCTGCCGCCCGGCTCGAAAGCCGACCCCGCCGAGTTCCTGCGCCCGGTCATCGCCGCCTACCGCGAAAGCCTGCCGGACGACCGCCGCCACCTCTTCGACTCCTTCGAAGCGCGCCACATCGCCCGCAAGGTCGTCGGCGTCGGCAGCGTCGGCACCCGCGCCTGGGTGATCCTGCTGACCGGCGTCGACGATGGCGACCCGCTCTTCCTGCAGGCCAAGGAGGCCGAAGCGTCGGTGCTCGAGCCCTACGCCGGCGCCAGCCGCTTCCGCAACCACGGCCGCCGCGTGGTCGAAGGCCAGCGCCTGATGCAGGCCTCGAGCGACATCTTCCTCGGCTGGTGCTCGGCAAAAGGGATCGACGGCCGCCAGCGCGACTTCTACGTGCGCCAGCTCTGGGACTGGAAGCGCTCGGCCGAAGTCGAGACGCTCTCGCCGCGCGGGTTCGAGATCTACGCCGAGATCTGCGGCTGGACTCTGGCCCGCGCCCACGCCCGCTCCGGCGACCGCTTCGCGATCGCCGCCTACCTTGGCGGCGGCGACGGCTTCGACCGCGCGATCGCCGAGTTCTCCGAGGCCTACGCCGAGCAGAACCTGCACGACCACGAGGCGCTGGTCGCCGCGATCGAGTCGGGCCGCCTGCAGGCCGAGGATCTCTAAGAGGGACTAGCGCCGGCGACTCAGGCGGGTGCCGGTGGCGGCGCCGCAGCCGCTGCCTGCTCGCCGCCAAACGGCTCGCTCGGCAGGTTGCGGGCAAAGAAGAGCGAGGCCGTCGCCAGCAGCGCGGCGCAGAGGAAGGCGGTCTTCAGCGCCTTCAGCTGCGCGTCTTCGTACTCGCCGACGAGGGCTTCGACGGTCGCCGGGTCGGCACCGGCCTTGGTTGCTCCCGCCTCGACCTCGCTCGCCGACACGAAGCTGACCCCGGAGCTGAGCCGGACCTCGACCTGTTGGCGCACGTCGGCGGAGATTTCGGGGTTGGCGGCGACGTTGGTCGAGAAGGCGGCGATCAGGCCGCTGATCACGATCGCGCCGAGCAGCGCCGTGCCGAGCGAGGAGCCGAGCTGCATCGCGGTGTTCTGCAGGCCGCCGGCCTCGCTGCGGTCGCTGTCGCCGACCGCCGACTGCACGACGTTGCCGAGCTGGGAGACGATCAGCCCCATCCCGACCCCGAGCACGCCCATCGCGACGAGGAATGAGGCGTTGTCGAGTTCGGCTTGCACCGTGTCGAGCAGCAGCAGCGCCGCGACGAGGACGACGATCAGGCCGGTGCGGACGAGCAGCTTGGCCGAGAAGCGGCGCGAGAGCGCCGAGCCGGCGACGGCGCTGACGAACAGCCCGACCGAGGCGGGCAGCATCCGCACTCCGGTTTCCAGCGCGTCGAGGCCCTGCACGACCTGTAGGAACAGCGGCACGGTGAAGAAGATCCCCATCAGCACCAGGTTCTGGGCGAGCAGCATCGAGACGCCGCCGCGCAGGCGCGGCAGCTTCAACAGGTCGAGGTGGATCAGCGGGTCGCGGTCCTGCGCTTCGCGGTGGCGCTGCCAGCGGGCGAAGAGGCCGAGGATGACGCCGCCGGCGGCGATCACGAACGGCGTCAGCGAGAAGCCGAACGGTTCGACCGGCGAGTTGCGCGGCGCCAGCCAGCCCCAGTTGCTCGCCTGCAGCACGCCCATCACCAGGATCGCGAGCCCGGCCGCGGAGAGGATCGAGCCGACGACGTCGAGTTCCTTGCTGCCCCCCTCGCGCGCCGGCTCGACGATCATGCGGCTGCCGAGCAGGATTCCGATCGCGACCACGACCTCGCCGGCGAAGACGATCCGCCAGGTCAGCTCGGTCGTCGCCCAGCCGCCGAGGATCGGGCCGACCGCGATCCCCGCGCCGGCGACGCCACCGAGCACGCCGTAGGCGACCGCCCGCTCGCGGTCACGGAAGTTGCCGGCGACCAGCGCCACCATCGCCGGCATCACCATCGCGGCGCCGATTCCCTCCAGCACCGACCAGCCCAGCGCCAGCGAGGGCACGCTCCAGGAGACCGCGGTCAGCGCCGAGCCGGTGCCGTAGATGCAGAGCCCGACGACGAAGGTGCGCCGCCGCCCCCAGAGGTCGCCGATCTTGCCGCCGGTCATCATCAGCGCCGCCATCACCAGCGCGTAGAAGGCGATCACCGCCTGGATCGTGGTCACCGTCGTGTCGAAGTCGTCGACCAACTGCGAGATCGCGACGTTCATCACCGCCTGGTCGAGGACCATCAGGAACTGGGCGGCGGCCAGCACCGCGAGTACTCCCCATTTCGCCACGGCGCCAGCCTACGCGTTCAGTGCTTCGAAAGCGCATGAACGGGCCCGGCGGGGAGGGCGCGCGAAGGGACGAACAGCAGCAGGTAGGGCAACGGGAGGGGCCGCGTGCCTCGCGGCCGGGGGGAGAACTCATGCCGCCAGGAACTGGCCTCGTTGGCGCGGCGACAGCATGGAGTGGTCTCGATGCGCCAGCTGCGCCGGCGACTCGGTTACTCCCAGGCATCGGTCGAGCGACTGGTCGCGGCCGGGCATCTGCATCGCCTCTACCAGGGCGTCTACGTCGTGGGGCACACGGACATCTCGCCGCATGGGGAATGCCTCGCCGCGGTCCTCGCCTCGGGACCCGACGCTCTGCTGAGCCACTACTCCGCCGCGTGGCTCTGGCGCGGCTTTGCGCCGGCTACCTTGCCGCACGGGGCCGCTGTAGAGATTCCATCCGCTATGCGGATGAAATCTCAACCACGCCGAGAGTCAGGCCATCCGCGGGGCGGCGTCGCCGCGCTTGGCGGCCTTCAGGCGCTGGACTTTGTCGAGGATCGTCTTGCGCAGGCGGACCGACTCGGGGGTGATTTCGACGCACTCGTCCTCGCGCAGGAACTCAAGCGAGGCTTCGAGGCTGAGCCGTTTCGGCGGCGCCAGGCGGACCAGGACGTCGGCGCTCGCGGCGCGCATGTTGGTCTGCTGTTTGGCCTTGGTCGGGTTGACGTCGAGATCGTCGGAGCGGGCGTTTTCGCCGACGATCATCCCTTCGTAGACCTCCTCGCCGGAGCCGACGAAGAGCGTGCCGCGGTCCTGCAGGTTCATCAGCGAGTAGCTCGCGGTCTGGCCGCGGCGGTCGGAGACGAGGGAGCCGGTCTGGCGCGTGCGCAGCTCGCCCGCCCACGGCTCCCAGCGGTCGAAGACGTGGTGGAGGATGCCGGTGCCGCGGGTCTCGGTGAGGAACTCGGTGCGGAACCCGATCAGGCCGCGGGCGGGGACCAGGTAGTCCATCCGCACCCAGCCGGTCGAGTGGTTGACCATCTGCTCGAGCCGGCCCTTGCGCGCCGCCAGCATCTGCGTCACCGAGCCGACGTGCTCCTCGGGGACGTCGATCGCCAGGCGCTCGACCGGCTCGTGCATTTCGCCTTCGATCTCGCGCGTCACCACCCGCGGCTGGCCCGCGGTCAGCTCGAAGCCCTCGCGCCGCATCATCTCCAGCAGCACGACCAGCTGCAGCTCGCCGCGGCCCTGGACCTCCCAGGCGTCCGGCCGCTCGGTGTTCTTGACCCGGATCGAGACGTTGCCGATCAGCTCGGCGTCGAGCCGGTCGCGGATCTGGCGGGCGGTCAGTTTGCTGCCCTCGAGGCCGGCCAGGGGGGAGGTGTTGATGCCGACGACGACCGAGAGCGAGGGCTCGTCGACCTCGATCACGGGCAGTGGCCGCGGGTCCTCGGCGTCGGCCAGCGTCTCGCCGATCGTCACCTCTTCCATCCCGGCGACGGCGATGATTTCGCCCGGTCCGGCGCGCTCGGCGCTGACCCGATCCAGCCCTTCGGTCACGTACAGCTCGGAGACGTTGGCGCGCTGGACGCTGCCGTCGGCGCGGCACCAGGCGATCGGCTGACCGGAGCGGATCTCGCCCTGGCGCACGCGGCAGATCGCCAGCCGGCCGACGTAGGGCGAGGCGTCGAGGTTGGTCACGTGCGCCTGCAGCGGCGCCTCGGCGTCGTACTCCGGCGCCGGGATCTGCTGCACCATCAGGTCGAGCAGCGGCTTCAGGTCCTCGCCCTCGACGCCTTCCTCGAGCGCGGCCCAGCCGGCTTTGGCGTTGGTGTAGACGATCGGGAAGTCGATCTGGTCCGAGCCGGCGTCGAGGTCGATGAACAGCTCGTAGACCTCGTCGACGACCTCGGCGATGCGCGCGTCCGGGCGGTCGACCTTGTTGACGACGAGGATGATCGGCAGCCCCGCGGCGAGCGCCTTGCGCAGGACGAAGCGCGTCTGCGGCAGCGGGCCCTCGGAGGCGTCGACCAGCAGCAGCGCCCCGTCGACCATCGTCAGCGCCCGCTCGACCTCGCCGCCGAAGTCGGCGTGGCCCGGCGTGTCGACGATGTTCAGCTTCGTCCCGTCGTAGTTGACAGCGGTGTTCTTGGCGAGGATCGTGATCCCCTTCTCGCGCTCGAGGTCCATCGAGTCCATCACCCGCTCGGCGACGTCCTGGCCCTTGCGGAAGGTGCCGGTCTGCCACAGCATCGCGTCGACCAGGGTCGTCTTGCCGTGGTCGACGTGGGCGATGATCGCGACGTTGCGCAGGTCGTCTCTGGTGCTGGTGCTCATCGGGTTGGGAGAGTAGGGGAACGGGAGCGTCGGGCTCAGACCAAGAAGAAGCCCGCCTTGCGGCGGGCTTCGCACTACCTAAGCGTCAAGCTCGATTACTGCTGCTGAACGCTCGCGGCGGCGGGGCCTTTCGGGCCTTCTTCGGACTCGTAGGTCACCTTCGAGCCCTCGGTGAGGGTCCGGAAGCCCTCGGCGACGATGGCGCTGTGATGGACGAAAACGTCCTTCGAGCCGTCGTCGGGGGTGATGAACCCGTAGCCCTTGTCGTCGCTAAACCACTTGACAGTTCCAGTGGGCATGCATTGCCTCCACTTCATGTGCTGCGAACGCGGAGGATGCGATGAAGCAACGACTGCGAGCGCTACGCACAACTTTCGCCGGTCTCTACCGGCCCTAACAAAGCGGGACCGTAGCAGGATCGGCGGGCGAGGAAGGGAAATTTGGACGAGCGGCGTCCGAATCTCGATCTAGCTTTGCGCCGTGCGCTTCCTCCAAGGCATCGATCGCGAGGCGATCTCGGGCCTGCTCGAGCGCGACGAGTACTTCTGGCTCGATGTCCGCGACCCGGGGGAGGAAGAGGCCGCGGCGCTGCGCGAGCTGTTCGGCTTCCACCCGCTGGCCCTGGAGGACATGCGCAAGCGGGGGCAGCGGCCGAAGCTCGAGGACTTCGGCGACTTCATGTTCCTCGTCTACTACGGCGCCGAGGCAAGCGAGGGCGGCGAGGTCGAGCTGCAGGAGGTCCACGCCTTCCTCGCCGGGGGCTACCTGGTCACCTCGCACAGCGGCGCCTGCGCGGCGCTGGAAGAAGCCCGCCAGCGCTTCGAGGCGCAGGCACCGCGCTCGGAGCAGTTCGTCGTCTACCGCGTGCTCGACGGCCTCACCGACACCTTCTTCCCCGTCCTCGAGCAGCTCGACGAGCGGATGGAACGGCTCGACACCGAGATCTTCGACAGCACGCGCCCCGGCCAGCTGGAGGAGATCACGACCCTGCGCCGCCGCCTGATCGAGCTGCGCCGCGTGGTCGGGCCGCAGCGCGACCTGCTGGCGCGGGGGATCGACGACATCCTCGAAATCCCCGGGCTGGAAGCCGACAGCCGCACCTACTTCCGCGACGTCTACGACCACTCGATCCGCATCTCCGACCAGATCGACTCCTACCGCGACCTGCTCGCCGGCAGCCGCGACGCCTACCTCTCGCTGGTCTCCAACCGGCTCAACCAGATCACCAAGCAGCTGACGATCGTGGCGACGATCTTCCTGCCGCTCTCCTTCATCGTCGGCTTCTTCGGCCAGAACTTCCGCTGGCTGGTGGTCAACATCGACACCGCCGTCGCCTTCTGGGCGCTCGGCGTCGGCGGCCTCGTCGTCTCGGCGCTGGCGCTCTGGCTCTGGTTCAAGCGCGCCTCATACGTCTGAGCGAGGAGATCGCGGCCAGCGCGGTTACCTAATTCTCAGGTGATCTTCAATTCCTGCCGATAACTTCACCGAGATGTCGAAACGCTTGCCCATGCGCGCGGCCGCGTCGCTCGCCGTAGCCGCGTTTGCGCTTGCCTGTGCCCCGGGCGCGGGCGCCGCCGCCACGCCTCTCGTCAAGCAGAACGGCCCCCTGTCGCCGCTGCTGAAGCGCCTTGCCAATCCCGCCGTGCGCTCGGCGGGACACGCGGCACAGGCGCGGGCACTTGGCATCGCACGCAGCGGACCCGGCAGCCTCGTCCGCCGCGACGGTCGCGTCCTGGTCGAGGTCGGCTTCGATCACGGTGCGGTCGCCCGCCGCGAGGAGATGCGCGAAGCCGGCGGCCAGGTGCTGTCGGCCAGCCGCGCCTACCAGTCGGCGACGGTTGCGGTGGCGCCGGCAGACCTCGGCGAGCTCGCCTCGGTCCCGGACGTCTCCTCGGTCAAGCCGGTGCGCGAGCCGCTGGTTCGTGCCGTCGACTGCGAAGGCGGTTCAGTGATCTCCGAGGGGGTGGCGCAGATGAACACCGAAGCGGCGCGAGCCCTGCCGCCGGGAACCAAAGGGACCGGGGTCACCGTGGGGGTTCTCTCCGACTCCTACGACACCGCGACCCAGGCGGCCGACGGCAGCGGTCCGGTCGCGACCAAAGCGGCCGACGACGTCGCCACCGCCGATCTGCCCGGTGCAGCTGGCGAATGCGTGGGTCAGATGACCGACGTCAACGTCCTCAAAGACTTCAACTCCCCCGAAGCGGCCGACGAGGGCCGGGCGATGATGCAGATCGTCCACGACGTCGCCCCGGAAGCCAAGCTCGCCTTCGCCACCGCCTTCGAAGGCGAAGAACAGTTCGCGAACTACATCGAACAGCTGGCCGAACCGGCGCCGGGTGGCGCCGGCGCCCAGGTCATCGTCGATGACGTCGCCTACTTCGAAGAGCCGTTCTTCCAGGAAGGCCCGGTCGCCAACGCGATCCGCACGGTGACCGAAGGGGGCGCCACCTACCTCTCGGCGGCCGGCAACGACAACCTC
The DNA here is from genome assembly GCA_048498975.1 of Actinomycetota bacterium. Classification (GTDB taxonomy): domain Bacteria; phylum Actinomycetota; class Thermoleophilia; order Solirubrobacterales; family 70-9; genus VAYN01. Next base: position 21,766 of record JBEHWY010000012.1, on the reverse strand, counting down.
TTCGACGGCGAAGGCAACGAAATCGGCTCCTGGGAAGCACCCGAATTCCGCGACGCGGGCAAATGCCCGCCGGCAGTCGCCTCGCTCCCCGAAATCAACGGAAAACACTGCCTCGACTTCAATCCGGAAGCCGAAACCGACACTACCTTCGGGATCGAAGTCGAACCCGAAGAAGTCCTCACCCTCGACCTGCAGTGGGCCGAATCGTGGGGTGGCGTGGGCACCGACCTCGACGCCTTCCTGCTCGACTCCCAAGGCGGCTTGCTGACCGGGTCGGTCGAAGACAATCCCGGCCACACGCAGGAGCCCGTGGAGATCCTGCAATGGGAAAACACGAGCTCTTCGAGCAAGGTCGTCCAGCTTGTGGTCAACCGCTACGCCGGCGGCTCGCCGCCACTGAAGTTCGCGCTGCTGCAGAACGGCGGTGGGGTGACGGGCACCGAGTACCCCAGCTCGGGAGGCGGCGACGTCGTCGGGCCGACCGTATTCGGTCACGCCGGCTCGACCGACGCGATCGCGGTCGGCGCCGTTCAATACTCCGTCAACCCGTTGTCCCCGACCGCGGCGCCCGAGACGTACTCCTCACGCGGCCCGTCGACGCTCTACTTCGAACCCGTGCCCGGCAGCGGCGCCGCGGCCGAACTGACCGAACCCGAGGTGCTCTCCAAGCCCGACGTCGCCGCGACCGACTGTGGGAAGACCACCTTCTTCGCTCACAAGTACGCCAGCAAAGGCGACTTCTGGCGCTTCTGCGGAACCTCGGCGGCGGCACCGCACGCAGCGGGCGTCATCGCCCTGATGAAGGCGAGCGAACCGCTGGCCGAACCGGACGAACTCCGCGAAGCGCTGGTCGGGACGGCGACGCCGTTTGGCGAATACGGCCCCTGTGCGATGGGCGGCGGCTTCGTCGAAGCGCTGGGAGCTCTCGAAGCGCTGGGCGAACCGATTACCGCGCCCGAACCCTGCGAAGCCCCCGACGCGTCGGGGCCTGTGGTCAAGGCCGCCGGCAATTGGGGAATCGAAGAACCGGTCAAGAGCGAAGAAAAACAGACCTCGCCTCCGGTCACGCCCACCGCCACCCCGCCGCAGACCTTCTTCGCCCACCGCCCGGCGAAGCTCCTCTGGAGGCGCGGCGCGGTGCTGCTCTCCTTCCGCTTCCGCTCCGACCAGTCGCCGGTCACCTTCCGCTGCAGCGTCGACGCCGGGTCCTACCGGCCCTGCGCGGTGCGGATCAGCCGCCGCTTCGCTGTCGGTCCCCACGTCGTTCGCGTCAAGGCGCGCAACGCGGCGGGGCAGACCGACCCGACGCCGGCGGTCTACCGCTTCCGGGTCAAGCGGCTCGGCTGACCTCGTCGCGGCCCGACGCCGCCTGGCGGCGCACGATCCAGTTGCCGATCAGCAGCAGCGCCAGCAGCGCCGCGACCGCGCCGATCACCAGCGGGTCGGTGATCTCCATGCCCTCCAGGCGGGTGCCGAAGTAGACGGCCAGGGCGGTGATCGGCATGTAGCCGACGACGGTGGTCCAGGTGAAGCGCCAGAGCGGCACCCGGGCGGCGCCGGCGGCATAGCAGGCGAGGCTGAAGGGGACGATCGGGATCAGCCGCACCGCCAGCAGCAGGGTGATGCCGCCGCGCTCGATCATCTGCTCGATCCGCTCGAAGCGCTCGGTCCCGAACCAGCGGTCGAGCAAGGGCCGCGCGACCCGCGTCCCGATCCAGTAGCAGAGCAGCGCCGAGCTGATCCAGCCGGCGGTGACCAGCGCCAGCGCCGGGAAGAAGCCGTAGGCGAAGCCGGCGGCGGCGTTGATGATCTCGGCCGGGTACATGACGACCGCGTGGATCAGGCAGAGGGCGTAGATCAGCAGCGGCCCGCCGGCGCCGAGCTTGTCGATCTGGTGGCGAACCTCGTCGGTGTCGCCCTGGACCAGGGCTTCGAAGGAGTGGCGCAGGGGCGGCACCGCGACGACCAGCAGCGCCAGCAGGGCGATGCCCGCCAGGGTCAGGCCGAGCTCTATCCAGGGGACGTGGGGTCGGTGTCGCTCGCTGCGGTCCACCTGTCAAGTATCGCCCCCGGCTCCGCCAACCGCTCAGCCAGGCCCGAGTGGCGGCCGCCGCCCTCGTCGCGGCGCACCGCGGCCTCGAGGACCGAGCGGTCGCCGACGAGGACGCAGCTGCTGCGGGCGCGGGTGATCGCGGTGTAGAGCAGCGGCCGGGTCAGCATCCGCGCGTGCGAGCGGTGGCAGACGCCGACGACGACCGGCACCTCGCAGCCCTGCGCCTTGTGGACCGAGATCGCGTAGGCGTGGCGCAGCGTCGCCGTCTCGCTGTAGGGGATGACCAGCGAGCCGCCCTCGTCGGTGTCGACGACGATCTGTTCCTCCCCCGGGTCGTCCTCGCGCAGGAAGACGATCGAGCCGTTCATCAGCCCCAGCTCGTGCGAGTTGCGGGTCTGGATCAGGCGGTCGCCGATCCGGAAGCGGTCGCTGACGGCTTTCTTCCCGTCGGGGTTGAGGCGGGCCTGCAGCCGCTCGTTGAGGGCGTCGATCCCGACCGCGCCTTTGTACATCGGCGCCAGCACCTGGACCTCGCGGATCGGGTCGACGCCGAAGCTCTCCGCCGCCCGCTCGGCGACCACCTCGACCACCGTCTCCAGCGCCCGCTCGGGGTTGGCGCGCTCGATGAAGAAGAAGTCGTGTTCCTGGCCCGCGGCCGGCTCGGTGTGGGGGGGACGGCCGCGGTTGATCTCGTGGGCGGCGGTGGTGATCATCGACTTCGCCGCCTGGCGGAAGATCTGGGTCAGTCGCACCACGGGCACCGCGCCGGAGGAGATCAGGTCCTCGAACGGCTTGCCGGCGCCGATCGGCGGCAGCTGGTCGGCGTCGCCGACGAAGACGACGTGGGTCGCCTCGGCCACTCCTTCGAGCAGCACCTGCGCCAATCGCAGGTTCAGCATCGAGGACTCGTCGACGATCACCAGGTCGGCGGGGAGGGGGTGGCCGGGGCGGTAGGCCGGCTCGCGGCCCGGCATCCACTCGAGCAGGCGATGGATCGTCATCGCCTCGTGCCCGGTCGATTCCTCCAGCCGCCGCGCCGCCCGCCCGGTCGGCGCGCACAGCGCCAGCCGCAGCCCGGCCGCTTCGGCTTCGGCGACGATCCCCTTCGTGCACATCGTCTTGCCGACGCCGGGGCCGCCGGTGAGGACCGAGACGCGCGCTTCGAAGGCGCCGCGCACCGCCGCCCACTGCTCGTCGGTCAGCTTGCGGCCGTCGTCGAGTTCGCCCGGCTCTTCGGCCGGTTCGTGGTCGAGATGGGGGGGCTGGGAGGCGCGCTCGCGCAGCGTCGTCGCGACCGCGATCTCGCTGGCCAGGGTCGGCTCGCGGTAGGCGCGGTCCTCCTCGACGACGAGCCCGGGCGCCTGCGCCAGCACGTCGGGGTCGGCGCCGAGGCCGAGCAGCCGCGTCGTGCGCCGGGTCAGCTCGGGCAGCGGCAGGAAGCTATTGCCCTGCTGCTCGGCCTCGCTCAGCGCGTAGACGGCGGCCGCCTGGGCGCGGCGGCTCGACTCCGGCGGCACGTCGGCGGCGAGGGCGATTTTGTCGGCGCGGGCGAAGCCGACCCCGGCGACCTCGGTCAGCCGGTAGGGGTCCTCGTGCAGGATCGTCATCGAGCGCTCGCCGAAGCGGGCGTGGATCGGCGCCGCCAGGTGGGCGAGCCCGTGGGGGGCGAGCTGGACGTGGAGGTCGCGGACGGCGCGGCTGGCGTGCCACGATTCGGTCGCCGCCGCGGCCTGGTCGGCGCTGACCCCGCGCAGCGAGGAGAAGACGCGCTGGGGGTCGGCGGCGATCGCCTGCAGCACCCCCTCGCCGTGCTCGTCGACCAGACGCTCGGCGCGGGCGCGGCCGATGTGGCGCAGCGTCGTCAGGTAGGCGATCTGGCCCTCGCGGTCGGCGGGGTCGAGCGGCACGGCGCCGCTGGCGCGGAGCTGGCGGCCGTAGCGCGAGTGGGTCTGCCACTCGCCGCTGACTTCTGCCCGGTCGCCCTCGCCGAGGTGGGCGACCGGGCCGACCAGGGCGAAGCCCTCGCCCGACTCGGCCTCGCGCACCTCGAGCACCGCGTAGCCGTCGTCCTCGGCGCGGAAGATGACCCCGAGCACCTCGACCGTCCCCGAGTAGGAGGCGGCGTCGGCGTCGAACAGGGTTGCGGTGCGCACCAGACCAAAGCTAGCCATCGCCGAGGCGGGAGCCGGCCCGCCCGGCGCGGCCGTAGCATCGCCCCATGCCGAAGCACGGAATTTGCGACGAGTGCCGCCACCAGCGCCTCGTCCGCAACACCCGCGGCTCGGTCTTCTCGCTCTGCGAACGCTCGCGCGAGGACCAGGACTACCCGCGCTATCCGCGTGTCCCGGTCCTGCGCTGCCCCGGCTTCGAGCCGCTCAGCCAGCCGCCATCGGATCCGGCTCGCCCAGCTTGCTGACGTCGGGCGCGACGTAGGGGCCGCCGGGCACGCCGCCGATGACGACGAGCCGGATCCCTTCGGGGCCCGCCCAGACCTTGCGCTTGGTCCCCGCGGGAACGCTGGCCATGTGGTCGGCGTCGAGCGGGGAGCGCTCGCCGTCGATCTCGATCTCGCCGCTGCCCCGCATCGCCAGGAAGACCTCCTCCTGGCCGTCGCCGGAGTGGTCGTGCTCGGGGTAGTTCTCGAAGTTGGGGGGCAGGTCGATCACCGCGATCCCGAACGCCTCGATCCCGAGCTCGGCCCGCGCGCGTTTGAAGGCGCCCATGTAGACGGCCTCCATGTCGTCGATCTTCATCGCTCCGTGCTTGCTCATGTGCTGCTCTCCTCCCGCCGGCGGGGCCGCGCCCGCGCCTGCAAATTAAACGAACGTTCGTGCTTTTCTATAGCCTTTGCCGGGTGAGCGCAAGCACCGAGTCGAAAAAGGGAGCGCAGACCCGGGCCGCGATCCTCGAGCACGCGGTCGACCTCGCCTCCAAGGAAGGGCTGGAGGGACTGACGATCGGCCGCCTCGCCGCCGAGCTGCGGATGAGCAAGAGCGGCCTCTTCGCCCACTTCGGCGCCAAGCAGGAGCTGCAGCTGGCGACGATCGATGCCGCCCGCGAGCGGTTCCGGGTAGCCGTCGTCGAGCCGGCGCTGGCCGCGCCCGAGGGGGCGCCGCGCCTGCGGGCGATGGTCGAGGCCTACCTCGACCAGCTCGACCTCTACCCCGGCGGCTGCTTCTGGGCGGCGACCTCGATCGAGTACGACGACCGTCCCGGCCCCGTCCGCGACGCGATCGCCGCCACCCTCGACGCCTGGCTGGCCGCGATCACCGCCCAGGCGAAGGTCGCCGGCGTCGAGGATCCCGACCGCTTCGCCTTCGAGCTCTACGCGCTGACGATGGGCGCCAACGCCCGCTACCGCCTCAGCGGCGACCGGCGCCCATTCGAGTACGCGCGCGACGCGGTCACGCGGCTTGAAGTTCGCACTACGTGAACATTGCTGTTGACCCTTGCTTTACACACAGCGTTGTCTAGGGTTCGGCCAACCTGTCACGACTGAAGGAGGAGAGAACGCTGATGGACGTCGGAATCGGACTTCCCAACGCGGTGCCGGGCACGACCGGCGCCGAGCTCGTCGAGTGGGCGAAGCGCGCCGAGGCGCGCGGCTTCACCACGCTGGGCACGATCGACCGTTTTGCCTACCCGAACTACGAACCGATGGTCGCCCTCGCCGCCGCCGCCGCCGTGACCGAGCGGATCAACCTCTGCACCTCGGTCCTGCTGGCGCCGCTGCGTGCCAATGCGGCAGCGCTGGCCAAGCAGGCGCTCAGCCTGCAGGCGCTCTCCGGCGGCCGCCTCGTCCTCGGCCTCGGCATCGGTGGGCGTGAGACCGACTACGAAATGGCGGGCATCGGGATGGACCGCCGCGGCGTCGAAATCGACGAGATGCTGGTCCGCCTGCACGAGCTGTTCGGCAGCGAGGAGATGGGACCGGCGACGCAGGAGCCGACGGTGATCATCGGCGGCGGCGTCGACGCCTCCTTCGAGCGCGCCGCGCGCCACAGCGCCGGCTGGATCGCCGGCGGCCTGCCGCCCGACCAGTTCGCCGCCGCGGCCGAGAAAGTGCGCGCCGCCTGGTCGGCCGCCGGGCGCGAGGGGTCGCCGCGGCTGATGGGCCTCGCCTACTACTCGCTCGGCCCCGACGCCGAGGCCAACGCGAATTCTTACCTGACCGATTACTACGCCTGGCTCGGCGAGGAAACCGCCGGCTACATCGCAGGGTCCGCCGCCAAGGACGCCGACACGGTGAAGGCCTACCTGGCCGCCTTCGCGGAGGCCGGCTGCCAGGAGTTGATCCTCTTCCCCAGTGCCAGCGATCCCGCCCAGGTCGACCTGCTGGCGGACGCCGCCGGGATCTGATGCCCGAGGTGCGGGTGCCGGTTCGACTGCGGCCCGGCGCCCGCACCGACGAGCTGCTCGGCTTCGAGGAGGGCGTCCTGCAGGCGCGGGTCGCGGCGCCCCCGGTCGACGGCCGCGCCAACAAGGCGCTCTGCAAGCTGATCGCCAAGCGCGCCGGCGTCGCCCCCTCGCGCGTCCACGTCATCCGCGGCGAGAAGTCGCGCCAGAAGCTGGTCGCGATCGAAGGGGTCGAGGAGGCGGATCTGCTGGCGGCGCTGGCAGGATGAGCACGTGGCCGACGAGCTGCCGATAGTCCTCTTCGCCGGGCCGGACGAGCTGGAGCGCTGGCTCGAGGAGAACCATGCCGCCAGCGAAGGGGTCTGGCTGAAGATCGCCAAGAAGGGGGCTCCCGAGCCCAGCGTCACCTACGCCGAGGCGCTGGAGCTCGCGCTCTGCTTCGGCTGGATCGACAGCCAGAAGCGGGGTCACGACGACCAGCACTTCCTGCAACGGTTCACGCCGCGACGCCCTCGCGGGCGCTGGTCGAAGATCAACCGGGAGAAGGCCGAAACGCTGATCGAGTCCGGCCGCATGCGGCCGGCCGGGTTGGCCGAGGTCGAAGCGGCGCAGGCCGACGGCCGCTGGGAGGCGGCCTACGAGGGCCAGCGCAGCGCGACCGTGCCCGAGGACCTGCAGCGCGAGCTCGACGCCAACCGCGCCGCCGCCGAGTCTTTCGCCTCCCTCGACGGCGCCAACCGCTACGCGATCGTCTACCGGCTGAACGACGCGAAGAAGCCGGAGACCCGCGCGCGCCGGCTGGCCAAGTTCGTCGCGATGCTCGAGCGCGGCGAGCGCATCCACGGCTGAGCGATCCGCCACCCCCGCCCCGGGACCCACCCAAGCGCCGTGGCAGTGCGCCCCGTGAGTGCTCATTTCTCCCCGCCTCCGCATTGAGCGCGACTTTCTCCCCGGTATGCGGGGACAAATGCGCACTCACCGCGTAGGGCGGGGACACCCTCCCCGCCACGCCGAGCCGCCGCATCCCGGGTGCCTCATCGACGGCCTCCCTACACTCGCCTCGTGGACCGCGACCTCCTCGCCACGACCCTCGCCGAGGCCGGCGAGCCCGCCTACCGCGCCGCCCAGGTCTGGGAGTGGCTGGCGCGCGGCGCCCGCTCCTACGCGGAGATGACCAACCTGCCGGCGGCGCTGCGCGAGCGGCTGGCGGCGGCGGTGCCACTCTCGACGCTGGCGCTCGAGGCGGAGGCGAAGTCCGACGACGGCACCGTCAAGTGCCTCTTCCAGACCGCCGACGGGCGGCCGCTCGAGGCGGTGCTGATGCGCTACCGCGACGGCCGCCGCTCGGTCTGCGTCTCCTCGCAGTCCGGCTGCCCGCTGACCTGCACCTTCTGCGCCACCGGCAAGATGAAGTTCGGCCGCAACCTCAGCGCCGACGAGATCCTCGACCAGGCGCTCCACTTCCGCCGCGTCGAGCCGATCGACCACGTCGTCTTCATGGGGATGGGGGAGCCGACGATGAACGTCGACAACGTGCTCGCCGCCTGCGAACGGCTGCCCGACCTCGGCGTCACCCACCGCCGCACCGCGATCTCCACCGTCGGCTGGGTCCCCGGCATCGACCGCCTCGCCGAATGCGAGATGCCGATCGCCCTGGCCCTCTCCCTGCACGCGCCGAACGACGGCCTGCGCTCGCAGCTGATGCCGGTCAACGAGCGCTACCCGCTGGCCGAGGTGCTGGCCGCCTGCGAGCGCTACATGTCCCGCCGCCGGCGCAAGGTCTTCGTCGAGTACGTGATGCTGAGCGAAGTCAACGACCTGCCCGAGCACGCCCGCGAGCTGGCGGCGCTGCTCGACCCCCGCGCCTACAAGGTCAACCTGATCCCCTACAACCCGACCGGCGCCTACGACGGCTCCTCGCCGGAACGGATCGAGCGCTTCCGCGCGATCCTCGCCGAGCACCGCCTCACCGCCACCGTCCGCCTCACCCGCGGCCGCGACATCGCCGCCGCCTGCGGCCAGCTAGCCGCAACCGCCTGACCGAAGAAAAAACTGGCTGCGCAGCCAGTTATGATCGCGGCGATGGCTACGGTCGATACCACGGCGCCGGCGCAGCGCCCGCCGCAGATGTCGCCGAACCCGGTGCGCCGGGTGGCGGAAGATCTGGCGTCGGAGTGGCGGGGGAGGGGCAAGTTCCCGCCGGGCCCCGGCGACTTCAGCCTTTCCCGCACCCATCAGATCGCCCACGATCCGCTGCCGATCCTGCTCGGTGCCTACGAACGGTACGGGCCGATCTTCAGCATGCGGCTGCTGCACACGCGGGTCATCTTCATGCTCGGCCCCGAGGCCAACCACTTCATCACCGTCGGCCACCCGGAGAACTTCCACTGGCGCGAGTCGAGCTTCGGCGACCTGATTCCGCTGCTCGGCGACGGCCTGCTGACGATCGACGACGAGTACCACGACCGCGCTCGGGCGATCATGATGCCCGCCTTCCATCGCGAACAGATCGCCGCGGCGACGGCGGCGATGGAGGTCGAGGCGGCGGCGGCGATCGCTCGCCTGGCGCCGGGCGAAGTCCTCGACGTCTATGACTGGATGCGCAACCTGGCGATGCGGATCGCGATGCGGGCGCTGCTCGGGCTCGACCCCGACGAGGCCGGCAAGGGCGCCGCCGCGGCCGAGCACTTCGAGCGCGCGCTCGGCTTCTACGGGATCGACTTCGCGCTGCGCCTGATGCGCGGGCCAGGGTCCCCCTGGCGCAAGATGGTCGCCTCGCGCAAGGTGCTGGACGAGATCGTCTTCGACGAGATCATCCGCCGCCGCGCCAACCCCGACCCCGGGCGCCACGACATCCTCAGCCTGCTGGTCGCCGTTCGCGGCGAGGGCGGGGAGGCGTTCACCGACCGCGAGATCCGCGACCAGGTGATGACGCTGATGTTCGCCGGCCACGACACCTCGACCTCGACCCTGACCTTCATGCTGCACGAGCTGGCGCGCCACCCCGACGTCGTCGCTCGCCTGGTCGAGGAGCAGGACCGCGTCCTCGGCGGCGCCGTCCCGACGCCGGAGCAGCTCGAGCGCGAGCTGCCCTACCTGGACATGGTGCTCGACGAGGTCCTGCGCCTCTACCCGCCGGCCTGGATCGGCCCGCGCCGCGCCGTCCGCGACTTCGAGTTCGGCGGCTACACGGTGCCCCGCGGCGCCTACGTCAACTACAGCTCCTGGGCCAGCCACCGCATCCCCGAGGTCTTCCCCGATCCCGAGGCGTTCATCCCCGAGCGCTTCACCCGCGAGCGCAAGGCGGCGCTGCCGCGCGGCGGCTACGTCCCCTTCGGCGGCGGCCAGCGGATCTGCATCGGCAAGCGCTTCGGCCAGACCGAGGTGAAGCTGGTGGCGACGATGCTGCTCCAGAAGCTCCGCTTCGACGCCCTCCCCGGCCGCACGATGACCGTGCGCCAGATGCCGACCCTCTCGCCCAAGGGTGGCCTGCCGATGCGGGTCCTGGCCCGCGCCTGAGCCGCAAGGGACCTAGACTCGGCGGCTCGCCGATGCGCGCGCTCGTCATCTCCGACACCCACTTCGGCGCCTGGACCGGGCGCGACCTGCTGCGCGAGGAGTTCTTCCTCGAGCGGCTGGCGCCGGCGCTGGAGGGGATCGACGAGCTGATCTTCCTCGGCGACCTCTTCGACTTCCTCTTCGGCTCGGTCGACGACGCGATCGACGCCGCCGACGGCTTACTGAAGCTGATCGACGAGAAGCTGGCCGGCGGCCGCCTCGTCTTCCTCGCCGGCAACCACGACCACCACCTCGTCCACCGCGACGACGAGGACCGGCTCGAGGCGCGCCTCGCCGAAGGCAGCGCGGCCGGCGAGGGCCCCGTGCGGCCGGGCCCCTGGTTCTTCCGCGCCTTCCTCGAACGCCGCCTGCCGCGGGTCGAGATCGAGATCGCCTACCCGACCTACAGCTTCGCCGGCGTCCTCTGCACCCACGGCCACTACCTCGACCCGCACGCGCGGCTCAGCGGCTCGCGCGCCGACCGGTTGCTGACGCGGACGCTGTGGGGGATCGCCTCCGGCGGTCCGGAGAAGCCGAAGTGCATCGAGGACTACGAGTCGGTGACGACGCTGCTGACCGAGTGGCTCTACATCGCCGCCCAGATGCCGCACGGCACCCACGCCCAGCAGAACGTCTTCCGCGCCGCGCAGAAAGCGAGCCGGGTCGCCTACGCGCTCGGTGCCCCGGTGCGCGGCGCCAAGCGCCTGGAGGCGCGGCTGCGCGAGCACGCGGGTGCCGCCCCGAAGACGAACGGCGAGATGCCGAGCGAGGAGCACTTCGACGCGGTCGTCCGCGAGGAGGCCGCGCGCCAGGCGCGTGAGCAGCCGCTCGTTGGGCCGGCCTTCAATGCCCCGATCTACCCTGAGCCGACCGTGATCTCGCGCAGCGACCCCTCCGAGCAGGCCCTCGACGCCTTCGCCCAGGTGGTGGAGAACCTCGGCTGGGACGAGCAGGCCGAGACGATCGTCTTCGCCCACACCCACCAGCCCCTGGCCGACGTCCGCTGTCGCCGCGGCACCACGACCAAGTACTGGAACACCGGCTCCTGGATCTACGAGCCCGACCTCGGCTCGCGCCAGGCTTACGCCCGCTACCTGCGCTACGCCTGGCCCGGCACCGCGGTCCTGATCGACTCCGAGGCGGAGGAGCCGCAGCTGCTGCAGCTGCTCGCCGACCTCAACCCCCTGCACGGTGGCGCCGGCCTGCCGCCGGCGCCGTGACGCCGCTCGCCGCTGAGGCCGGCTGGGCGATCCTCGGCGGCCTGATCCCGATCCTCGGCGCCGCCGGCGTCGGCCTCATCCTCTGGCGCGCGATCCGCGACAACCCGTCCGAGCAGCCTGGGGATGAGGGTCGCGAGGACGACGGCGCCTCCTGAGCCTTTAGTCGCTGGCAGCGCCAGCTCACGATCTCGGCCAGCGCGCCGCGGCGCCAACGGAAAGGGGGCGCCTCGTGGGCGCCCCCTTTCTTGCCGCTTCGACAGCCGCGTCGCTACTTGATGAACAGCATCTCCTCGTACTTCGGCAGCGGCCAGAGGTCGTCGGCGACGACCCGCTCCAGCTTGTCGGCGGCGGCACGAACGTCGGCCATCGCCGCCAGCTGCTTGTCGCGGGCGTGGATCGCGAGCTCGAGGCCCTCGAGGCCCTCCGGGTAGGCGTTCGCCTCCTCCAGCGCCTGCATCGCTTTGCCCATCGCTTCCAGGCTCTCGCGCACCTCGCTGGCGACGCCCTCGGCGACGCCGGAGTCGGCGATCACCTTCAGGTAGCGCAGCGCCGCCGGCAGGATCATCGTCTTCGCGATCGTGTGCGCGGTCTCGGCCTCGATGTTGGCCCGGATCGCGTACTGCTCGACCCAGACGTCGTAGCGGGAGTGGAGCTCGCGCTCACTCAGCACTTTGTACTTTTCGAAGGCGGCGACCGTGTCGGGCGCGATCACCTCGGGCAGCGCGTCGGGCGTCGTGCGCAGGTTCTTCAGCCCGCGCTGCTCGGCCTCGGCGTGCCACTCCTCCGAGTAGTTGTCGCCGCCGAAGCAGACGACTTTGTTGGCCGAGTAGGACTCTTTGACGATCTCCATCACCGCCTCCGGCATCGGCGTGCCGGAGTCGAGCTTGGCCTGCAGCTTGTCGGCCAGCTCGTCGATCGCCTCGGCGGCGATCGTGTTGAGGACGGTGTTGGGGAAGGCGAGCGACATGCTCGACCCCAGCGCCCGGAACTCGAATTTGTTGCCGGTGAAGGCGAACGGCGAGGTCCGGTTGCGGTCACCGCCGTGCAGCGGCAGCGGCGGCAGCACGTCGGTGCCGAGGTCGAGGAAGGAGGCCGGCGTGTTGGCATCGCCGGAGCCGGTCGCGATCGCCTCGAACGTCTTTTCCAGCTCGGCGCCGAGGAAGATCGAGATGATCGCCGGCGGCGCCTCGTTGGCCCCGAGCCGGTGGTCCTGGCCGATGTTGGCGACCGAGGCCCGCAGCAGGCCCTGGTGCTTGTTCACCGCCTGGATCACCGCCGTGCAGAAGAACAGGAAGTGGATGTTCTCCGACGGCGTGTCGCCGGGGTTGAGCAGGTTGGCGCCGGTGTCGGTCCCCATCGACCAGTTGTTGTGCTTGCCGGAGCCGTTGACGCCGGCGAACGGCTTCTCGTGCAGGAGGCAGACGAGGCCGTAGCGGCGGGCGACGTTTTCCAGTGTCCGCATCAGCAGCTGCTGGTGGTCGGAGCCGACGTTCGAGTTCTCGAAGATTGGCGCGATCTCGTACTGCGCCGGCGCGACCTCGTTGTGGCGGGTCTTGACCGGGATGCCGAGCTTGCGCATCTCCAGTTCGGACTCGAGCATGAAGGCGAGCACCCGCTCCGGGATCGAGCCGAAGTAGTGGTCGTCGAGCTCGTGCCCCTTCGGCGGCTTGGAGCCGAACAGCGTGCGCCCGGTCGCAATCAGGTCGGGGCGCTCGAAGAAGTACTGCTCGTCGATCAGGAAGTACTCCTGCTCGGGCCCGACGGTGGTGAAGACGCGCTGTGCCTCGCCGTCGCCGAGCAGGCGCAGGGCCTTGAGCGCCGAGCGCGAGAGCGCGTCCATCGAGCGCAGCAGCGGGATCTTGGCGTCGAGCGCCTCGCCGGTCCAGGAGGCGAACGCGGTCGGGATGCAGAGCAGCGTCCCGTTCGGGTTCTCGAGGATGAAGGCGGGGCTGGTCGGGTCCCAGGCGGTGTAGCCGCGGGCCTCGAACGTCGCCCGCACGCCGCCGGTCGGGAACGAGGAGGCGTCGGGCTCGCCCTGGATCAGCTCCTTTCCGGAGAAGCCGGCGAGCATCTTGCCTTCGCCGGCGGGCTCGAAGAAGCCGTCGTGCTTCTCGGCGGTGGAGCCGGTCAGCGGCTGGAACATGTGCGTGTAGTGCGTCGCGCCACGCTCCAGCGCCCAGGCCATCATCGCCTCGGCGACCTCGTCGGCGAGGCTCGGGTCGAGCGGTTCGCCGCCGGCCAGCGTCGCCTGCAGCTTCTCGAACACAGGGGCGGGCAGGCGTTCACGCTGCACGTCGGTGTCGAAGACGTTGGCGCCGAAGGCTTCGTTCTCGGGAAGGGTCAGGTCGACGGCGCCGAGGGACTCCCCGTTGGAGCTCCACTGGGCCGCGGTCACGTTCTGCTGGCGGATACGAGTCATCGCTTGGATAGTCCCTCACTGTGCGCGCGCTCGGCTACCCAAGCGCGATCGGTTGCGGATTCCAACTCCCTAATCAAGAGCTAAAAGAGCCTAATGGGAGTTACTTAAGCAGGGATTTGTACGGCCGTACAGCGTTGCCCGGCCGCCGTTGTCCCTCATGTCGGCGGCAGGCGCGAACGACGAACGGATAGCCTCCCTCTCCGCAGAGCCAAGCCGAAAACCGGGAGGAACCAGACCGCAATGTTCGTATCGAAGGCCGCCGTCGTCGGCGGCGGCACCATGGGGGGCGAGATCGCCCAGGCGATCGCCGCCGCCGACATCCCCGTCGTCGTCAAGGACATCGACCAGAAGTTCGTCGACGCCGCCCTCGAGAAGGCCCGCGCGGTAACGGAGGGCCAGCTCGCCCGCCTGGTCAAGAAGGAGAAGCTGACCCAGGAGCAGGCCGACGCGCGCCTCGCCGAGGTGATGGGTCACGTCACCGGCACCACGACCTATGACGAGTTCGGCGACGTCGACTTCGTGGTCGAGGCGGTGCCGGAGAAGATGGCGATCAAGCAGGCGGTCTTCCAGGAGCTCGACGCCGCCACGCCGGGCCACGCGATCCTCGCCTCCAACACCTCGGCGCTCTCGATCACCGAGATGGCCGAAGCGACCCTGCGCGCCGACAAGGTCGTCGGCTTCCACTTCTTCTACCCGGCTTCGGTGATGCCGCTGGTCGAGGTGATCGTCGGCGACGACACCTCGCAGGAGACCGCGACCGCGGCCTATAACTTCGCCCAGGCGATCAAGAAGCAGCCGATCGTCTGCGCCGAGATCCCCGGCTTCGTCGTCAACCGCATCCTGATGGCGACGATCGGCGAGATCTGGCGGGCGCAGGAGGACCACGGCCTTTCGCTGAAGGCGATCGACGAGGCGATCGCCGCCGCCCAGGTGGCGCCGATGGGCCCGTTCTTCCTCACCGACCTGCTCGGTCTCGACACCGTGCTGCACGTCGCCGAACACCTGCACGAGGCCTACGGCGAGAGCTTCTACGTCCACAAGGGCCTGCAGGGGCTGGTCGGGGAAGGCAAGCTCGGCGCCAAGAGCGGCGGCGAGGGCTTCTTCAAGGACGGCGAGCAGACGATCCCCGGCGACGCCGCGCCCGACGCCGAGGAGCTGGTGGCGATGTTCACCTGCCGTGCCCTGATCGAGGCCTGCCTGCTGGTCGAGGAGGGGGTCACCTCGGTCCGCGACGTCGACCTCGGGATGATGGCCGGCGCCGGCCTCGACCCGCGCCGCGGCCTGCTGCCGCCGTTCTGGAAAGCCGACGTCGAAGGGCTCGGCAACGTGCTCGAGAAGATCGAGAACCTCGAGGAGAAGTACGGCGACCGCTTCTCGCCGCCGCTGTTGCTGCGGCGCCTGGTCGCCCAGGGCCGGCTCGGGCTCCAGAGCGGCCAGGGCTTCTACCCCTACCCGCAGCCCGACGAGGGCGAGCAGCCGGAGACGGTCAAGCTCGAGACCCGCGGCGACGTCGCCATCGCCTGGCTCGCCAACCTGCCGATGAACGCGGTCTCGCCGGACGTGATCCGCGACCTCGGCACGGTCTGGGAGCGGGTCAAGGCGACGGACGGCGTGGGCGCGATGGTGATCGCCTCCTCGGTCCCGGTCGTCTTCTCGGCCGGCGCCGACATCAAGGCGTTCACCGCGATGGACGAGGCTCAGGGCGAGGAGCTGATCCACGCCGGCCACGCCCTGCTGCGCGACCTCGGCCAGGCGCCGGTGGCCACGATCGCCGCGGTCAACTCGATCGCCTACGGCGGCGGCTGCGAGCTGGCGATGGCCTGCGACGTGCGGATCGCGGCCGAGGCCGCGGTCTTCGGCCAGCCCGAGATCAAGCTCGGGATCATTCCCGGCTTTGGCGGCACCCAGCGGCTGCCGCGGCTGGTCGGCCCCAACCGGGCGCTGGAGATGAACCTCATCGGCGACGCGATCCTCTCCGAGGAGGCGCTCGAACTGGGGCTCGTCAACCGCGTCGTCCCCGACCACGAGCTGCTGGAGACGGCGCTGATGTGGGCCCGCAAGCTCGCCGCCCAGGCGCCGATCGCGGTCGGTCAGATCAAGCAGGTCTCCCACCAGGGCGACCTCGACGCCGGCATCGAGGCCGAGAAGCAGGGCTTCGCGACCGCCTTCAACAGCGAGGACGCGAAGGAGGGCATCACCGCCTTCCTCGCCAAGCGGACGCCGAAATGGAGCGGGAAGTAGGGGAGGCGGGAGCCCGCGAGCGACTGGCGGAGCTGCTCCGCCAGTCGCGCCGCACCGTCGTCCTCACCGGGGCGGGGATCTCGGTTCCCTCCGGGATCCCCGACTTCCGCACGCCGGAGACCGGGCTGTGGGCCAAGGTCGACCCGATGGAGGTCGCCCACATCGACGTCTTCACACACGACCCGGCGCGCTTTTGGTCCTACTACCGGCCCCGCTTCCACAGCCTCGCCGACAAGCTGCCCAACGCTGCCCACAAGGCGCTGGCCGAGCTCGAGCGGCGGGGGCTGGTCGAGGCGGTGATCACCCAGAACATCGACCGCCTGCACCGTGCCGGCGGCTCGCACAACGTGGTCGAGGTGCACGGCTCGATCGCCACCTCCTCCTGCATTTCCTGCGGGCGGACCTACCAGCTCGACGAGGTCGAGGAGCTCTTCGACGAGCATGGCGTCGCGATCTGTCCCGAGTGCGGCGGCCACGTCAAACCCGACGTCGTCCTCTTCGGCGAGATGCTGCCGGCGATCGCGATCAGCCGCGCCACCGAGCTCGCCGAAAGGGCCGAGCTGATGCTCTGCGTCGGTTCCTCGCTGATCGTCCACCCGGTCGCCGGACTGCCCGGCCTCACCCTCGAGGCCGGCGGCAAGCTGGCGATCGTGACCAAGGGCGAGACGCCCTACGACGAGGCGGCGGAGGTCAAGCTCGAAGGCGAGGTAGACGAGGAGCTGGCGGCTCTCGCCGCCGCCCTCGACTAACTCGCCTTCGTCGCCCGCCTCAGGCGGCGCCGCTCAGAATCTGACGCCCTGCTTCTCGCAGTTGGCGACGATCGTTTCTGGGCGATCGCCTTCGAGCCCCGAGGCGCGCTGGCAAATCTCGACCGCTTCGCTGCCGCAGGCGTTGATCGTTTCGGCGCCGACTATCCCGGCGACGTTGGGGTTGATGCATCCCATCGCAGGAGCCGGATTGTCGTCGCCGACGGTTGCGAAGACGACGGCGAGCATCGCTGCGATCGTCACCAGAAAGGCGAGTGAGGCGGTCTTGATCTCGCGGGAACTGAGTTTGTAGAGCGGCGTGGTTTGCCGCGCGTAATGTCCTTCAAGTGGCATGGCGGCAGCTTATCCGGGGCTGTCCAGGCGACGGTATAGCCAACCGGGCGAACGATTGCCGCCGATCTTTAGACACGTGTACGTAGTCCCTCGGCGGCGTTGGCGGAAGGCTTGGAGCCAAGTCCAAATGGGCGCACTGTGCCGGCTGGGGAGCCCTTCTGCCCGCCATGAGCCGGCTCGCTTTGCCCTCAAGTTGAAACGAAAGGAAGCACCGGATAAATGGAATGGTTGAGCGAAGGCGCCAATTCATGGCAGCTCACCGCCGCCACGCTGGTCGGGCTGATGAGCATCCCCGGCCTGGTCGTGCTCTATGGCGGCGTCATGCAGAAACGCTGGTCCGTGAACTCGATGATGATGGCGTTCGTCGCCTTCGCGATCGTGCTGATCCTGTGGGTCCTCGTCGGCTTCAAGATGGGCTTCGGCGAGCCGATCCACTTCTTCGGCCAGGATTCCGGGTTCTTCGGCAATCTCCTCGGTAAGCCCGAACCGATCCTCGGCAGCCACGACCTGTTGATGCAGGCGCATCTGCCCGAGCTGCCGGACGAAGAATTCCTCTTCCCGCAATCGACGCTCGCGTACTTCCAGATCGTGTTCGCGGCGATCACGCCGATCCTGATGTTGGGCTCGGTCCTCGGGCGCTTCAACTTCAAGGCCTGGATCCCGTTCGTCGCCCTCTGGACGCTGTTGGTGTACACGATCAACGCCTTCCTGATCTGGGGCGGTGGCTTCTTCGCCCAGCAGGGCGCTGTCGACTACTCCGGCGGTTACGTCATCCACCTCGCCGCCGGCGTCTCGGGCTTCGTCGCGGCAGCCGTGATCGGACCCAGGTTGCAACGCGACCGCGAGGTCGACGCGCCGAACAACCTGGCGATGGTCGCCGTCGGCGCCGGCCTCCTCTGGATGGGCTGGAACGGGTTCAACGGCGGTGACTGGTACAGCGCCGGCGACATTGCTTCCGCGTCGGTGCTCAACACCAACCTCTGCACCGCAGTCGCCTTCCTCACCTGGGTGGCGATGGACTACCTGACCGGCCGCAAGCCGAGCCTGATCGGCAGCGTCAACGGCATGATCGTCGGCCTCGTCGCGATCACCCCCGGCGCCGGCTTCGTCAACGGCTGGGGCGCGATCATCATCGGCGTCGTCGCCTCGGTGATCGTCTACCTGGCGCTCAACTACCTGAGCCGGGTGGCGCCGTTCCGCAAAGTCGACGACACGCTCGGCGTCGTCTACACGCACGGCTTCGCCGGCGTGATGGGCGGCCTGCTGGTCGGCATCTTCGCCAACAAGCTGATGGCCGGCGAACACGAAGGCCTGATCTCCGGCGGCGGTCTGCACCTGCTCTGGGTCCAGGCATACACGGCCGCATGGGTGATCGTGTTCTCCGCGATCGGCACCTTCATCCTGCTCAAGCTGGTCGGCCTGGTCGTCCCGCTGCGGATGTCCGACGAAGAAATGGAAATCGGCGACATCGCCGTCCACGGGCACGAGGTGTACCCCTCCGACGTCCCGTCGCTCGGCTACCCCGACGGCGCCTCGACGCCCGCTCCAGCGCCGGGAGGAGCCGGTTAGGCAAACCCCAAGACGTAGTACCCCGACGCAGTGCGCGAACCGCCCCCGCCCCCTTTCCCGGGGGCGGTTCCGCGTCCGGGGTCAGTCGCCGGCGGCGGTTTCGCTGCGTCCGGCCTCGCTGCGCAGGACGTCGATCATCGTCGCCAGCGCCGGCGTCGCGGCCGCCCCGCGAGGCGTGGCGGCGAAGACCTTGCGGACCGGGCTGGAGGGGTGCAGGGCGCGGACGACGATGTCCTCGCGCACGGTGGAGAGGGCCAGCTCGGGGATCAGGGCGACGCCGACCCCGGCCGCGACCAGGCCCTGGACCGTCTGGTAGTCGTCGCTTTCGAACGAGACGCTCGGTTCGAAGCCGGCGGCGTGGCAGGAGCGGATCACGTGCTTGGCGCAAGGGCTGGCGGCCGAGGTCTGCACGAAGGACTCCTCGCGCAGGTCGCCGAGCTCGATGCGCCGGCGGGCGGCGAGCGGGTGGTCGGCGGGGAGCGCCAGGTGCAGCGGGTCCTCCAGCAGCTCGAAGCGGCGCATGCCGGTCCCGAGGCGCTCGCCGACACCCTCGAACTCGAACAGCAGGACGAGGTCGAATTCGCCGGCCCGCAGGCGCGGCGCGATCTCCTCCGGCTCGCCCTCGGCCAGGGTCAGCTCGACCCCGGGGTGGGAGGCGCGGAAGGCCGCGACCGCGCGCGGCATCAGGGTCGAGCCGGCGGTCGGGAAGGAGGCCGTGCGCAGGCGCCCGCCGCGGCCGCGCGCGATCGCCGCGACCTCGCTCTCGGCGATGTCCATCTGGGCGAGGATGCCGCCGACGTGGGCGGCGAGGGCGGCGCCGGCGGGAGTGGGGCGGACGCCGCCGCGACGGCGCTCGATCAACGCCGTCCCCAGTTCTTCCTCGAGGGTCGCGATCGCCTGAGAGACGGCGGACTGCGAGTAGGTGAGGGCGTCGGCCGCGGCCGAGAACGAGCCGTGCTCGACGACCTCGCGGAAGACGTTCAGACGGCTCGTGTTCAGCATAAGTAGAACTGATTTTAACGATCGGAGATACAACTTGCGCTAATAGAACGACGGTGACACCATCACAACCAAGCTTCGAAAACCGCACATCCAGGAGGCACTCGAAAATGGCTCTCAAACTGATCGTTTCCTACGACGGCACCGACTACGACAAAGACGCGCTGGCACTCGGCCGGCTGCTGGCGCTGGGCGGCGCCGAGCTCTCGCTCGCCTACGTCGTCCACTCCTTCGGCGGCGCGCTCGACGAGAAGGAGGCGGAGGAGATGCTGGCCCGGGGCGCGGCCTCGGTCGGCTCCCCCGACATGCCTCGCCACGTCGTCGTCAACCCCGGCACCAGCGTCGGCCTGACCGAGCTGGCCGAGCAGCTGGGCGCCGACGTGATCGTCTTCGGCTCCGAGTACCGGACCTCTCCCGGCCTCGTCAAGCCGGGCATCTCGGCCCACAAACTCCTGCTCGGCGGGCCGGCGGCGATCGCCGTCGCGCCGGCGGGGCTGCACACCGCGCCGGCGGTCAGCATCAACACCGTCGGCATCATCGACGAGGGCGACCCGACTGCCCGGCAGACGGCGGAAAGCCTGGCCGGAGCGCTCGGCGCCAAAGTCGGCGAGTACGGCTCGGGCCCGGTCGACCTGCTCGTCGTCGGCTCGCGGCCGGAGGCGCCCGAGGGCAAAGTCGTCCTCAGCGCGAAAAGCGACTACGCGGTGGAGGCTGCCAACTACCCGGTGCTGGTGCTCCCCCGCGGCACCTCGCTGGCCTTCGCCGGCTAGGAGGGTCCAGCGAAACCCCCGCTGGCGTCTGGCGGCGGCGGACACGGCGCGGTGCGGCGTCCTCGGTCGGCCAAATAGCGCTGCTATTCGGCCTCCCTGCGTCCTTGCCCCGCTTGGTCCGGCGCTCGCCAGCCGACCAACGCGGGTTCCGCTAGACCCTCCTAGGACTCGTCCTTCTTCAGGACCAGGATCACGGCCGCGACCTCCGGGTCGCGGCCGTCGATCTTCTTGCGGGCGTCGTCCCAGTGCAGGGGACGGCCGCGGAAGCCGACGACTTCGGCCAGCACGGCCTCAGGCGAGTCGGTTTCGATCACGAAGGCGTCAGGGGTGGCTGACGCCTTCGGAACCGTGCTGAGCAGCTCGCGGGTGACGTCCTCGGAGGCTCGCTCGGCGTTCGCCCAGCCCTGGCCGAAGGAGAGGTCGGCGTTCTCCATCTGCGGTCCGTCGAGGATCTTGAGCTCGCTCTCGCGGGGAATCCACTTGCGGTCGCCCATCACGAGCTGCCGGTCGTCGAGCCACGGCTGGACGACCTTCTCGACCAGATCCTCGCGGCTGAGGTTGAAGACGCGGGCGCGGTGGACCCCGCGGCTGACTTCGACGTGGAACATTGCCGGCGCGACGCTAGCGGTTCGGGGCCGGGCCGTGGGTTTCGCCCGGGAATTGGAATGATCGGGTCGATGCCGCCGAACCTGCCCGAAGCCGTCGTCTTCGACAACGACGGCCTGCTACTCGACACCGAGTCGGTCTGGACCCGCGCCGAGCACGACATGTTCGCCCGCCGGGGACTCGAGTTCACGCCCGCCGACAAGCGCGAGCTGGTCGGCACCTCGGCGGCGATCGCCTCGGCCGTGCTCGAACGGCGGCTCGACGCCCCGGGGCAGGCGGAGGCGCTGATCGAGGAGCTGAACGCGCTCGTCGTCGCCGAGCTCGAGCACGGGGTGGAGACGATGCTCGGCGCCCGCGAGGTGCTGGAAGCGCTGCGCGGCCGCGGCACGCCGATCGCCCTCGTCTCCAACTCGCCGGTTCCCTTCGTCCGCCGCTCGCTCGAGCTGGCCGGCTTCGACACCCACTTCGACGCCGTCGTCAGCGGCCACGAAGTCGCGCGCCCCAAGCCGGCGCCCGACCCCTACCTCGAGGCCTGCCGCCGGCTCGGCGTCGAGCCCAGCCCCGACGTCGTCGCGCTCGAGGACTCGCCGCCGGGAGTCGCCGCCGCCCGCGCCGCCGGCCTCACCGTGATCGGCGTCCCCTCGATCGAGGGCGTCGTCCTCGAGGAAGCGCACCACCTGGCGGCGTCCCTGCTGGACGACGTCGTCGCCCACCACCTGGTTCTCGGTTAGCCGGCGAACGGCGGGCGGCCCGGCGCACCCACAGGGCAGGTAGGTTGTCATCAGTCACCGGCTGGTTCCGGTAGCGCGCGCCGTCGGAGGCGCCGACCAGGTTCAAACTGGCGCTCAGATCCAAACCGAACTTGGGCACGAACA
>JBEHWY010000011.1:0-40131 GCA_048498975.1 Actinomycetota bacterium | reverse complement strand
ACGTCGAGCAGCAGCACGTCCTTGACGTCGCCGGCCAGCACGCCGGCCTGGATCGCGGCGCCGACGGCGACGACCTCGTCCGGGTTGACGCCCTGGTGCGGGTCCTTGCCGGTCAGCTCCTTGACCTTCTCGCGCACGGCCGGCATCCGGGTCATGCCGCCGACCAGGACGACGTGGTCGATCGCCGCGTCGGCATCGGCCAGCGCCTGTTTCACCGGGCCGACGACGCGGTCCAGCAGATCGCCGGTCAGCTCGTTCAGCTTCGAGCGGCTGAGCTTCAGGTCGAGGTGCTTGGGTTGACCCTCGACGGCGGTGATGAAGGGCAGGTTGATCTGCGTCTCCTGCGTCGAGGAGAGCTCGATCTTCGCCTTCTCGGCCGCCTCGTAGAGGCGCTGCAGCGAGTTCTTGTCGGCCGCGAGGTCGACGCCCTGGTCGCGTTTGAACTCGGCGACCAGCCACTCGACGATCGCTTTGTCCCAGTTGTCGCCGCCCAGGTGGTTGTCGCCGGCGGTCGATTTCACCTCGAAGACGCCGTCGCCGATTTCGAGCACGGAGACGTCGAAGGTGCCGCCGCCGAGGTCGAAGACGAGGATCGAATGGTCGGTCTTCTCTTTGTCGAGCCCGTAGGCCAGCGAGGCCGCGGTCGGCTCGTTGATGATCCGCTTGACCTCCAGGCCGGCGATCTTGCCGGCGTCCTTGGTCGCCTGCCGCTGGTCGTCGTTGAAGTAGGCGGGGACGGTGATCACGGCGCTGTCGACCGTTTCGCCGAGCTTCGCTTCGGCGTCGGTCTTCAGCTTCTGCAGGATCATCGCGCTGATCTCCGGCGGGCTGTACTGCTTGCCGCGCACGTCGACGCGCACGTCGCCGTTGGGGCCGGCCTCGACCTTGTACGGGACGATCGTCTCCTCCTCTTTGACTTCGGCCTCCTTGCGGCCCATGAAGCGCTTGATCGAGAAGATCGTGTTCTCCGGGTTCATCACCGCCTGCCGTTTGGCCACGGTGCCGACCAGGCGCTCGCCCCCCTCGGTGAACGCGACGACGGACGGCGTCGTACGGCCGCCCTCGGCGTTCTCCAGGACAGTCGGCTCGCCACCCTCCATGACCGCGACGCACGAGTTGGTCGTGCCGAGGTCGATTCCAATCGTCTTTGCCACTTTTCTGCGTACCTCCAGGGGTTTCGTTAATCCAGCCTAAGAAATCTAAGTGCCAGTATGGCAGATCCTGAATATTTTTCAAGCAAAGAAAAGGGCGCCCGCAGGCGCCCTTTCTGCCGGGTGGCTTTTGCGCGCGACTAGCGCAGGAGGCTCAGTTCGCTGAACAGGCCGGCATGGTCGGAGTCCCAGTAGCCGTTGTGCTTCTTGCGGCCGGTGACCACCGACTTCAGCAGCTTCACCTGCTTCGGCGCGTCGGTCATCACGTGGTCGACCTGGTGGTCGAAGTCCTTGGCGCTGCCGCCTTTGAGGTCTTCGGTGCCCTCGATGCAGCAGCCCAGGGGCTTCGCGGTCGAGCGCTCGCGCAGACCCGCCTGCTTCAGCACCTGGTAGGCCTGGCCGTCGCCGGGCTTGACTTCGGTCTTGACGTCCGAGTTGAGGTCGCCGACGAGGATCACCGGCAGCTTGCCCGTCGCCGGGCCGCCGGCGGCGACCAGCTCGGCGGCCTGCTGGGCGCGGATGCTCGGGTAGACGGTCTCGGGGTCGAACGATTCGAGGTGGGTGTTGACGAAGCGGAACTTGGCGCTGCCGCGGACCTTGGCGTCGACGGCGGTCCAGCCGCGGACGATCGTCACCTTGGTGCCGGCGACTTCCTCGACCAGCAGGTGGCTGTAGTGGCCCATCTGCGGGTTGGAGATGGTGACGCCGGCGTGCTGGCGGACGAGGATCACGTCGCGCATCGTCAGCCGCCCGTTGATCTCGGTGTTTTCGAGCAGCCCGGGGGCGCCGTTGCCGGGGCCGTCGTGGGGCTGGCCGTTGTAGTCGGCCGGCGCCTCGAAGTCGAACTCCGGGTTGACGACGACGGCCTTGTACTTGGCCTTGCCCTTGTTGAGCTGGGCGAGGAGCAGCGCCAGGAAGTCGTACTTGACCTTGGTCGCGACCGGGACGCCGGTCTGGACGACGATCGCCGACGGTTCGCCGGTCCGCCACAGCGCCACCTCCTGCAGGCCGACCAGGTCCGGTTCCTGTTCGAGGATCTCCTTGGCCAGGCCCTTGGCGCGGACCGGGAAGTTGCTGGCGTCGACGGCGCGCAGGATCGCGCCGTTGGCCTCGAAGAAGGCGGCGCGCGAGGTGGAGGCGAGCGCCGGGCCGAGGTCGGCGCCGAGGTAGAGGTTGCGGGTCATCACCTTGATGGCGGTCCCCTTCTGCTCGGTCGCCGGTTTCGCCTGCGCGACAGCGGTGAGGGCGGTGAGGCAGGCGAGCGCTGCCAGGGCGAGTGAGAGGGCGACCCGTCGGGTCGGTGCGGTTCGGTCGGTCAAAGCTTGGCTCCTCATGGTTGCTCCGCTCCTGCCGAGCGGGCGTGGATGTCCTGGCGCTCCCGATTCGACCGCGCGCGCAGCGTGGCCGACGCCTGTTACATCACTGAAACAACCTTAGTTGAGGCTCGATGCGGGTTGGGTGCCCACGCACGCGCCTAACCCGCATCGAGCCCCGCCCCGCCCGCCGCGAAAGTCGCGGTTCCTTATGGACCTCCTGGGTCCATAAGGAACCGCGGGATGACGAAGCGTCCGGAATCTCCGTCCCGTGGTTCCTTTCGGACTCCCTGGGTCCATAAGGAACCACGGGATCTCACGCGCCTGAGCCTCGGGTCGGTTCTTGACCTGGGAGGGGGAGCACCCTCCCCCGGCGGCGGTCGGTCCTGGAGCTACTCCAGGCGAAGTCGGGCTCGGTGCCGGCTGGGAGACGTCAGCCGCGGCCGGCGACGTGCGCGACGAATTCGGCGACTTCCTTGGACTGCTCTTCGTTGAGGATGCCGCCGGGCATGCGACCGGGCGTGGTCGAGTTGTCGGCGCCTTTGTCGACCGCGTTGAGGACGACTTCTTTGACCTGTTCGACCGAGTCGGGTTCGACCGGGCCGCCGGGGGCGAGCAGTTCGTCGAGGTTGGGGCCGTAGTTGCCGTCGGTGCCGGCGGCGTAGAGCGTGTGGCAGGTGCCGCAGTTGATCTGGAACAGGGTCTGCCCCGTCTTCAGATCGGAGGCGACGTTCTGCCCGTGCGCATCGGCGTCTCCGCGCGAGTCGAAGATCAGCCACGGGATGACGGCCGCGAGGACGACGACCAGCAGGCCGAAGAGGATGAAGGTCCGCTTGCTCATCTAGCGGCGGAGATACTATCGGCGCCCCTGCCGGGAGGGAGGGCCGGTCTGGCGGTGGTCCTTGTACCAGCGGCACATGCGCCGCAGCTCGCACTCCTCGCAGCGTGGTTTCGGCCGGCACAGCGTGCGCCCGTGGCGGATCAGGTTCATGTGCAGCTCGTAGGCGTCGGCGGGGTCGACGATCGCCAGCATCTCGTCGTGGGCGCGCTCGAAGGACGCTTTCGGCGGGAAGAGGCCGAGCCGGCCGCCGACCCGGTAGATGTGGACGTCGACCGGGATCTCGGGGATGCCCCAGGTGAAGATCAGGACGCAGGCCGAGGTTTTGCGGCCGACGCCGGGCAGCGAGAGCAGGAACTCGAGCGACTCCTCGCGCGACGCCGTCTGCGTCCAGTCGAGGTCGGGCGGATCGCCGAGCAGCTCGAGGATCGCCTGGATCCGCGGCGCCTTCTGCCTGGCGAGGCCGCCGGGGCGGATCGCCTCCTCGACCTCGGCGACAGGCGCGTCGCGGACCTCCTCCCAGGAGGGGAAGCGCTCGCGCAGGGCGGCGAAGGCGCGGTCGCGGTTGCGGTCGTTGGTGTGCTGGGAGAGGACGGTCTTGATCAGCTCGGCGATCGGCTGGCCGTGGGGCTCGGCCGCCGGCTGCCCGTACATCTCGCGCAGGCGGTCGCGGATCGCGCGCACGCGGCGTTTCTCCGGTCGTTTCCAATCGGCCACGGCAAAGACCTTAATTTGGGAAACCCGCGTGTGAGATTCGTCTCGAATTCACTTAACGCCCGGATTACAATTGTCGGTTCCGTGTCTCGCGCTTTCTCCCTCGTTTCCGCCAGGCTGCCCAAAGGTTGGGGGGACCTGGGGCGCCAGATCGGGATCCTGGTCGGCGTCGACCTGATCTACGAGCTCGGCCGCGGCATCGCCGACTCCGACCGTGCCGACGCGATCGCCCACGGCGCCCAGGTGATCGACGTCGAGCGCTCGACGCACACCTTCTTCGAGCCCAGCCTGCAGGCTTTCTTCCTGCCCGCGCACTGGCTCGTCGACGTCGCCAACCAGCTCTACCTCAACGCCCAGTTCTCGATCGCGCTCGGCTTCCTCGTCTGGCTCTACCTCTTCCGAAACGAGTCCTATTACTTCGTGCGCAACATGTTCGTCGTCTCGATGTGCCTGGCGCTGGTCGGCTACATCGGCTACCCGACGGCGCCGCCGCGGATGTTCCCCGAACACGGCTTCATCGACACGATCACCGACTTCTCCAACGTCAACCACGACTCGGCGCTGGCGAAAATCTTCATCAACCCCTACGCGGCGGTGCCGAGCATGCACTGCGCCTTCGCCCTGATGATCGGCGGCACCGGCGTCGCCGTCTGCCGCCACTGGTGGTCGAAAGCGTGGTGGGGCCTGTGGCCGGTCCTGATCGCCTGGGTCGTGATCGTCACCGCCAACCACTACTGGGTCGACGTCGCGCTGGGCTGGATGGTGGCCGGCGCCTCGTTCGCGGTCGCGCAGGGAGCGCTGGCGCGGATCAGGCCCGAGGCGTGGTCGTTCCGCACCGTGCAGCCCGCCCGCGAGCTCGAGGCTTAGCGGCGCCCCCGCGCCCGAAATTCCGGCAACCGCACCGCCAACCTCCCGCTGACCCTTTAGCCTGACCACGATGCAATCTTCGTCGGCGCCCCCCAGGGCCCCCGGCGGCCGTCGCAACGGCCGCGCCACCCCAGGACGAAACGGGCAGGAGCTACGGGCCTACGCGCGCGACCGCTTGATCGAGTCGCGCCTGACGCCGAACGCGATCTCGATGGTCGGCCTCTTCGGCAACCTCGTCGCCGCGGCGCTCGTCACCCAGCGCCTCTTCTTCCTCGCCGGGGTCGCCTTCATCCTCGGCTCGGTGATGGACACGCTCGACGGCCGCTACTCGCGGATGTCGGGCAAGGGGACGTTGTTCGGCGCCTTCCTTGACTCGACCCTGGACCGGATCGAGGAGGGGATTGTGCTCGCCGCCGTCGCCGGCTACTTCGCCGCCCAGGGCGAAGACTTCGCCGCGGCGATGTGCGTCGTCGCCGTGCTCGGCTCGCTGATGGTCTCCTACACGCGGGCCAGAGCCGAGGCGCTCGGGGTCGAATGCAAGGTCGGCCTGGCGACGCGCCCGGTGCGGGTGGTCATACTCTCCATCGGGCTGCTCTTCGCCAAGGGTGCCGGCATCGCCGATTTCGAGCTGCTGGCGCCGGCGGTCTACGTGATGGCGGCCTTGACCATCTTCACGACTTTCCAGCGGGTTTGGCATGTTCGAAACGAGCTTTCCGGCGAGGCTGTGGCCGCCAAGAACGGCGGCGAGGAGCCGGAGGACCTGTAACCAGCGCGGCCACCGGGTGTGTTCACCCATCTAGCGCGATCCCAGGAGGACTTCAGATTTCATGAGTGAGAGCAACGGAGCAAACGGCAGCACGAACGGTGTCGGCCGCACGGACGACAAGGTCCGCGTCGCGATCGTCGGCGTCGGCAACTGCGCCAACTCCTTCATCCAGGGCGTCCAGTACTACAAGGACGCCGACCCCAGCGAGGAAGTGCCGGGCCTGATGCACGTCGACCTCGGCGGCTACCACGTCCGCGACGTCGAATTCGTCGCCGCCTTCGACATCGACGTCGAGAAGGTCGGCAAAGACCTCTCGGAGGCGATCTGGTCGGGCCAGAACGACACGATCAAGTTCGCCGACGTGCCGAACCTCGGGGTCAAGGTCGAGCGGGGCATGACCCACGACGGCCTCGGCAAGTACCTGAAAGAGAAAATCACCAAAGCCCCGGGCGAAACCGCTGACGTCGTCGGCATCCTCAAGGAGAGCCGCGCGGACGTCCTCGTCTGCTACCTGCCGGTCGGCTCCGAGGAGGCGACCAAGTGGTACGTCGAGCAGGCCCTGGCGGCCGGCGTCGGCTTCGTCAACTGCCTGCCGGTCTTCATCGCCCGCGAGGACTACTGGGACAAGCGCTTCCAGGACGCCGGCCTGCCGATCATCGGCGACGACATCAAGTCCCAGGTCGGGGCGACGATCGTCCACCGCCAGCTCGCCCGCCTCTTCCACGACCGCGGCGTGCGGCTAGAGCGGACCAGCCAGCTCAACGTCGGCGGCAACATGGACTTCTACAACATGCTCGAGCGCGAGCGGCTTGCCTCCAAGAAGGAGTCGAAGACCAACGCCGTCACCTCGATCATGGGCCACGACCTGCCCGCCGAGGACGTCCACGTCGGTCCCTCCGACTACGTCGCCTGGCTGACCGACCGCAAGTGGGCCCACATCCGGCTCGAGGGCAAAGCCTTCGGCGACGTGCCGCTGACCGCCGAGCTGAAGCTCGAGGTCTGGGACTCGCCGAACTCCGCCGGCGTCGTCATCGACGCGGTGCGGATCATCAAGCTGGCGCTCAACAACGGCATCGCCGGCCAGCTCGACGGTCCCTCCAGCTACCTGATGAAGTCGCCGCACACGCAGCGGCCCGACGACGAGGCGCGCGAGCAGACCGAGGAGTTCATCGCCGCCAACAAGCGCGGCAAGGTCAAGGCTCCGGCCCCGGCCGACGCCCCCAGCGCCAACCAGGCGTAGGCAGCCGCCACCAGACGCTTAACGGGAGCCCGCCTCGGCGGGCTCCTATTGTTTGCGCAGACCGTGCCCCAGTCGCCGCTCACCATCGCCCAGGTTTGCCCGCGCGGGCGCACCCGGGCCGGCGCCCGGGCCGAGGAGTTCTGCGAGCGGCTCTCGGCCGAGATGGAGCGGCGTGGCCATGAGGTGCTGCGGCTGAGCACCGGCGACCCGGTCAAGCGACTGCTGAAAGACCGCGAGCTCGACATCCTCCACGTCCACGAGCCGTTCGCCCCGAGCGTCTCCTCGGCGGCGCTGCGCCACTCCTACTCGCTCAACGTCGCCACCTTCCACGCGCCGCGCGAGCGCGTCCTCTCGACCCAGGTGGCGCGGCCGCTGGTCGAGATCTTCTTCGGCCGCATCGACGCCCGCACCGTCACCGAGCCGCAGACCGCGGAGCTGCTGGAGCGTTACTTCCCGGCCGGCTACGACCTGGTCGGGCCGGCCGCCGACGGGCGCGAGTGGAGCGCCGTCGCCGACGAGTTCGAGGCGATCTACCGGCGGCTGCTGGCGCGTCGCCACTCCGCCGACGGCGACCCCGAGATGCGAGCGCGGATCATCGACCGGCCGCTGATCGAGGTCGACCTGCACATGCACACCGACCACTCCATGGACTGCGCGACCCCGGTTGACGTGCTGCTGCGGACGGCGCGCGACCGCGGCCTCGGCGCGATCGCGATCACCGATCACAACGAGGTCTCCGGGGCGCTGGAAGCGCGGCGCGTCGCCGCCGAGACCGGCGGACCGAAGGTGATCGTCGGCGAGGAGGTGAAGACCGGCGAGCAGGGCGAGGTGATCGGCCTCTTCCTCGAGGAGAAGATCCCGAAGGGGATGACGATGGCGGAGACGATCGCCGCGATCCGCGCGCAGGGCGGCCTCGTCTACGTGCCCCACCCCTTCGACCGCTTCCACTCGGTGCCCGACTACGAGCACCTGATCGACATCATCGAGGAGATCGACATCCTCGAGGTCTTCAACCCGCGGGTCGCGGTCACCGCCTTCAACGAGGAGGCCGAGCGCTTCGCCCGCAAGTACCGGATCGTGCCCGCGGCGGGCTCCGACAGCCACGTCGCCCAGGGGCTCGGCAGCGTGCGGCAGCGGATCCACGACTTCGAGGGGCCGGCCGAGTTCCTCGAGGCGATGCGGGACGCCGACATCACCCGCAAACACAAGAACCTGGTCTACGTGCAGACCCTCAAGTTCCTGCAGACGACCGGGCGGCCGAAGGCGCCGAAACGGCGCGTGCCCGACGCCAAACCGGCGCGCGGGGGCAAACCGCGGCGGCGGCGCTCGGCGAGCAAGTCCTGATGCAGTCGCGGGGCGGCAAAGGAGGCGCGCCCGGCCCGTCAAAGATGTCCTCGGCCATGCCGAGCATCGACGACGAGATCCGCGAGAAGTATCTGGAACGGGCGATCCGCGAGCTGAACCAGCTCAGCCGCGAGATCCAGGAGTGTCAGCACTGCCCGCGCGGCCACCTGATGCCCGTGCTCGGCTCCGGTCACCCGCAGGCCGACATCTTCATGCTCAAGCAGGCGCCGATGAGCTCGGAGATCGAGGAGGGCGTCGCCTTCTACGGTCGCTCCGGCAACGCGCTGATGAAAAGCTTCAAGCGCCTCAGCATCGACCCCCTCGCCGTCTACGGCACGCTCTGCGTCAAGTGCCCCACCCCCGAGCCCGACCTGGCGCCCGGCGAGTGCGTCGCCCGCCTCGCCGAGGAGCTGGCGATCGTGCAGCCGAAGATCGTCGTCGTCATGGGCGAGCCCGCCCTCTCGATCCTCAACGGCCTCCACATCCCCCTCTCCCGCGAGATCGAGCAGCGCGAGGGCGAGATCCAGGCCTTCACCCCCACCATCGACGCCCTCTACGTCCCCGACATCGACCTGTCGTTGGACGAGGAGGGGGCCAAGCAGCGCTTCTGGCGCGCTTTTCGAATGCTGGGAGCGTGGTACGAGGATTTGCCGCCGTATTGACGCCGTGGGGGTGGGCGCCGCGGCGCGGAGGCGGCCCCGGATGACGTGCCTGGCGCGGCGCTGCTTGGCCAGTCACGCCCCCGCAGCCACCTCCGCTTGCGGCGACCACCCCCACGGCAGGGGTTGGAGTGGGGATTCGGCAGCCCGGCGCTGTCGACTTTGTACTGGCTATAGGGGGTACAAAGTCGACAACGGTGTCGGCTGCCGAGTTGACTCAGCGCGGCGCGGCGGCCTTGGCTACGGCGGTCATCGCCTCGACCTTGGCGGAGGCGAGGCCGCGGACGACGATCGTGTCGAGGGCGGTGTAGGCGGCCAGTTGGGACTGGGCGTCGGTGGCGTCGGCGGCGGCGACGCCGACGGTGCCCTCGGGCTCGCCGAGGCGGTCGAAGTGGTCGCGGTAGCCCTTGTGCAGGTCGCGGTAGAAGGACTCCTCCTTGGCCAGGCGCTCGGCGGCGTCGGGGCCGACGGCGGTGCGGACGTAGCCGAAGACGGGGGGCGTCTCGCGGTTGGCCGCGGCGGCGCCGGCTTCGACCTCGGCGCGGGCGCCGGCGGCGAAGGCTGGCGTCATCCAGTTGAAGAAGGCGCCGTCGTAGTCGGCGCCGGCGAGGGCGCACATCTTCGGGCCCATCGCGGCGAGGACGAGGCGCACGCCGGGGAGCGCCTCGCGCAGGGCCGGCAGCGCCTCGCTCATCGCCGTCAGCGGTTTCTTGGTGAAGCCGGAGCCGACGCCGAGCCAGAGCCGCGCGGGGTCGAGGCCGGTGCGCTGCAGGTCGGCGGCGATCTGCTCGGGTGGGGTGCGGTCGATCGCGATCACGCCGACGCCGAGGTCCAGGCGCGGCGCCGCCTCGCCGAAGACGGCGAGCGTCTCCAGCCCTTTCGCGCCGGGGTGGTCGTTGGACCAGATCGAGTCGTAGCCGAGCTCTTCGCAGCGCTGCGCCAGCGGCGCGGCGACCGCGGAGTCGAGGCCGGCGGCGACGCCGAACGCGCGGCCCATCAGGCGGCGCTCCCGGCGGCGGCGGTCCGCTCGAATACGGCGACGCACTCGATGTGCGGGGTCTGGGGGAACATGTCGACCGGCCTCACCCGGCGCAGGCTATAGCCCGCCTCGACCAACTGGGCCGCGTTCGGCGCCAGCGTCGTCGGGTTGCAGGAGACGTAGACGATCCGCTGCGCTTCGCACTCGAGCACGCGGCGGACGATTTTCGGCGAGAGGCCGGCGCGCGGCGGGTCGATGACGACGACGTCGGGCTTGCCCGCCTCCTCGATCAGCGGCCGCACGCCGGTGCGGGCATTGCCCGCCATGAAGCGCACGTTCTCGATCTTGTTGCGGCGCGCGTTGCGTTCGGCGTCGACGATCGCCTCGGGGACGATCTCCAGCCCCCAGACCTCACCCGCCTGCGGCGCCATCGTCAGCCCGATCGTGCCGATCCCGCAGTAGAGGTCGAAGACCCGCTCGCGGCCGCTGAGCCCGGCGAACTCGGCGGCGACGGCGTAGAGGCGCTCGGCCATCTCGGTGTTGGTCTGGAAGAAGGCGCCGTGGGACATCGCCAGCCGCAGCCCGCAGAGCTCCTCGCGCAGCAGCTCCTCGCCGAGCACGCCGGTCGGGCCGTCGGTGCCGCCCGAGTCGCCCTCGATCACGGTGTGGAGGTCGACCGGCGGCCGCGGCAGCTTCGCCGGCGCGGTCACCAGGCGCGTCTGGATCTGGCCGGTGCGCCGCCCCTCGCGGACGACGAGGTTGCGCAGGGTGCCGCTGCGGGCGCCGCCGTCGTAGGCGGGGATGCCTTCGCTGCGCGCCCACTCGCGGACCGCGTTGCGCGCGGTGTTGCCCGGTTCGGAGGCGAGCTTGCAGTCGTCGACGTCGACGATCAGGTCCCAGCGGCCGCGGGCGTGGAAGCCGAGGGCGAGGGCGCCGTCGACCTCGCCGAAGGAGTACTCGAGCTTGTTGCGGTAGCGCCACTGCGCCAGCGCCGGCACGATCTCCTCCAGCTCGAAGCCGTCGAGGCCGCCGATCCGCCGCAGCGCCTCATCGACCTGCCCCTGCTTATGGGCGAGCTGCTGGTCGTAGGCGAGGCCCTGCCAGGGAGCACCCGGGCAGGGCTCGCCACCGTGCACGCAGCGGTCCTCGATGCGGTCGGCGCCGGGGCGCAGCAACTCGACCGTGCGCGCCTCGGCGAACCGCTTCTTCCCTTTGGTGACTTCGGCGCGGACGCGGTCGCCCGGCAGCGCGCCCGCGACGAAGACGACAAAGCCGTCGGCGCGGGCGACGCCGCGACCGCCGAAAGCCAGTGAGTCGACCTCGACCTCGAGCAGCTCGCCGCGACGCGGCGCGGCCGATCTGGGGCCGGTGGCCGACTCCACTAACTCGACTCCCTAACGGAGTTTTTTGCGCGCTTTACGCGCCGCCTGGGTGGCCTGTTTGCGGACCGGGGCGGTGCGGCCGCCGACGTCTTTGCGCGCCTGTTTGACGAGGCGTTCGAGTTCGGCGAGCAGGGCGTCGGTCTGTTTGCGACCGCGTTTGACGATGTCGCTGACCAGCTTCTCGGCGTCGCCGCGGGTCATCCGGCCGCGCTTGACCGCGTCGTCGATGACTTCCTGGATCCGGTCCTGGGTGATGTGGACGCTTTCCTCGAGGCTCTCACGGAATTGGGCGACGCTCTTGTCGAGCCCGGTCAGCCCGGCGCTGGCCTTGCTGGCTTTTTTCGCAGCTTTTTTCGGCGCGGCTTTTTTAGCGGTGGCTTTTTTCGGCGCAGCTTTTTTGGCGGCAGCTTTTTTCGGTTTCGCTTTGGCTTTCGTGGCCGAAGCCTTTTTCGCAGCTTTGGGTTTCGCTTTCGCTTTGGCTTTCGGTTTCGCTTTTTTCTCGGCCATCTCGGCAGCCTCCTGTTTAGACGTTGGGTCGGCACCGCCGCGCGGTGGCCCCGACTATCTCAGTTATCCAGGAGCTTTTGCTCCGCAACGCCGAACTTTCCTTCCACCGGCGCGTGATCGGAGAGCCGCAGGGCGCGTCCTTCGAGCGGCAGCTCGCGTCGTTGCGGCGGCCAGGCGGTGGGTGCGGCGAGGACTTCGACGCCGCGGACGAGCAGGTGGTCGATTGCCTCCGGCGCGGTCGTGCCGGCGAGGCCGAAGTCGCGCTCGAGCCGCTCGAAGACCGCCGGGTTCTGGGCCGGGCGCAGGTTGAGGTCGCCGCCGAAGAGGAGGGGCGCCGCGCCGGCCCACTCGGTTGCCGCCCGCGCCGCTTTCAGCACGTCCTCCGTTGCCAGCTCGGGGCGGTCGTTGGTCGCGTGCAGGTTGGCGATGCACAGGCCCGAGGCGGTGCGGGTGAAGGCCATCGAGCGGCGCTCGGGCTCACCCTCGTGGATCACCAGCTCGCGCCGCTCGGCGATGCCGCCGAGCGGGCCGGGAACGCGGACCAGGGTCAGGTTCGAGCCGCCCTCGCCGGAGGCCATCAGGTCCGGGTTCTGGCGCGCCAGCAGCGCCCGCAGCGGCCCCAGCGAGTTGCGCGAGGTCAGCGCCCGCTGCCACTCGGCCGCGCAGGCGCGGGCCAGCGGCTCGGCGAAGCGGGGCGGGCACTCCTGCAGCAGGGCGACGTCCCAGGCGGTGCTGGCGAGCAGCGTCGCGAACTCCTTGGTCAGGTCGCGGTTGACCTGGACGTGGGTCTCGTTGTGCTCGTCCAGGCGCAGGATGCGCGAGCGCCAACTGCGCAGCGCCGGGTCCGGCGGGAAGTCGCGCCCGTGGAACAGGTTCCAGGCGAGGGCCGTGAACTCCACCGCCGTAGTATCCGGGCCTTGCCCGCGGAAAACGAGAAGCGCGACTTCATCACCGGCGAGGAGCTGGGTGCCTTCGAGCTCGGCAAGCTGCTCGAGCGCGCCGCCGAGCTCAAAGCCGGCCGCGGCGAGCGGCTCGGCTGCGACCGGCTCGCCGGCCGCAGCATCGCCCTCGTCTTCGAGAAGCCCTCGACGCGGACGCGGATCTCCTTCGAGGTCGGCGTCGCCGAGCTGGGGGCGACCCCGATCGTCCTGCGCGGCGACGAGATGCAGCTCTCGCGTGGCGAGTCGATCGGCGACACCGCCCGCGTCCTCTCCCGCTACGTCGACGCAATCGTGATCCGCTCCGGCTCCCACGAGGCGGTCGCCGAGCTCGCCGCCGCCGCCACCGTCCCGGTCGTCAACGGGCTGACGCCGCTGCACCATCCCTGCCAGGCGCTGGCCGACCTGCTGACGATGCGCGAGCGCTTCGGCCGGCTCGAGGGGCTGCGCCTCGCCTACGTCGGCGACGGCAACAACGTCGCCCGCTCGCTGGCGATCCTCGGCGAGCTGACCGGGGTCGAGGTCGTCGTCGCGGCGCCGAACGGCTACCAGCTCGAGGAGGGGCACGGGGCGAAGCTGACCGCCGACCCGCGCGCCGCCGCGGCCGGCGCCGACGCCCTCTACACCGACGTCTGGGTCAGCATGGGCGACGAGGAGGAAGCGGCGCGCCGCCGCGCCGACCTGGCGCCGTTCCGGCTCGACGCCGACCTGCTGTCCGCCGCAGGCGACGACGCGATCGTCCTCCACTGCCTGCCCGCCCATCCCGGCGAGGAGATCACCGCCGACGTCCTATATGGAGAGCACTCGGCGGTTTGGGACGAGGCGGAGAACCGCCTGCACGCGCAGAAGGCGCTGCTCGAGCTGCTGCTCACCGGTTAGGTCGCCGGGCGCCGCATGTATCCCGAAGTCGAGATCGGGCCGCTGACGCTGCAGTCGTTCGGGATCTGCTTCGCGCTCGGCTTCGTCGCCGCCGGGGCGCTGCTGTGGAAGCGGCTGGGGGAGCTGGGCAAGCCGCCCGACTGGGCCTACGAGATGATCTTCGCGGCGCTGGCCGGGGGCGTCGTCGGCTCGCGCGTCTACTTCGTCGTCCAGAACTACGACCAGGTCAAGCACGACGTCATCGGCGACCTCTTCTCCGGTGCCGGGCTGGTCTGGTACGGCGGCGCGATCGGCGGCGCCCTCGCCGTGGTGGCCTGGGCCTGGTGGCGCGGCTTCCTCGGCCTCGCCCTGCTCGACATGACCGCGCCGGCGCTGGCGCTCGGCTACGCGATCGGGCGCTGCGGCTGCCAGCTCGCCGGCGACGGCGACTACGGCAAGCCCTGGGACGGGCCCTGGGCGATGTCCTACCCGGACGGCACCGTGCCGACCGACCGCACCGTCCACCCGACGCCGATCTACGAGACGCTGGCGATGGGGCTCTGCGCCTGGCTGCTCTGGCAGCTGCGCGACCGGGTCCGCGCCGGGGTGCTCTTCGCGCTCTATCTGATGTACGCGGGGGTCGAGCGCTTCCTCGTCGAGTTCCTGCGTCGCAACTCGGTCGACGCGATCGGGTTGACGACTGCGCAGCTCGAGAGCATCGTGATTTTCACTGCTGGAGCGCTGTGGATCGCTATCGTGGTCCGCCGGCACGGAGGCATCTGGCGCCAAACGGCGAAAGGTGCGGTGCGGCCCGCGGTCTGAAGCGGGTCTTTTTCTTCAATTCATGGAATCGGTGTTAATCTTGCGCAAGAACTTTGGAGCGGTCAACCTAGGGAGGCTTGGCGGGTAATGGCGACTGTCGATACGCAGAGAGAGGACCCCGCTGCGCGCACCGTTGGCGCGGTGCTCGACGATGCTGCCGAGCGGATCGCCGCCGCCGGCGTCGACGAGGCCCGGGCCGACGCCGAAGTGCTGGTCGCCGACGCGCTCGGGGTCAAGCCCGAGCAGCTGACGGTCGACAGCGCCGGTGAGATCGAGCCCGAGGTCGCGGCCGAGATCGAGCGCCGCGTCCAGCGCCGGGTCGAACGCGAACCGATGGCCTACGTCCTCGGCCGCGCCCCGTTCCGCAGCCTCGAGATCTACGTCGACGAACGCGTGCTGTGGCCGCGCCGCGAGACCGAGCTGCTGGTCGAGGTCGGCACAGAACTGCCGCAGGGCGCGCGCGTGCACGAGGTCGGCACCGGCTCCGGCGCGATCGCGCTGGCGCTGCTGGCGGAGCGGCCCGACCTGCGGGTCACCGCCTCGGACCTCTCGCCGGAGGCGGTCGAAGCCGCCCGCGAGAACGCCGCGCGGCTCGGCCTCGACCTCGACGTCCGCGTCGCCACCGGGCTGCCGGACGACCTCGAGGACGTCGACCTGGTGATCGCCAACCTGCCCTACGTCACCGACGAGACGATCTACGATCGCTCGCCCGAGATCCAGCGCGAGCCGCGGATCGCCGTCACCGGCGATTGCGGCGAGGACGGCCTCGGCGTGATCCGCGGCCTGATCGCGGAAACGCCCTCGGGCTGGAAGCTCGCCATGGAGCACGACACTCACCACGGCCCGGCGATGCGCGAGCTGCTGCGCGACGCCACTACCCTTCAGGACTATGAAGGTGACGAGCGCGTGACTGTCGGCTTCGCTCCGTGAAGCGCGACATGAGGCGATGACTGACCCGAGTGAGGCGCCGCCGCAGGCGGCTGGGACCGAGCTCGACGCAACTGGCGACCGTTCGGCGGCGGCCAGCGAAGCGGTGCGGCGGGCCAAGGTCGAGCGCCTGCGCGCGGAAGGGGTCAACCCCTACCCGCACAACTTCAACGACCGCGATCACGTCGAGGAGATCCTCGCCGCCCACGACCCGGCCGAGCTGGGGGAGGGCGAGCACGAGGAGTTCACCTACCGGGTGATGGGCCGGATCACCGGCAAGCGCGGCCACGGCAAGGTCGTCTTCATCGACGTCCGCGACATCACCGGGCAGATCCAGGCGGTCGCCAAACGCGACGTGCTCGGCGAGCAGGCCTTCGCGCGGATCGAAGAGCTCGACATCGGCGACGAGGTCGGCGTCGAGGGGCCGCTGTACGTGACCAAACGGGGGCAGCTGGCGATCGGCGTGCGCGAGTGCACGCTGCTGGCCAAGGCGCTGCGCGACCTGCCGGACCTCTTCCACGGGATCTCCGACCCGGACCTGCGCTACCGCCAGCGCGAACTCGACCTGATGGCGAACGCCGACTCGCGCGAGATCTTCAAGAAGCGCTCCGACCTGACCTTCGCGATCCGCAAGCACATGCACGAGCGCGGCTGGGTCGAGCTGGAAACGCCGGTCCTGCAGCGGCTGACCGGCGGCGCCGCGGCGCGGCCGTTCGTCACCCACCACCACGCGCTCGACCGCCAGCTCTACCTGCGCACGGCGACCGAGCTGCTGCTGAAGCGGGCGATCGTCGGCGGCTTCGAGGACGTATACGAGTTCGGCCGCTTCTTCCGCAACGAGGGGATGTCGCCGCAGCACAACCCCGAGTTCACGATGCTGGAGATGTTCGTGGGCGGCGCCGACTACAACGGCGTGATGGAGTTCGTCGAGGTGCTGGTGGCGGACGTGGTGCAGGCGGTGATGGGGACGACGGTGGTCGAGCGCGACGGGGTGGAGATCGACTTCAAGGCGCCCTGGCCGCGGGTCGTGCTGCGCGACGAGCTGCTGAAGGAGACCGGCGTCGACATCTACGCGGCGAGCCGCGACGAGCTCTTCGAGCTGGCCGGCGAGGACGCCGAGGAGAACGACGACTGGGCCGGCCTGGTCGACACGCTGCAGGGCAAGCTGATCGAGCCGAAGCTGATTCAGCCGACCTTCATCACCGTGCTGCCGATCGACATCTGGCCGCTGGTCAAGGTCCACCCCGACGACCCCAAGGTCTGCGAGGCCTTCGACGGGATCGTCGCCGGGATGGAGATCGTCGGCGGCGGCACCGACATCAACGACCCGGTCGAGCAGCGCGAGCGCTTCATCGGCCAGCGCGAACGGCAGGAGTCCGGCGCGGAGGAAGACCCGCATCCCCACGACGAAGAGTTCGTGCGCGCGCTCGAATACGGGATGCCCCCGGCGAGCGGCTGCGGCCTCGGCATCGACCGCCTGCTGATGATCATGACCGGCGCCAAGACCCTCCGAGACGTGATCATCTACCCGGCCATGCGCGAGGCGCCGGGCGAGTCCTGAGGGGTCGACGGGCCGATTTGTCCACGTAGGGACGACAAATCGTCCCGTCGGCGGCTAGGGCTGCAGGGCGCGCGCGAGGTTTTCGAAGGCGCCGGTCCAGCCGCCTTCGTGGCTGCGGACGTGGTCGGCGTCGCGGAGGTTGGAGTGGGTGAAGCGGACGGTGGTGGCGCCGCCTGACTCCTCGAAGTCGATCTCGATCAGCGTCTCGCGATCCGCGTCGTCGTCCCAGGTCCAGGTGAAGGCGAGGCGGTGCGGCGGGTCGATCTCGGTGTAGCGCCCGCCGCCGCCGTACTCGACGTCTTTGACGGGGTCGCGCATCACCACGCGCACGGCGCCGCCGACACGGAGGTCGACCTCGGCCGCGGAGGTCTCCCAGTCGCGCTCGGCGTGGAACCAGCGGCGCAGCACCTCCTCGCTGGTCCAGGCGTCGAAGACGGCTTGGGCCGGGGCCTGGAAGGTGCGCACCATGTGGAGGGTCTCGCCGCTCACCGCTGCTGATCATCCCGGTCGCGCCAGCGGACCGCGAGCCAGGCGCGGACGGCGAGGAGGCCGACGCCGGGCCCGACCAGCGAGGGCAGCAGCTCCTCGACCGGCATCCCGGCGATGTGGGCGGCGATCACGACGCGGCGTACTCGTCGTGCAGGCGCCACCATTTGTAGGGCGGCGTCTGCGGGTAGCCCTGCGGCGAGTCCTCCCACTGCTCCTGGCGGCCGAGCGCGGTGACGTCGAGGTAGTTCCAGGTGCTCCCCATCTGTTCGTCGCCGCGGCCGTTGACGAAGTAGGTGCGGAAGACGCGGTCCTCGTCGTCGCGGTAGAAGGCGTTGGTGCCGTGCCATTCGTCGACGCCGAAGTCGAGGTCGAACTCGTCGGTGATCGTGTACCAGGGGACTTCCCAGCCCATCCGCTCCCGGTAGCGGCGGATCTCGGCCTGGGGCGCGCGCGAGGCGTAGGCGAGGGTGGTGTCGCGCGCGTTCAGGTGGGCGAGGTGGCCGACCTGGTCGGCGCCGAACGAGCAGCCCGGGCAGCCGTGCTCGGGCCAGCCGTGGACGCCGGGCTCGAAGAAGAAGCGGTAGACGATCAGCTGGCGGCGCCCGTCGAAGAGGTCGAGCAGGCTCGCCGGGCCGTCCGGGCCCTCGAAGCGGTACTCCTTCTCGACCGCCATCCGCGGCATCCGCCGGCGCTCGGCGGCGAGCGCGTCGCGGGCGCGGGTCAGCTCCTTCTCCTTCGCCAGCAGCTGCTCGCGGGCGGCTTCCCACTCCTGGGGCGACACGACCGGTGGCATCTTCATCCCTGCTCCTCCTTGAGGTAGTCGTCGACGACGTCGAACAGGCGGCTCCAGATCGCGCGCTGGCGCTCGAGCCACTCGCTCGCCTCCTCCAGCGCCCCCGGCTGCAGCGCGAGCCGGTGCGTGCGGCCCTGCACCGAGCGGCTGACGACGCCGGTCTCTTCCAGCACCTTGAGGTGCTTGGTGATCGCGGGCTTGGAGACGTCGAACCCCCTGGTGACTTCGCCGACCGTCCCCGGCCCGACCGCGAGCCGTTCGACGATGCCGCGGCGGATCGGGTGCGAGAGAGCCCTGAACGGATCGTTAACCATTTGGTTAACGATAGCAGGCGCAGGGGGTCGACGGGACGATTTCGGGTGACTATCGCCCGAAATCGTCCCGTCGGCAGCTAGACGGAGTGGAGGAGGGCGCCGTCGAGGGGGATGACGGTGCCGGTGAGGTAGGCGGCGCGGTCGGAGCAGAGGAAGGCGACGAGGTCGCCGTACTCCTCGGGCTGACCGAGGCGGCCGGCGGGGACTTCCTCGCGCACCGTCGCTTCGACCTGCTCGCGCGAGGCGCCGAACGACATCAGCCGCTCGGTGTCGAACTTGCCGGTGGCGACGGTGTTGACGGTGACGCCGTCGGCGGCGACCTCGCGGGCGAGCGTCTTGAGGAAGCCGACGGCCGCCAGCCGGTGGGTGTTGGAGAGGCTGAGGTAGGGGATCGGCTCGATCGTCGTGCTCGAGCCGACGTTGACGATCCGGCCCCAGCCGGCGGCCCGCATCGCCGGCAGCACGCCGCCGGCAAGGATCCGCGGCGCCAGCACCAGCGAGCGCCAGGCGTCCTCCCATTCCTCGAAGCCGTGGTCGAGCGGCCCGCCCGGCGGCGGTCCGCCGGCGTTGAGGACGAGGATCTCGGCCGGGCCCAGCGCTTCGGTCACTTCCATCGGCAGGCGAGCCAGCCGCTCGCTGTCGGTGGCGTCGGCGACGAAGGTCGCGGTCCCCTCGCCGATCTCCGCCGCCGCCGCTTCGAGCCGCTCCTGCGAGCGGCTGGCGATCGCGACCCGCGCCCCTTCCCGCGCCAGGGTCACGGCGATCGCCTTGCCGATGCCCTGGCTCGCGCCCATCACCAGCGCCACGCGCCCCTTCAGTCCAAGGTCCATGCCCGGCAGCCTAAAGCGGCGCGGGGTTGTGTCTCCCGGTTAGGGTCTGTGAAGCAAACGGACCCGGGGGAGACGATGAGCGCGAACAAGGAACTGTGGGAGAAGGGCGACTTCACCCGGATCGCGGCGACGATGCGCGAGAGCGGGGAGGCGGTGGTGGGCAGCCTCGGGGTCGGGGGACTGCGGCTGCTCGACCTCGGCTGCGGCGACGGGACGACGGCGGTGCCGGCGGCGCGGGCCGGGGCCGACGTGCTCGGCGTCGACCTCGCCTCCAACCTCGTCGCCGCCGGCAACGCCCGCGCCGCGGCGCTCGACCTGCCCAATCTCCGCTTCCAGGAGGGCGACGCGACCGACCTGGCCGAGCTCGAGGACGCCAGCTTCGACCTCACGATCAGCATGTTCGGCGCGATGTTCGCGCCGAAGCCGTTCGACGTCGCCAGCGAGATGGTCCGGGTGACGAAGCCCGGCGGCCGCATCGTGATGGGCAACTGGATTCCCGGCGACCCAACGCTGGTCGCCCAGATCCTGAAGATCAGCTCGGCCTACTCGCCGCCGCCCCCGGAGGGCTTCGTCAGCCCGATGACCTGGGGCGTCGAGGAGCAGGTGGTCGAGCGCTTCGGCGCCGCCGGCATCCCCGCCGACGCGGTCTCCTGCGAGCCCGACACGTACACCTTCAACCACCCGGGCCCGCCCGCCGAGCTGGTGGCCACGTTCCGGGACTACTACGGACCGACGATGAACGCCTTCGCCGCGGCGGCCAAAGACGGCCGTGACGCCGAGCTCCAGGCCGAGCTCGACGCTCTCTTCGCCGAGCAGAACCAGGGCGGCGACGCCACCTCGATCCCGGCGACCTTCCTCCGCGTCACCGTCGCCCGCTGAGACCCCGCCACCCCGAACCCTCCCCCACGCCGAGCCCGGCAACGCTCAAAACCCGCTGCGCGGGTACAGTTCCACGTGAGCGCCCGTAGCTCAGTGGTCAACGGGTCCTTTCGGGGGCCCAAAGAGCGTCGGTCTTTCAAGCCGAAGGTCGCGGGTTCGACTCCCGTCGGGCGCATTCCTTGTGGTTCCTTGCAGTGCCGTGGGAGGCGCTTGCCAGAGCGGTTTGCGCGGTCTCGCGGTTGAAGTGGGTTCCGGCGGGCGCCGGGCGATTCCGCTGGGTTCCGGAGTGTCGGTGTCTCATTTCTGTCTCATTTCGTCTGGCGCTCGGCGAGCCTGGCGAGGTCGCTGATCGACACACCGAGCGCTGCGGCAAGGTCCCCCACCGTGGCCCAGGTCGGGTTGGCGTGGCCGGACTCGATGTGGGAGAGGGTTGGCAGCGCGATGCCGGCTTGCTCGGCGATGGTCTCCTGCGTCTCACCCCGTTTCTCGCGGAGGGCGCGGATCGCGGCACCGAGCTCAGGCTGTGGTCGCGAGGAGCGGCGCATGCGTGACCTTCATTCTCGGCGCTGCACCGGTCAATGCTCCTCTAGCACATGTGCTATATCGCTGCTAGGCTGGTTGGACCCGCATAAAGCGGCCCCCGGTGGCGCTGGCACGCCATCCGAGGGCCTGACCACAAGGAGCGTGCACTCCCCATGGCTAGGAAAGACCCTACGCGGAGCCAGGCTGAGGTTCCCGCAATCGAGGACCGCCGAACGGAACATGTCGTACTGGCGATCCTGCTCGATGAGCACCCAACCCGGCTGACGCTCGACGAGCTTCTCCGCGATCTCGACCCCAAGGACTTTGCTGAGAAGGACGCGATCCGTCGCGCGGTCCGCGAACTAACGGCCGCCGGCCTTGTTCTCGCCGACGGCAAGCTCATCGGCCCGACCCGAGCCGCAATCCACTTCGACCGGCTGGAGGCCGAGTGATGGGCGCTGGCAAGACCCGAAACGAGGAGCTGGGCCTCCACCTCGGCGAGAACGTGCGGCGAGCCCGCAGGTGGGCGGCGATGAGCCAGGAAGAGGTGGCTAGAGGAGCAGCCGTTCACCGGACCGAGATCGGACTCCTGGAGCAGGGCCAGCGGGTACCGGGCGTCGAGACCCTGATCAAGGTCGCCCAGACGATCAACGTCCCCGAGCAGAGCTTGCTCCGTGGGATCGCCTGGGTACCGGGGATCGAAGGCAGGCAGGGAGCGTTCGTGTTCTCCACACCCCTGAACCCGTCAATGCTGCGGTGGGTCGGGGGTGCCTCGTGATCGACATCGCGGGGATCTTCGGCGACAACCTCGCCCGCGAGAGG
This sequence comes from Actinomycetota bacterium, assembly GCA_048498975.1. GTDB lineage: Bacteria > Actinomycetota > Thermoleophilia > Solirubrobacterales > 70-9 > VAYN01. Next base: position 18,616 of record JBEHWY010000011.1, on the reverse strand, counting down.
AAGGCCGCCGGCTTCTCTCAGGAGGAGCTGTCGATCCGCGCCTCGCTCCACCGCACCGAGGTGAGCCAGCTGGAGCGCGGGCTGCGCGTGGCCAGGATCGACACGCTGGTCAAGCTCGCCGCCTCGCTCGAATGCTCCGCCAACGAGCTGCTGGTCGGGATCAGGTGGAACCCGGGGGAAACCCGGCACGGCCAATTCAGCGAGCACTCGCCCCCCGAAGCTTCCGATGCCTGACCCTGCCACCGCCGAGCCATCGCCGCGGCCCTCTCTGCGAAATGCCTCTGCGCAGACCGCGACGGCCATCGGTTGTAGCCGCTCCGCGACTCCAACCTCAGACCCCCGACACATTATGAACCGGGAACATATGTTCGCTTCTGTGCCTGGCTGGGACCTTGTCAGTCCAGAAAGTCTGCAAGGGATCGGAGCGGCGCGAGAGGGGCGCCCCCACCGTCGATTTTGGCGCGGCTGCGCCGCGCGATCGGCCGGTGTGGTCGCCCCTCTCGGAGTGGCCGCCGTTGGTGCCCGAGGGAATTGCCCGGAACTGTCGGGAGGGCGAAGGCACTTCCCCGACATGAGCGGAAGAACGAACCGCCCGAGCTTCTTCACCGAGCGCACCCTCGCCGTCTACTTGGCCGTTTCGGATCGCACCGTCCGCAACTGGATCCGCCGGGGCGACCTCCCCAGCTACAAGCTCGGCGCATCGCGGCGGATCGACCCGGCCGACGTCGAGGACTTCCTCGGCCGCCACAGGGATGAGACGACATGAAACGGGAGTCGCCGATCAAGCGCCGGAACCCCTCCGGGGAGGTGGTCTGGATCGCCAGGTACACGGGTCGCGACGGAAAGCGCCGCGTCGCCAAACCGAGCTGGAACCGCGGCAGCGGAACGTTCCGCAGAAAGAGCGACGCGCGCGCGATCGACGAGGCCTACGAGATCAAGGCCAGCCCGGACACGCTCGGCGAGTACTTCGAGACGTGGACCGAGCGACACCCACGGGCAGAGCGCACCAACGACACCTACAACCACCGGATCAGTCGAGTGACCGGCGTGCAGATCGAGGGCATCCCCCTGCAGGACTGGCCCCTCGGCGAGCTACGCCGCCGCCACACCCTCGCCCTGGTCGACCACATGCTGACGAACGAAGGTCGAGCCACCACCGGAGCGGTCGGCATCCTCCGCGCCCTCTCGGCGATGGCCGAGGACGCGATCACCGACGAAGTAGCCGAGCTCAACCCCTTCAAGGGCATCCGCATCCGCGCCAGCGATCCGAGGGCGAAGAAGAAGCGCCGCCCCATCCGCGTCTTCAGCTTCGAGGAAATGCACCGCTTCGCCAAGGCCGCCGGCCGCTACGAAGCCCTGGTTCGCACCTTCACCGACACCGGCATGCGCCTAGGCGAGGTCCTCCCCCTTCGTCCCGAAGACTTCGACGGCGAGACCCTCCAAGTCCGCCGCACCGCCCACGAGGGCAAGATCCTCGAGGGCACCAAGACCGACCACGGCGAGGAGAACGCCGGCCGCGTAGTCCCCGTCCCCGCGACCCTGGCCTGGCTCCTCCAAGCCCAGATCAACCTCAACGGTCCCGACTGCAAGCTCCTCTTCCCAACCCCCCGCGGCCGCCTCTGGCGCGAGCGCACCTTCTACCGCGACGTCTGGAAGCCGACCCAGGAAGCCGCGGACCTAGACATCCGCCCCCACGAGTGTCGCCACAGCTACGTAACCCACCTCCGCGCCGCTGGCATCAACGACGCCGACTTAGCCGAGATCGCTGGGCATCGGGTCGAGACGATGCTAGCCCGGTACACCCATGCAACGGGGAGCGGATTCGAGGCCATCTGCAAGGTCCTTGGCTAGAGCCTCCCAATCAAGCCGCGAAAAAGGCGCGCATCGGCCAGAATCACGGAATGAGGTATTTCGGGTCGAAGGGCAGCGTTGTAGAGCGGGTACTCGACCTTGTCGAGTCTGTCGTTCCGGCCGGAACCCTGTGCGACCCTTTCGGAGGCATTGGAACCGTCGGTGCGGCCGCCAAGGGGCGGGATTACGAGGTCTGTGCCGGGGACCAGCTTTCCTTTGCTCATGCCTTCCAAGTTGCGCGAATCGAAGCTAGCAGGCGCCCAGAATTCCGAAAGCTGAAGCCCCTCGGACTGCATGGTGCATCGGACGTAGAAGGTCATCTGGCAGAGCTGCCTCCCAGGGATGGTTGGATAGTTCGCGAGTACGCAGACAAGCGCCAGTTCTTCACCCGAGTGAATGCAGAACGGATTGAGGCAGCCCACCAGGAGATCGGAGCGTGGGCGGCTTTAGGGGTGCTTACGAGCCAAGAGGAGAAGATTCTGCGTGCGTCGCTGGTTGATTGCGCCGACCGAGTCGCAAATACCGCTGGAACCTATTACGCCTATCTTAAGAGGTGGCATCGGAAGGCGCTACGGCCATTTGCCTTTCGCTTGCTTGGCCACACGCCAGGAAGGTCAAGCTGCAGGGCGCGCCTCATGAATGCTCAAGAGCTGGCAGTCTCACAGCAATGGGACGTGCTTTACCTAGATCCTCCATTTAATGGCAGGAACTACGGCCGCTACTATCATTTCCCTGAGAGTCTTAGCCTTGGCGGATCTTATGTGGTGGGTGGCCAGGCTGGTATGCCATCGCGGTCATTTCCGACGTCAGCCTTCTATTCGAAAGGCTCCGCCCAAGTCGCCCTCCGAGAACTAGTCCGCCAGGCTAACTGCAAGCTATTGGTGCTCCACTACGCTCCGGACGGGCTTCTCTCTCCGAGCGCAATTCACCGAGAGCTGAAGCAAGTCGGGGAAGTTCGTAAGTACTCCCTAGACGCCCGTGGTTACACGACTAGGCGAGTCCATCGCCGTGTGCCGCATGATCTCTACTTCGTTCATGTCTGAACTCCAAACTTTCCCTGATTGGCGTAGCGAGCCGGGAAGTCTCAAGCCGTTTGCTGATGTTCAGCTAGTCGCGGTTGATTTGGATGGGACGCTCGTTCGTGCGGACGGGGCAGTTGCCGACCAAGTGCAGAGCATTCAGCTCGGGCTGCGCGCAGCACGATGGGGACACCCCGGCGTAAGGCTCACTTATGCGACTGGAAGGTCGCTGACGTGGGTCCAGCGCCTCGAGCGAGAGCTTCAATCGAAAATCCCAAGCGGAACCCCATTAGTTCTGTACAACGGAAGTGTGGTCGTGGAGGCAGTTACCGGAGTAGTGATCCATAGAAGAGAGATCACTTTGGATGCCCTTGAGGAGATCATTGCGATGGCAGTCCCGGATGGTGCAACTGTACTCGCGTATTCCGGACCGCGAGAACTTCTGGAGGGAAGCGAGCCAGAGCTCGTCGCTGCGTGGGCGAGGGTCACCGACTGCCAGCCGACGCAGGACGTCAATGGAATCGAGATTCAATGGGATGCTGGGCGCCATCCGCCTTTTCGGCCCGTAGCCATCCTAGTAACGGCGCCAGGTCAGAATGACTCATTGAGGGGCTTGGAGGCACGGCTCTCAGTCGTCGACGGAGTGTCTGTTACGGCCGGAAGTGCGAGCTTCCTGGAGATCCGCCCCAAGGGAAGTAATAAGGCCACCGGCCTTAGCGCTGCAACTGCGCGCCTCGGCATTCACCAAAACCAAGTACTCGCTCTCGGGGTGGAATCAGGCGGTGAGGCGGGCAGGCATCTTTGGAATGTTGGTGGTCGCGCTGGCTCTTTTCGTCGGGGTCGGATCGGCCGGTGCCGAGCGCGGAAACAAGGCCTGCGGCAAGGTCTCGGGTGTCCCGATCCACGCCCACAACGTCAGCTGTCGCACCGCCCGCCACGTCTACAAGGCGGACATGGCGGGTCACGTCCCCGCTGGCTGGAGTTGCTCGGCCTCCTTGGCTCGCTGCTACCGAGGCGAAGTCGGCCAGAGCTCCGAATACATGTGGTGGCGCCGCACCACCTACCGCCTGCTTGCGGGTTCGGTTGTTCTTGGCGGCAAGGTCTACGGCGCGCCGAACGGTCAGGGTTGGGGCAGGGCTCACCCGCACTTCATCTACAACGGCGGTGACGCAAACGGCTCGATCGCGAATGTCCACTGGTCGAGCTGGGGAGGAGATGTCGCGCACGGTAGCGGTCGCCACCCGATCTTCAAACCGGGCGGCGGCTATTACCGCCGCCCGGTCGTGGCGCTGCTGAAAGCCATAGATATCGGGACCTGCGAAGGACGCGACGCCTACCTGCGCCTGCTGATCCGTGAGCCACGACGCCCCGGCGGCCCGCTCGGTCCCTGGCGATCATGGTCGGGCTCTCAGACGATCTGCGAACCGTACGGCTCAGCACGCCGCTGACCCGGACCGCACCTCGGAATCCACCTGCGACGCCGCAAAGGGGAGGGCAACGGGATGAGACCACTTCGATACTCGATCAACGTCACGCTCGACGGTTGCTGTCACCACGAGGCAGGGATCCCGCCGGACGAGGAGTCGATGCGCTACTGGACCGCTGAGATGGAACGGGCCGATGCCCTGCTATTCGGCCGGGTGACCTACGAGATGATGGAGTCGGCGTGGCGGAAGCCGACCACGGGCACGTGGCCTGACTGGATGGATGAGTGGGAGGTCCCGTTCGCCGATGCGATCGACCGGGCGAAGAAGCACGTCGTGTCGAGCACGCTGAGCGGGGTCGATTGGAATGCCGAGCTGGTGCGGGGCGACTTGGGGCAAGCGGTTCAGCGGCTCAAGCAGGAGCCAGGCGAGGGCCTGTGGGTGGGTGGTGTGACGCTCCCCCTGGCGCTGGCAGACCTGGGACTGATCGACGAGTACGAGTTCCTCGTACAGCCGGTCCTGGCCGGACACGGGCCGACGTTGCTCGCCGGTCTGCGCGAGCGCATCCAGCTCGAGCTCGTGGATCGCCATGAGTTCCGGTCGGGGGCGGTCGCCCTGCGATACCGGCCTGAAGGCGGGCCGGCGCCAACGATGACCTCGAACCAGGTGGGGTGAGGAGACGCCCAGCTTGACCGGGTCCGACCGGCCGGCGAGAATCGACCTTCGCGACCGTCAAACGCAGATGGAGGAGCCGTGTCAAGAGAAGTCCGGTCCAGGCTGAGCTACGCCAACCTCACCTCGACCCTGTGCCTTGTCCTCCTCCTTGGCGGTGGTGTTGCCTATGCGGCGTCGCAGCTGGGGAAGAACAGCGTCGGCACCCGGCAGCTGCGCAAGGGCGCCGTCACCGGCAAGAAAATCAAGAACGGTTCGATCACCGCGGCAAAGGTGCGTAGGGACTCCTTGGGGGGCGCTCAGATCAAGGAGGCGAGCCTCGGCGTCGTTCCCGGCGCTCGCCACGCTGACACCGCCGCCGACGCTGCGACGCTCGCGGGCGCCCCGCCGAGCGCCTTCCTCTCCAGCTCGAGGGTCAAGTTCGGCACCGGTTTCGCCACCGCGGTGCCGAGCCAGTCGCTGATCGACCTGAGCGAACTGGGCATTACGGTCAGCACCGATGGGGACGCCGACACCGAACCGAACGTCGCGGTCAGCCTGCCCACGGGCAGCAACTGGTACGTCTTCGACGAGAACTCCGGCACGCAGATGTTCTCGCTGCCGAAAGGTGGGCAGATCCTGCTCACCGCCCAGCCTGAGGTATTCGGTGTCCGCAGCTCCTACCTCTCGGTCCTGGTCTGGCGAACCGAACCGACCGCCGCGGGGATGTACCTGCGCTGCGTCTTCGACACCCATGGCTTCACCTCGGCGCGGCCGCTGGCCTGCTGGGCTCTGCGCGTGTAGCCGCCGGAGCCTTGCGGGGCCTTCGAGAAGGATGCGTCAAAACGGTAGTGCAAGAGGCGTCAAATACGTAGCGTAGGCACGAGGGTGCTCGCCCGCGCCTGGGGCTCGGACTTCGACGCGGAGGACTGTGCAAAGGGCACCATTCGCCAGGAGGTAGCAGAACTGCTACCGTGTGTTCGTGGCGACGATTCCCCAGAAAGAGCTGCGCAACAACGTTGCCGAGGTGCTGCGCCGCGCAGAAGCGGGCGAGGAGCTGACGATCACCGTTTCTGGGCGGCCGGTCGCTTCGCTGGGGCCGGCTAGGGGCCGCCGCTGGGTGCCGAGCTCACAGCTCGCTGAGCTTTGGAGGGCGCCCGCCGACCCAACCCTCGAGGCCGACCTCGAGAAGTTGGGCGGCGAGCTTCGCGATCCCTGGGCGCAGTAGCGGCTCGGTGCCGGTCCTGCTCGACACTTCGATTCTCATCCGCGGCAGCGAGGATCCCGGGGACGACGTCGCGATCAGCGTCGTCTCGCTCACCGAGCTTCACTTCGGCGTCCTTGTCGCGGCGAATGAGGAGGCCCGGGCCGTGCGGCTGCGCCGGCTCGGCACGATCGAGGAAAGCTTCGACCCGCTGCCCTTCGAGGCGGCGGCGGCGCGCGAATGCGGTCGCCTTTATGCCGCTGTGGCGCAGCGCGGCGGCCAGCCCCGGCGCCGCGCCTTCGACCTGGCGATTGCCGCGACTGCGAATGTCCATGGCGTGCCGCTGCTGACCCTGAACCCCGACGACTTCAAGTTGATCGGCGACCTGGTCGATATCCGCGTGCCTTGAGTCCGATGCGGGACGGGTCGCATTCCGGTCACATCACCGCTGCAACGCCGTTCCCCAAGCCACCGCCCCCCGGCCTTTCAAGCCACCGGGAGCTGCGATCGTCCGGGCGGGGTAATCCCTAGGGCTCGCGCCCTAGGTCGCGCATCATGTCGACGAGGCCCAGTTGCTGTTTCGTCGCATTGGCTGCCTCGCTAGCGGTCGCCCGCTCGGAGAGTCTTGCGACGACCGGGACAACGTCTTTGGCCGAAGGAATCTTGCCCTTGGTTTCCTGTTCGTAGGTATGGCGGATCGCATCAACGACCTCTATTTGGGCGATTGCCCTCAACCTCCCAACGGTGGTGATCTGGGCAGCATCAAGGATCGCTATGAGAAATCCAATCGCGCCTTGCTCACAGCTAAGTCCTAGCCCATCCATGACACTGGGAAAGTTCTCCGCGTTTAAAGGATCCGCGTCCTCAGGCTGGCTGTGCTGCTGTTGATAGCTCAGGTGGTCGTAGAGGAAGTCAAAATGTTGGTCTACAGCTCGCAGGTGGTCACTAATTACCTTGAACTGCCGGCGAACGCTGAACGCCGTATGTCGGTCTGGCTTATACCCGAGCTGATGGTCGATCTCGCTCCACGTCTCCTCCAGCATGGTCCGCACTTGGAGCTCGAAGGGAATTTCCGAGAAGTGCAAGTTCGTCTCAGCGGGGACGGTGAGGATGTAATGAAGGGAGGAATACCCGCTCGGCTTCTGGCCTCTGAGGTCGAAATCGTCCGGAGAAAGTCCGAGATGTTCGAGTGACTCTTGAGACAGGTAAGCCTTTGGGCTGACGCTTTGAACCAACCGGAACTGCTTTTCCTTCCGCAACTCGCGATCGATCATCGCGACTTGGCGCGGGAAGAAGACGACGACCCGAGCACCGAACAGGTCATGCATCTTCTTAAGGCTTTCCTCGGATAAGCCGTCGGAGAAGGTTGCACTCTGCCGCTTGATCTTGTCGCGCACGCTCTCGATGCGCTTCTCCCGAGTACGCAGACGTTGGATCGGTCTAGGGTCCGCCGCTTTGTCATGGTCGAAGGGCGCGTGGTGAGACCAAAAGCCGTCTTCTCGCCATGCCCCTAGTTGACCGTCGACGTAGGCGTGAAGCGGCCGGATCGAAATCTCGATGTAGCTCTTGTAAGCCTGAAGAAAGTCGGAAGGTATGGGATCGATTGGAGTCGTCATGAGGTACGCGCAGGATCGTAGTCGGCAAGAATCTTATCTACCGATGGGTGCTATCCGCAGACACAGGAGCAGCCCAAGGTCAATAGCCGCGACTAGGTAGATTGCGGCTAATGCGCCAGTGAATGACGCGCGTCATTCTCGGCGCCCGAGTGAGCAAAGTGTCAGCACTGCCATGAACGTTGAGTTCCGGTCGAGTTCTTGAGGAGAGGGGTCCTCAGCCTCTAGCTGCCGTCTCCGGGCTCCATCCAGAGACCGTTCTCATTGGCAAGCTCCCCGAGGGTCGGTCCGTTCTCGCCAAGCGTGAAGTTGTAAGCGACTGGCGTGCCGAACCCCGGCACGTCCTCCTCAATAAGCTCTTCGCAAATCCGATGGACGAGGGAAGCCGGCGAAACCTCCTCGGGCTCCCCGTCTGGTGACGCTTGCCAGATCAGCTTGGGTGGCGACGATGCCTGCACTTTGCCGGAGAACATCGGATCGCCCGCCCGATACAGCTGGCGATGTTCTGCCTTGAAGGCGCCCTCTATGAGCCAAATGCGGTCCCCCTCTTTCAACAGACCCTTGCTCACCAACAGGGGGAAGATTCGAGCCTTGCGCTGGCGACTCTCATTTTGTTCGCGGCGCTGAACCTCGCGCTCCCGGACAGTGAGGTCAAATGCTTCATCTCCGGGGAGGGGGAGAATCCGATCGAAAGAGAATTGCTGTGCTCCCGCGGCAACCACGAGTTGGATACGGATTGCCTCGATCGGCATTCCGTAGACGTCGCCGAGCCACTTGACGTTCTTGAGGACCCGCTTGGTGAAGCCCGGCGCCACGAGCTTGATTCGGACCTGCCGGCTGGGTGACCACTCCGCGAAGGACTCAAGAAGGAGGAACTCCGCAATGGCGTTTTGCACCTCGTCGGTCGAGGCTCCATCGGAGAGGCCAGTTATCGCTCGGAAAGATTCCCCCCTCTCAGACGCCAGCGAGCGTCTAAGCGTCTCCGCGTAGTGAGAGGTTGGTAGATCCGCGTAACCACCCGCATAGGCAATGGCCTGAACGTCCGTGAGCCCGAACTGCTCGACGACCTTCAGCTCAATTAGGACGATCTCCCCCGCCTTATCAACAGCTAAGACGTCAAGCCGCTGCTGATCCTCGCTGAAATCGGCTAGCTGATTGCCTAGGGGGAGCAGTTCCTCGCCTAGCGCCTCAGGCGCTTGAAGTATGACGGCCTCGAGTTGTGCCTCGGAGACCTGGCCTCCGAAGGTGATCGGCTCGAGGACCTCAACCTCCCCATTGACCACCTGAACGATTCTTCCTGCGAAGTCCTCGGCCACGTTGGCGATTCTCCCAGCTCTGGGAACGGCTGTGGTATCGAAGGACGCATCTGAGGATCGTTTCGTATTACAATTTTCTAGTGGAGATTCATTCGTCGGCACGCAAGCACGGGATCGACGACGAGGACATTGTGCACGCCGTTGAGAACGCGATGAGCATTGATGACCAGGATGACAACACGCGGCTGTATCTCGGACCGGCTCGGAATGCTGAGCTGTTGGAGGTCGTCACGATTGCTCGCGACGAAGAATCGGAGCTGGTGATCCACGCGATGACGATGCCCGACCGAAGTACCGGAAACTGCTCCCAGGAGATTGACGATGACGAAGAAGACCCATGGCAAGACGGCTAGCGGCAAGCCGATCACCGACGATCTGATTAACAAGCTCGCCAAGAAGGCCGAGGCTGGTTATGACGTGGAGGAGACGCTTCGGCGCCGACCCGGACGGCCGACGATTGGCTCGGGTCCTGCGCAGGTGGAGTCAGTGCGCCTTGACCCTGAGCTTCGTGGTGCGTTGGAGCGTCGCGCAGAGAAGGACCATGAAGCTACCTCCGCGGTGATCCGCAAGGCGCTGCGTCGGTATCTCGCGACCGGCTGATCCTGGTCTCATCTCGGTCGCTTCAGCACCCGCGCCATCTCGCGCCCCAAGCCAACGCCCCCCGTCCTTTCAAGTCCGAGGCTTCGGCCTAAGCAGCGCTATCCCAAGGTAAGGAGGGTCACGCCTCCGGAAAGGCGGCGACCAGCAATTCGGCTACTTCACGCCGGGAGACCTCGGACAACGCTCCCGGGGCATTGAGTCGCTTCGAGAGCTTGCGCGGATAGAACAGCGGGAAACCATCAATGCTCAGCGTGCGGATCAGCGGCAGGCCACTGCCGCCGGACTGGCCGGCGGGGTTGAGGAAACAGAAGCAGGCGTGGACCGGCATCTCGGGAATGACTTCGACCAGGACCGATCGAACCGCCTCCTGTTGTCGCGCCAGTCCTTCGACCAGCTTGGTCCTGTTGCGGCCTTTGATGAAGAGGCTGGCGTCGCCGAGGAACGGCTTTCGGACTTCGATCTTGCCCTTGTAGCGCTTGGCGTCGATCACGAAGACGCCGGAGGGGGCGACGGCTATGTGGTCGACGTTCGTGCGCCGGCCGGGGATGCGGCGGTCGTGGAGGACGAGCATCTCAGGGCAGGCCTTTGCCAGGTGCGCCGCGAGCATCTCCTCGCCGGCAGCGCCAGTCTCCCAATTGGTCTCGCTCACTGGCGTGGGCTGGGCGCCGAGCAGGAGCTTGCCGATGCGGGAACGGGGCTCGTGGGTATTGGCTTCGCGCTTTGCGCGGCGTCGTTCGTGCTCACGGCGGGCGCTGCCGCCGGGAGTGCCCAGGTTGAGCTCGGTTCCCTCTGCCATTCCCCGGTGATCGGCCCAGGGGCGACGTGACTCAACAAACGCGGGTGTCGCTGCGGGCGGGAGCAATGCTGGGCTCGATCCATGGCGGCGACTACGATTTCGGCTATGAGAGTGATTGACGAGACTCTGATCGCCGAGGCGGGACGCCGTCTGGTTGCTGCTGCTCCTGACTCAGAGGTGATCCTGTTTGGGTCACACGCCCGGGGGGATGCCAACCCGCATAGCGACGTCGACTTCCTCGTGGTCGAGCCTGAGGTCACCGACGAGACTGAGGAGGCGGTGCGCCTCCATCGCACGCTGCGCGATCTGCGACTGCCAGTCGACGTCATCGTGGTTAGCCGCGAGTACGCCGATCGCTGGCGAGACGTGCGCGGCGGTCTCGTCCACGCGGCGATGTCGCAGGGCCGAGTCCTCGTCGGATGAGCGAGACGCCAGATCTACCAGGCGATCTGCTGACCCTTGCGCGTGAGGATCTCGTCTCCGCGGAAGCTCTGCACAAGGACGAACGTGTCTCCGGTTCGCCAGTGGGCTTTCATGCGCAGCAAGCGGTGGAGAAGGCCCTCAAGGCCGTGATCGCCAGCCGGGGTCTCGACTTTCCGTTCACTCACGATCTCGGTCTCCTCATGCAGCTCTGCGAGGACGCCGGCTTCGAGCTGCCAGTTGATCTCGCCGAGGCCGACCGTCTTACGCCATACGCAGCAGCGATTCGCTACGGCTTGGGCAACCCGACGGCGGTCGGCGCCGAGAGAGCGATTCGGTGGGCAGCCCTATCCATCGAGTGGGCGAACGCCGAGATCGAAGCGCGGGAGCGCGACCCAGATGTCTGACATTGCGAATCGAGATGTCAGACATCTCGGCAAGATAATCGAAGGATGGGAAAGGCAATGACCGCCGACAGCAATCGCTCTCCCGCCGCGAAGGTTATGGACGAAGCGATCGAGCTCGCCCTCGAGGGCCGCTCTCCTTTTCCCGAGCGAGCTGCGTTCATCGACGCCGACGCCCCCTCGGCCGGTCACGACATCGAGCGTGCTGTAGACGACGGACTCGCGGTTGTCCTCGTTTCGGCCGACGGCAGCACGCGGGTTCTCAAGCAGGAACTAGCGACGCCCTGATCGACGCCCGCCTTTGCGGGTCGCATTTCGGTCACATCGCAGCCGCAAACCGACTCCTAGGGCCACCGCCCCCCGTCCTTTCAAGCCGAAGGTCGCGTAGCTGAAGGCGGCAAATCTTATAAATACGTAAGATTCAGTGAGACCATGATGACCGAGGCGAAGCAGACGAGGCGTCAGGCGCCGCCCATCTACCAGGTGAAGGCCGAGTTCTTTCGGACTCTGGGGCACCCGGTGCGGGTTCGGGTGCTGGAGCTGCTGCGCGATGGCGGGGATGAAGAGATGACGGTCGGGGAGCTGCAGGCTGCGCTCGAGCTCGACTCCAGCGGCACCTCTCAGCACCTTGCCGCGATGCGGCGCCAGGGGATTCTGGAGGCGCGCAAGGAGGGGACCAGCGTCTTCTACCGGGTGCGGGACCCGCGGGTCTTTCAGCTGCTGGAGAGCGCTCGGCAGGTGATTGGGTCCCATCTCGAAGAAGCCAACGCGCTCCTGGGGGAGCTCGGGGGGGAGCCGGTGCGCAAGGCCGGCAGGTCCGCCGCCACGACCCGGTCGCGATAGGTCACCGGGGTTGAGCGTGCCAGACCTGCTGGCCGGCGCCGGCGCCGTGGCGCTCGGCATCGGGACCCTGACGCCGCTGCTGCGGGTGCCGACCGCGGCCTCGCTCGTTCTGCAGGGGCTTGGCGTTGCCTTGCTCGGGGTCGCCGGTGGCGCGGTGCTGTTCGGGGCGGCGGCGATCGGCTCCGGCTTCCAGGACGGGATCGACCCCGCCCTCGGCATCGACGGGCTCAGCGGCTTCTTCCTGGCGACGATCGCGCTGACCGCCCTCGCCGCGCTGCTCTATGCCCGGGACTACCTGCCGGGCGCTCGGCACGAGCGGGCGCTGGTCGTTCTCGGCGGCGTCTTCCTGGTCGCCCTCTGCGGCGTCGTCGCCGCCCGCGACGCGGTCCTCTTCCTCGCCTGCTGGGAGCTGATGACGCTGGCGCCGGCGGCGGCGATCCTCGTTCGCGGCAGCGCGGCGCCGGTGCGCCGGGCGGTCTTCGTCTACCTCGCGATCACCCACCTCGGCGGCGCCGGCGTCTGGATCTGCATGCTCGCCCTGGCCCACTTCGGCGCGCTCTCGGACCCCGGCTCGCTCGCCGCGCACGGCGGCGGCGCGGAGGCGCTGGTGATCGCCGGCGCCCTGGTCGGCTTCGGCACCAAGGCGGGGCTGATGCCGCTGCACTCCTGGCTGCCGCGCGCCCACCCGGTCGCCCCCAGCCACTTCTCGGCGCTGATGTCGGGGGTGATGGTCAAGGTCGCCCTCTACGGGCTCGTCCGCGTGCTCTTCGAGTGGGCGGCGCCGGCGCCGCTGTGGGCCGGGCTGGCGCTGCTCGCGGCGGGCCTGCTCTCGGCCCTCGGCGGCGCCCTCTACGCGCTCCTGCAGCGCGACCTGAAGCGGCTGCTCGCCTTCAGCTCGATCGAGAACGTCGGCATCGTCGCCCTCGGCCTCGGCGCCTCCGTCCTCTTCGCCAGCCAGGGGGAGGACACCTGGGCCGCGCTGGCCTTCGCCGCGGCGCTGCTGCACGTCCTCAACCACGCGTTGTTCAAGGGGCTGCTGTTCCTCGCCGCCGGCTCCTTCGAGCGGGCGGTCGGCTCGCTCGAGCTCGACCGGCTCGGCGGCCTGCTGCGGCGGATGCCGTGGACCGGCGGCGCCTTCCTGCTCGGCGCCCTGGCGATCTCCGGGGTGCCGCCGCTGAACGGCTTCGCTTCGGAGTGGCTGACGCTGCAGGCGCTCGTCCACGTCGCCCTCGGGCCCTCGTTCGGGCTCGGCCTCGCCGGGGCGCTCGCCGCCGCCGGCCTCGCCGCGACCGCGGCGCTGGCCCTGTTCGCCTTCGTCAAGGCGAGCGGCCTGGTGCTGCTCGGGACGCCGCGCCGGCCCGAGGTCGCCGCGGCTCGGGAGGTGCCCGCGGCGATGCGGGCGGCGCCGCTGGCGCTCGGCGCCTGCTGCCTCGCCCTCGGCGCGGCGCCGGGCCTGCTGGTCCCGACCCTGATGGGCCTCTCGCCGCAGGCGGGCACGATCGCGACCGAGCCGAGCCTCGCCGTCCCCGGCACCGGCTCGCTGCCCTCGCCCTGGCTGCTGGTCGGGATCCTGGCGCTGAGCGCGCTGCTCTGGCGGCTGCGCGGCTCGCGGCGGGCGGCGCCGGTCCCCGCCTGGGCCTGCGGGCAGCGGGTCGAGCCGGCGCTGGCCTGGACCTCGGCCGGGTTCACCAAGCCGCTGCGGCTGGTGCTCGAGGGCGTGCTGCGGCCGCGGCGGGAGGTCGAGACGGTGCGGGCCGGCGGCACCGTGCGCTCGGTCCGCTACCGCGGCGAGGTGCCGCACCTCTTCGACACCGCCCTCTACCGGCCGCTGCAGCGGCGGGCGCTGGGGGCGGCCCGTCTCGCGCGGCGGATCCAGTCGGGCAGCGTCCGCGCCTACGCCGCCTACCTGCTCGGGCTGCTGCTGGCGGCGCTGCTCCTGGTCCGCCTCGGGGTGATCGGATGACCGCGCTCGCGGCGGCGATCCAGGTGCTCGGCGGCCTCGCCCTGGCGCCGCTTCTCCCCGGCACGATCCAAACGCTGAAGGCGCGCCTGCAGGGGCGCCGCGGGCCCTCGCCGCTGCAGCCCTACCGCGACCTGCGCCGGCTCTGGGGCAAGAGCCTCGCCGACCCGCAGCCGGCGACGATCGTCTACCGGCTGGCGCCCTGCCTGGTCGCGGCGGCGACGGCGCTCGCCCTGCTGCTGGTGCCGATCGCCGGCGCTGCGCCCGACTGGGGACTGGGCAACGACGCCCTGGTCCTCGTCGGCCTGCTCGCCCTCGCCCGCTTCGCCCTCGCCGCCTCCAGCTGGGACACCGGCTCGGGCTTCGCCCTGATGGGGTCCAGCCGCGACCTCACCCTGGCCGCCTTCGCCGAGGCACTGCTGGTGCTGGCGATCGTCCTCGCGGCGCTGCCGGTGGCGAGCACCGACCTGCTGGCGATGGGCGCCGCCGCCAACGGCTCCGGCGCCTGGAGCGAGCCGGCCCACTGGTGCGGGGCGGCGGCCTTCGGCCTGGTGATCCTGGTCGAGACCGGGCGCCAGCCGATCGACAACCCCGACACCCACCTCGAGCTGACGATGATCCACGAGGGGCCGCTGCTCGAGTACGCCGGCCGCGACCTCGCCCTGCTGGAGTGGAGCGCCGCCGCCCGGCACTGGCTCTTCCTCGTCCTCGGCGCCGAGCTGTTCATGCCCCACTGGGGCGGCTTCGGCCTCCAGCTCGCCTGCCTGGCGGCCGGCGTCCTCGCGCTCTGCGCCGGGCTGGCGCTGACCGAGACCCTGCAGGCGAAGATGCGGATCCTGCGCGCCCCCGGCCTCCTCGCCGGCGGCTGCCTGCTGGCCCTCGCCGGCCTCGCCAGCTGGCTGCTCGGAGGTGTGGTGTGAGCGCCGCCGCGATCGCCGCCCTCGTCGCGCTCGGCTTCGGCGTCGTCCTCGTCCGCCGGCGCGACTTCGCGATCTGCCTGGTCGCGGCGCAGGCGCTGCTGCTCGGCGTCGGCGCGCTCACCGGCGGCGGCGAGGAGGGAAGCGGCCTCGCCCTCGCCGGCGCGATCCTCCTCGTCCGCGCCGCGGCGCTGCCGGCGCTGCTGCTGCTCGCCCGCCGCCGCACCCCCGAGCCGGCGCTGCTGGCGCCGGCGACGACGGTGGTGGCGCGCCTGCTGCTCGCCGGCGCCGTCGTCCTCATCGCCGTCGCCGCGGTGCCGCCGCTCGGGCTCGGCGACCGCGCCGCCGAGCACGGCGCCGTCGCGCTGCTCTGCCTCGGCATCCTCACCGTCGTCAGCCGGCGGCCGGCGATCCTGCAGATCATCGGCATCCTCGTCGCCGAGAACGGCGTCTACCTGCTGGCGATCTCGGTCCCCGGCGGGATCTCCGCCGTGGTCGAGCTCGGCGTCCTCTTCGACCTCGCCCTGGTCGTCACCGTCGCCGCCGCCTTCAGCCAGAAGATCCACGAAGAGGTCGGGACCGGCGACACCGACGTGCTGCGAGGCCTGCGTGACTGAGGCGACGCTGATCGTGGCGACGCTGGCGCTGCCGCTGGGCAGCGCCGTGGCGGTGGCGCTGGCGCCGACCGCGCGGGTCGCCGCCCGGGTCAACCTCGTCGGCGCGGTCCTCACCGCGGCGCTGGCGCTGGCGCTCGCGGTGGTCGCGATCGCCGCCGCGCCGGGGACGGCCGCCCGCGGCAGCTGGTTCGTGCTCGACGCCGCCAGCGGCGTCTTCCTCGCCCTGGTCGCGCTCGTCGGCCTCGCCAGCGCCGCCGTCTCTCCCGCCTACCTGCGCCATGCCGGCGGCCGCAGCTGGTTCGGCGAGCGCCGCTCGCACGTCGCCTACTACGTCGCCTTCGACCTCTTCTGGGCGGTGCTGCTGGCGCTGCCGCTGGCCGACAACCTCGCCGTCGCCTGGATCCTGATCGAGGCCTCGACCGCGACCTCGGCCCTGCTCGTCGCCTTCAGCGGCAAGCGCAGCGCCCTCGAGGCGGGCTGGAAGTACGTGGTGCTGACGACCCTCGGCCTGGCGGTCGCCCTGCTCGGGATCGTCGTCCTCTTCGCCGCCGCCGGCGAGGGCGGCGGCGACCTCGCTCGCCTCGACTGGCAGTCGCTGGCCCGCGGCGCCGCCGGCTTCCCGGCGCAGCCGACGCTGCTCGCCTTCGTCCTCATCGTCGTCGGCCTCGCCGCCAAGGTCGGCTGGGCGCCGGTCCACAACTGGCTGCCCGACGCGCATTCGGAGGCGCCGGCGCCGGTCAGCGCGATGCTCTCGGCGGCGCTGCTGCCGACCGTGCTGCTGATCGCCTGGCGGGCCGAGCTGGCGCTGGCGCCGGCGCTCGGCGACGCGGTGCGCCAGCTCTTCGTCGGCTTCGGCCTGCTCTCGCTGGCGATCGCGATCCCCTTCCTCTGGCGGCCGCTGCCCTGGAAGCGCCTGCTCGCCTACTCGAGCCTCGAGCACATGGGCATCCTCGCCCTCGGGATCGGCTTCGGGACGCCGCTGGCGATCGCCGGCGTCGTCGTCCACGTCGCCGGCCACGGCATCGCCAAGTCGCTCGGCTTCTACGCCGCGATCCCGCTCCTGCGCCAGGACCCGGCCGCCGCCCGGGTGGCGGCCCGCGGCGTCGCCCGGGCGAGCTCGCCGACGGCGGCGGCGATGATCGTCAGCCTCGCCTCGCTCGGCGGCCTGCCGCCCTCGCCGCTGTTCGTCTCCGAGGCGATGGTGCTGTTGGGGGGGATGGAAGCCGGCCTGCTCGCCGTCTCGGCGCTGGCCGCGGTGCTGCTGGCGCTCGGCTTCCTCGGCCTCTCCCATGCCCTGATCGAGGGCCTGCTGGGGGAGCGGCGCCGGCGCGAGCGCCGCCCCAGCCCGCGCTCGGCGCGCGCCGTGGCGCTGCTCGGCGGCCTCGCCGCGGTCGCCCTGCTGGCGCTGACCGCGGCCGCCTACGCGCTGCCCGGCTCCGACCTGGTCGAAGCGCTGATGAGGAGCGGCGCGTGAGTGTCGAGCTGATCCAGGTCGCGCCCTCCAGTTGGCGCCAGGCCTGCGAGGCGCTGGTCGCCGACGGCGCCCGCTTCTGCGGTGCCTACGCCGCCGGGCCCGCGGCGGAGCGGCGCTGGACGGCGCTGTTCGCCGACGGCCCGCTGATCCGGGCGCTCTCGATGCGGCCGCTGGCCGGCCGCGCCGACTCGATCGTCGACCTCGTCCCCGCCGCGCAGTGGGACGAGCGCGAGGCGCATGATCTCCACGGCCTCGGCTTCGACGGCCACGAGCCGCTGCGGCCGCTGCTCGACCACGATGCGCCGACGGCGGCCTGGACGGTGCCAGTCGCCGGCGCCGACCCCTACGACGTCGCCGTCGGGCCGATCCACGCCGGCGTGATCGAGTCCGGGCACTTCCGCTTCCACGTCGTCGGCGAGCGGATCCTGCTCGTCGACCTGCGCCTCTTCTACAAGCACCGCGGCCTCGAGCGGGCGGCCGAGGGGGAGGAGCCGGCGGGCGGCCTGCCCTTCGCCCAGCGCGCCTGCGGTGCCTGCGCGGTCGCCAACCCGGTCGCCTACGCGCTCGCCTGCGAGGGGGCGCTGGGCCTCGTCTCGCCGCGCGAGGTGCGCCGCGCCCGCACCCTGCTGCTGGAGCTGGAGCGCCTCTACAACCACCTGGGCGACGTTGCCGCGATCTGCGCCGGGGTCGGCTTCGCCCCCGGCAACATGGTCTTCGCGGCGCTGAAGGAGCGGGCGCTGCGACTGAACCGGGAGCTCGGCGGGCACCGCTTCCTCTTCGGCACGGTTGAGGTCGGTGCCAGCCGGCTCGAGGTCTCCGCCGCCGCGGCCGATCACGCCCGCGCCGCCCTGCGCGAGCTGGGGCAGGAGACCGCGCGCGCCTGGCGGGAGATCTGCTTCGCCGCCTCGGTCCAGGCCCGGCTCGACGGGGTCGGGCGGCTCGGTCGCGAGGAGGCGCTGGAGCTGGGCGCGGTCGGGCCGGTCGCCCGCGCCGCGGGCGTAGCCGAGGACGTCCGCGGCGCCAGCCCGGGTCTCTGGTACGGGTCGGCCTTCGCCGCCGCGGCGCCGCCGACCCCCTCGGGCGACGTCGCCGCCCGGCTGGAGCTGCGCGGGGTCGAGCTCAGCAGCACGCTGGCGATCCTCGACGAGCTGCTCGCCGAGCCGTTCGCGCCCGCCGTCGCCGAGGCCGGCGCCGCCGCCACGCCGCTCGGCGTCGGGCGGGTCGAGAGCCCGCGCGGGGAGACCGTCTGCGCGGTCGAGCTGCGCTCGGGCCGGCTGGCGCGGCTGCACCTGCGCACCGGCTCCTACGCCAACTGGCCGGCCCTGGCGCGCGCCGCAGCCGGCGAGCTGCTGCCCGACTTCCCGCTGATCAACAAGAGCTTCGAGCTCTGCTACGCCTGCGCGGACCGCTGATGTTCGTCCTCCTGCGACAGCTGGCTGCCGTCCGCCGCGAGGCGGCGCTGCCGCGCCGGCGCGGGTCGCGCTCGCTGGCGATCCGCCCCGTCGAC
>JBEHWY010000010.1:0-42507 GCA_048498975.1 Actinomycetota bacterium | reverse complement strand
GTACGTCCTCACCACGCGCTTCCGCGCTCGCGGGCGGGCCGGCGCACCTACCTGCCCTGTGGGTGCGCCGGCCCGCCCGCCGGCGCACCCGCCCGCGACTGAACGCACCGGCCCATCGCCCCGTATCCCTGGCTGTCTCGACCAAACCCGCAACTCGAGCAGGAGAGACAGATGAAGAAGTCATATTTGGGCATCGCCGCGCTGGCCGTGGTCTTCGCGCTGGCGGTCGCCGCCTGCGGCGGCGGCTCCAGCTCCAGCGGTGGCGGTGGAACGGAAAGCGCAGGCGGTTACTCCTACGGGCGCAGCGCCGGCGGTGCGACCTCCGACGCGAGCGAAACGGAAGAAGCGGTGCCGGTCTCGCTGGGCGAAGCGGCGGGGGCCGGAAAGGTGCTGGTCGACGCCGAAGGGATGACGCTCTACTACTTCGTCAAGGACGGCAAAGGCAGCGGCGTCTCCAAGTGCGAAGGGCCCTGTGCCGCGGCCTGGCCGCCGCTGACGGGCAGCGAAGCCGAAGCGATGAGCGGCATCGAAGCCTCGATGCTGGGCACGATCGAACGCCCGGACGGCACGACCCAGGTGACCTACGCCGGCTGGCCGCTGTACACCTATGCCGGCGACAGCAATCCCGGGGAAGACAACGGCACCGACCTGAAGGACTTCGGCGCTCCCTGGTACCCGCTGCACGCCAACGGGGAAAAGGCCGGCGAGTGAGGATTTAGCCAGGAGCTGGGGCCGGCCCGTCGTGGGTCGGGGTCCGCGGTGACAAGATGAGCGGGCGATGGATGGCGCCCGAGTCGAAGTCGTCGCCGCGGACCTCACCCGCGAGGAGACCGATGCGATCGTCAACGCCGCCAACGGCCACCTGGCCAACGGCGGCGGCGTCGCCGGCGCCATCTCCCGCGCCGCCGGCCCTGGCCTGCAACGCGCCTGCGACGAGCTGATCGCCGCCCGCGGCCCGTTGCAGGTCGGCGAAGCCGTCGTCACCGACGCCTTCGACCTCCCCTGCCGCAAGGTGATCCACGCCGTCGGCCCGGTCTACGGCCAGCACGGCGGCGAGGAGGCGCGGCTGCTGGAAGCGGCGCACGCCAGCGCCGTCGCCCGCGCCGCCGAGCTCGGGCTGACCTCCCTCTCCCTGCCGGCGATCTCCTGCGGGATCTTCGGCTACCCGGTCGGAGAGGCGGCGCCGATCGCGATCGTCACGGTGCTGCGCGCCAGCGCCGGTACCTCGCTGGAGCTGGTCCGCTTCTGCTTTATCGGCGCTGACGAGCGCTCGGAGTTCGCCGCAGCCCTTGCGGCAGCTTCAGCTGGCTGAGCGCCTCCGGCACCCGCAGCTGCAGCTCCGCCGCCGCCCCATTGCGGGCGACGAACCCTTCCAGCGCCGAGCGCACGATGTGGGCGCTCGCGCCCAGGACCAGCATCAGGAAGGCGAGCCCGGCCGAGGCCGTGACCGCGGTGAAGAAGGCGAGCAGCATCAGCAGGTAGAAGGCGAGCCCGAGCCCGTCGGCGATGTGCGAGAGCTGGCTGCGGTCAAGGTTGATCTCCATCGCGAGGCTGTTTCGTCGCCGCCGCCGGTTTCCCTTGGCCGTTGACAGAAGCGGCGCGACGGGAGACCATCGACTTCATGGCGCAGCTCGATGGACAGCCGGCGGTCGCGGCCGAGAACGAGGAGGCGATGGAAGCCTGGAGCGGGCCGCTGTTCGAGACCTTCGTCCGCTACCGGCACCTGGTCGCCGACGGCCTCGGCGCCCACGGCGAGGCGGCGATCACCGCGAATCCGCCCTCTCCCGGCGACCGCGTGCTCGACATCGGCTGCGGCTTCGGCGACACCACCTGCCGGCTGGCGGGGCTGATCGGCGAGCAGGGCAGCGCGCTGGGCGTCGACGTCGCACCGCCGTTCATCGAGTCGGCGACGCGGGAGGCCGCCGAGCTGGGGGTCGGCAACGTCGAGTTCCGCGTCCTCGACGTCCAGACCGGCGAGCTCGGCGGGCCCTACGACTACGCCTTCTCGCGGATGGGGGTGATGTTCTTCGCCAACCCGGTCGCGGCGCTGCGCAACGTGCGCGAGGCGCTGGCGCCCGGCGGCCTCTTCTGCGCCGTCGTCTGGCGGCGCAAGCTCGACAACGAATGGGTCCACCGGACCGAGCTCGTCGTCGAGAAGTACCTCGACCGCCCCGAGGAGACCGACCAGCCGACCTGCGGCCCCGGCCCGTTCTCGATGGCCAACGCCGACACCGTCTCCGAACAGCTGACGCTGGCCGGCTTCGAGCAGGTGGCGCTGCGCCGCAGCGACCTGCCGATCAAGCTCGGCGCCGACCTCGACGAAGCGGTCGATTTCAACATGGCGCTCGGCCCGGGCGCCGAGGTGCTGCGGCTGTGGGGCGACCGCGTCGAGGAGATCCGGCCGACGATCTCACGCGAGATCCGCGAGACGCTGGTCGACTTCGACGGCCCCGACGGCGTCTGGGGCCCGGCCTCGACCTGGATCGTCACGGCGCGAGCACCTCGATAGTGCGGCAAACAACCGATGCTGGGAGGCGCCCCGCGGGCCTAACTTGACCCCATGGCACCTTCGGGGGACAGGTTCGAGGTGCGGATTCACGGCCGCGGCGGCCAGGGTGCCGTGACCGCCGCCGAGCTGCTCTCGATCGCCGCCTTCGACGAAGGCCGCCACGCGCAGGCCTTCCCCAGCTTCGGCTCGGAGCGGATGGGGGCGCCGGTCGTCGCCTTCTGCCGCCTCGACTCGGTCCCGATCCGCACCCGCGAACCGGTCGCCGAGCCCGACGCGCTGATCGTCCAGGACCCGACGCTGGTCCACCAGGTCGACCTCTTCGCCGGCTTGAAGCCCGACGGCTACCTGCTGCTCAACAGCCGCCGCTCGCTGGCCGAGCTGCGGCTGGAGGAGGTCGCCGACCGCCTGCCCCACGGCCACGCGCTCACCGTCCCCGCCGGCGAGATCGCCCGCCGCCACCTCGGCCGCCCGCTCGCCAACGCCGCCCTGCTCGGCGGCTTCGCGGCGCTGACCGGGCAGCTGGCGCTGGAGCCGGTCCAGGACGCGATCCGCGAGCGCTTCCCCGGCGCCGCCGGCGCGGCCAACGCCGCCGCGGCGGAGGAGTGCTTCGGGATCGTCGAACACGCCGGGGAGGCCGCCCGTGCTTAGGCAGATCGAGGGCTCCGCCGCCGTCGCCGAGACCGTCGCCCGCTGCCGGCCCGAGGTCGTCTGCGCCTACCCGATCTCCCCCCAGACCCACATCGTCGAGGGCCTATCCGACCTCGTCCGCGCCGGCGAGCTCTCCCCCTGCGAGTACATGACGGTCGAGTCGGAGTTCGCCGCGATGTCGGTCTGCATCGGCGCCTCGGCGGCCGGCGCCCGCGCCTACACCGCAACCGCCAGCCAGGGCCTGCTCTACATGGCAGAGGCGCTCTACAACGCCTCCGGGCTCGGCCTGCCGATCGTGATGACCGTCGCCAACCGCGCGATCGGCGCCCCGATCAACATCTGGAACGACCACTCCGACGCGATGTCCCAGCGCGACAGCGGCTGGCTGCAGCTCTACGCCGAGGACAACCAGGAGGCGGCCGACCTGCACGTGCAGGCGTTCCGCATCGCCGAGGCGCTGTCGCTGCCGGTGATGGTCTGCATGGACGGCTTCATCCTCACCCACGCCTACGAGCGGGTCGACGTGCCGAGCGCCGCGCAGGTCGACGCCTTCCTCCCCGCCTTCGAGCCGCGCCAGGTGCTCGACCCGGCCGACCCGGTGACGATCGGCGCGATGGTCGGGCCCGAGGCCTTCGCCGAGGTCAAGTACCTCGCCCACGCCAAGCAGATGCAGGCGCTCGACGTGATCCCCGAGGTCGCCGCCGAGTTCGAGTCCGCCTTCGGCCGCGCCGCCGGCGGGCTGGTCCGCGGCTACCGGTTGGAGGACGCCGAGACCGTCGTCGTCGCCCTCGGCTCGGTGCTGGGGACGATCGAGGACACCGTCGACGCGATGCGCGAGGAGGGGGTGCCGATCGGCGCCCTCGCGATCAAGTCCTTCCGCCCCTTCCCGATGGAAGCGGTGCGCGCGGCGCTGGCGAACGCCAAGCGCGTCGTCGTCCTGGAGAAGGCGCTGGCGGTCGGCGTCGGCGGCATCGTCTCCGCCAACGTGCGGATGGCGCTGTCGGGGATCGAGCTGCACGGCTACACCGTGATCGCCGGCCTCGGCGGGCGGCCGATCACCGCCGCCTCCCTGCGCACCCTCTTCGACGACGCCGTCGCCGACCGGCTCGAGCCGCTCAGCTTCCTCGACATGGACTGGAGCCGGGTCGAGGCCGAGCTGAAGCGGATCTCGAACGGCGGCCGCAGCGGCCCCCACGCCGAGAACATCCTGCGCGAAATCGGGATCGTCGCCGGGGGGCCGCATTGACGCCGCCGCGCGAGACCGCGAAGGCCACCGAGCCCGGCACCCGCGACCAGCGCGTGCGCTTCTACCAGGTGGGCAGCCACGTCGTCGGCAACCGCCTGCTCGACCCCGAGCAGCGCACCGTCCAGGCCCGGACCGACCGCTCCAACACGCTCACCTGCGGCCACCGCGCCTGCCGCGGCTGCGGCGAGGCGCTCGGCGCCCGCTACGTCCTCGACGCCGCCAAGCGCGCCTCCGGCGACAAGCTGATCGCCGCCAACGCGACCGGCTGCCTCGAGGTCTTCTCGACCCCCTTCCCCGAGACCTCCTGGCAGCTGCCCTGGATCCACTCGCTGTTCGGCAACGCGCCGGCGGTCGCCAGCGGCGTCGCCGCGGCGCTGCGGGCGAAGGGGCGCGAGGACGTCCGCGTCGTCGGCCAGGGCGGCGACGGCGGCACCGTCGACATCGGCTTCGGCTGCCTCTCCGGGATGTTCGAGCGAAACGACGACGTGCTCTTCGTCTGTTACGACAACGAGGCCTACATGAACACCGGCGTGCAGCGCTCCGGCGCGACTCCCCCAGCCGCCCGCACCGCCAACACGAAGCCGATCGGCGAGCACCTCGGCAACGCCTTCGGCCAGGGCAAGGACCTGCCGCGGATCGCGATCGCCCACGGCATCCCCTACGTCGCCACCGCCACCGTCGCCGACCCGCACGACCTCGAGCGCAAGGTCGAGGCGGCGATGGCGATCCGCGGCGCCCGCTACCTCCACGTCTTCGTCCCCTGCCCGCTGGGCTGGGGATCGGACCCCAAGGACACGATCAGGCTGGCGCGGCTGGTCAAGGAGACCGGCCTGTTCCCGGTGATCGAGGCGGTCGACGGCGAGCTCGTCGGCGTCTCGCGCATCCGCCGCCAGGCGCCGGTCGAGGAGTACCTGAAGCTGCAGAAGCGCTACGCGCACCTGTTCGGCGACCCCGGCCACCCGGACGTCGTCGCCCGCCTGCAGGCCCGCGCCGACCGCAACATCCGCGAGTACGGCCTGCTCGACCCCGACGGCGGTGAGTGGTGATGGAGCGGCCCTACGCGATCACGCTCGACGTCGGCTCCAGCCTCGCCAACAAGACCGGCAGCTGGCGCGACGAACGCGCGGTCTACGTCGACCGGATGCCGCCCTGCAACGACGGCTGCCCGGCCGGCGAGAACGTGCAGGCCTGGCTGTATGAGGCCGAGGAAGGCGACGGCGGCTACGAGCGCGCCTGGCGCAAGCTGACCGAGGAGAACCCGTTCCCGGCGATCATGGGGCGGGTCTGTTACCACCCCTGCGAGACCGCCTGCAACCGCGCCCAGCTCGACGAGGCGGTCGGCATCCACTCGGTCGAGCGCTTCCTCGGCGACGAGGCGATCACCCGTGGCTGGAGCTTCGAGCGCCCGCCGGCGCCGAGCGGCAAGCGCGTCCTCGTCGTCGGCGCCGGGCCCTCGGGGCTCTCCGCCGCCTACCACCTGGCGCGCCTCGGCCACGCGGTCACCGTCCGCGACGCCGGCGCGGCGCCCGGGGGGATGATGCGGTACGGCATCCCCCGCTACCGGCTGCCGCGCGAGGTGCTCGACGCCGAGGTGCGGCGGATCCTCGACCTCGGGGTGCAGCTGGAGTTGAATCACCGCGTCGGCAACGCGGTGGAGGAGATGGAGGCGGGCGGCTTCGACGCCGTCTTCCTCGCCGTCGGCGCCCACCTGGCGCGCCGCGCCTACGTCCCCGCTGGCGAGGCGGCGCGGATCGTCGATGCGGTCTCGCTGCTGGAGGGGCTGGAGGAGGGCGAGCGGCCGCTGCTCGGCCGGCGCGTCGCCGTCTACGGCGGCGGCAACACGGCGATGGACGCGGCGCGGACCGCGAAGCGGCTCGGCGCCAAGGACGCCGTCGTCGTCTACCGCCGCACCCGCGAGCGGATGCCCGCCCACGCCTTCGAGGTCGCCGAAGCCGAGGAGGAGGGCGTGCAGCTGCGCTGGCTGGAGACGGTGAAGAGCTTCGAGGACGGCGTCCTGGCGCTGGAGCGGATGGAGCTCGACGAGAGCGGCTTCCCGCAGCCGACCGGCGAGGTCGAGGAGCTCGCCGCCGACTCGCTGGTCCTCGCCCTCGGCCAGGAAAGCGATCTCTCGCTGCTCGACGGGGTCGAGGGGATCGAGGTCGCCGACGGCGTCGTCGCGGTCGGGCCGAACATGATGACCGGCCACCCCGGGGTCTTCGCCGGTGGCGACATGGTCCCCGCCGAGCGCACCGTCACCGTCGGCGTCGGCCACGGCAAGCGCGCCGCCCGGCACATCGACGCCTGGCTGCGCGGCAGCGAGCTGCACCCCCCGCCGCGCCACCCGCTCGCCGACTTCGACACCCTCAACACCTGGTACTACTCGGACGCCCCCGCCACCGAGCAGCCGCGGCTGGAGGCGGCGCGGCGGACCACGGGCTTCGAGGAGGTGGTCGCCGGCCTCGACTCCGACAACGCGCTGTTCGAGGCGCGCCGCTGCCTCTCGTGCGGCAACTGCTTCTCCTGCGACAACTGCTACGGCGTCTGCCCCGACAACGCGGTGATCAAGCTGACCGGCCCGGGCGAGCGCTACGAGATCGACCTCGACTACTGCAAGGGCTGCGGGATCTGCGTCGAGGAGTGCCCCTGCGGCGCGATCGAGATGGTCCCCGAGCGTGCCTGACCCCCGCGTGTGGTTCCCTATGGGGAGAGACCTCCGAAGGGAGCCAGGCGGTGATCGGTGAGGCGGTGAGGATCGAGCGGGACGGGCTGGACGCCCTGATCGCCGGCCTGCGCCGCCGCGGCTACGAGACGATCGGGCCGACCGTGCGCGACGGGGCGATCGTCTACGCCGAGGTCGAGGGGGTCGGCGACCTGCCGGCGGGCTGGACCGACGAGCAGGACGGCGGCCGCTACCGGCTGGTCCCGCGCGAGGACGAGGCGCTGTTCGGCTACGCGGTCGGGCCGCAGTCGTGGAAGCGCTACCTGCACCCGCCGGCGGTGACGCTGTGGCGGGCCGGGCGCAGCGCCGAGGGCGGGCTCACGGTCGAAGAGCCGCCCGACGAGCCGCCCGCCTACGCCTTCCTCGGCGTCCGCTCCTGCGAGCTGCACGCGATCGCGATCCAGGACGAGGTGCTGATGGGGGGCGCCTACCCCGACCCCTTCTACGCCGCCCGCCGCGAGGGCGCCTTCATCGTCGCCGTCAACTGCACCGTCGCCGGCGGCACCTGCTTCTGCGTCTCGATGGAGACCGGCCCGCGGGCGGAGTCGGGCTTCGACCTGGCGCTGACCGAGGTGGTCGAGCGCGGCGCCCACTACTTCGTCTGCGAGGCGGGGAGCGAGCGCGGCGCCGAGCTGCTCGCCGAGCTGCCGCAGGCGGCGGCCGGCACGCCGGAGCTGGAGGCCGCCGCGGCGGGGGTCGCCAACGCCGCCGCCAACCAGGGGCGCCAGATGGAGACCGAGGGGATCCGCGACCTGCTGCTCGACAACCTCGAGCACCCGCGCTGGGATGAGGTCTCCGAACGCTGCCTGACCTGCGGCAACTGCACGATGGTCTGCCCGACCTGCTTCTGCACGACGGTCGAGGACAGCTCCGACCTCAGCGGCGAGAGCGCCGAGCGCACCCGCCACTGGGACTCCTGCTTCACCCTCGACTTCTCCTACGTGCACGGCGGCAGCGTCCGCTCCTCCTCGCGCTCGCGCTACCGGCAGTGGATGACCCACAAGCTGGCGACCTGGATCGACCAGTTCGGCAGCTCCGGCTGCGTCGGCTGCGGGCGCTGCATCACCTGGTGCCCGGTCGCGATCGACATCACCGAGGAGGTGGCGGCGATCCGTGCCGACTCACTCGATTGAGGAGATGATCGCGGCGATGCCGACCTTCGCCGGGCTGGCACCGGCGCAGCTGGCGAGGGTCGCCGGCTGCGGGCGGACCTGCGGCTTCGACGCCGGCGCGACGATCGCCCGCGAGCGCGACCCGGCCGACACCTTCTACGCGATCCGCTCCGGGCGGGTGGCGCTGGAGATCGAGGCGCCGGGCCGTGGGCCGCTGATGATCGGCACCCTCGGCGAGGGCACCGTGCTCGGCTGGTCCTGGCTCTTCCCTCCCTACAAATGGAGCTTCGACGCGCGGGCACTGGCGGACACGCGGGCGATCGAATTCGACGGCGCCTGCCTGCGCGGGAAGTGCGAGGCCGACAAGGAGCTCGGCTACGAGCTGATGCGCCGCTTCGCCGCGATCATCCTCGACCGCCTGCAGTCCACCCGCGTCCAGCTGCTCGACGTCTATGGCAAGCCCGGCGGCGAGTGAGGCGAGCGCGGCCCGGCGGCCGCTGACGCCGCGGCCCTTCCGCGTGCTCGAGCGCCGCCAGGAGACCGCCGACACCTGGACGCTGACGATGGAGCCGAGCGACGGCGGCCCGCGGCTTCGGTTCGGCCCCGGCCAGTTCAACATGCTCTACGCCTTCGGCGTCGGCGAGGTGCCGATCTCGATCAGCGGCGACCCGGCGGGCGAGGGGCCGCTGGAGCACACGGTGCGCGCGGTCGGCCCGGTCAGCGCCGCGATCTGCCGCACCGAGCCCGGCGAGGAGCTGGGCCTGCGCGGGCCGTACGGCAGCTCCTGGCCGCTGGCGGCGGCCGCGGGGCGCCACGTCGTGATCGTTGCCGGCGGGCTCGGGATGGCGCCGCTGCGGCCGGCGCTGCTGGCGGCGCTCGCCGCGCGCGAGCGGCACGAGGGCGTCGTCCTGCTCTGCGGCGGGCGCTCGCCGAGCGAGCTGCTCTTCGCCGATCAGATCGAGGCCTGGGCCGGCGACCCGCGGCTGGAGGTCGGCGTCACCGTCGACGCCGCCGACCGCGACTGGGGCGGCCACGTCGGCGTCGTCACCACCCTGATCGACGACGCCCCCTTCGACCCGGCGCGCGCCGTCGCCTTCGTCGTCGGGCCCGAGGTGATGATGCGCTTCACCGCGCAGGCGCTGCTCGAGCGCGGCATGGACCCGGCCGACCTCTACCTCTCGATCGAGCGCAACATGAAGTGCGCGGTGACCCACTGCGGCCGCTGCCAGTTCGGGCCGACCTTCGCCTGCCGCGAGGGGCCGGTGATGAGCATGGCCGACGTCGGCCGCTTCCTCGGGGTGAGGGAACTGTGAGCGCGCCGGGCGCCAAGCCGACGCTGGCGGTCTGGAAGTTCGCCTCCTGCGACGGCTGCCAGCTCAGCCTGCTCGACCTCGAGGACGAGCTGCTGCTGCTCGCCGACAAAGTCGAGATCGCCCAGTTCCTCGAGGCCTCGCGGGCGACGGTCGCCGGTCCCTACGACCTCTCGCTGGTCGAGGGCTCGGTGACGACGCCGGCCGACGCCGAGCGGATCCAGGAGGTGCGGCGCGCCTCGCGGCGGCTGGTCACGATCGGCGCCTGCGCCACCGCCGGCGGCATCCAGGCGCTGCGCAACTTCGCCGACGTCGAGGACTTCGCCGCCGCCGTCTACGCCGAGCCCGGCTACATCTCGACCCTGGCGACCTCGACCCCGATCGCCGCCCACGTTCCGGTCGACTTCGAGCTGCACGGCTGCCCGATCGACCGCCACCAGCTGCTCGAGGTCGTCTCCGCCTTCCTCGCCGAGCGCCGCCCCCAGGTCCCCGAGTACAGCGTCTGCATCGAGTGCAAGCGGCGCGGCAACGTCTGCGTCATGGTCGCCCACGGCACCGCCTGCCTCGGCCCGGTCACCCACGCCGGCTGCGGCGCCATCTGCCCCGCCCACGACCGCGGCTGCTACGGCTGCTTCGGTCCGATGGAGAGTCCCAACACCGACTCGCTCTCCGGCTGGCTGCGCGGCCTCGGCGCCGAGACCCCCGACCTGGTCCGCGCCTATCGCACCTTCAACGCCGCCGCCCCCGCCTTCCAGGCCGCAAGCGAAAAGGCGGGGCGGTGAGCGAGCGGCGGATCGAGACGCCGGCGCTGGCCCGGGTCGAGGGCGAGGGGGCGATGCACGTGCGCCTGCGCGGCGACGAGGTGCTGGCGGTCGAGCTGCGGATCTATGAGCCGCCGCGCTTCTTCGAGGCGCTGCTGCGCGGCCGCGACCTGGCCGAGGCGCCCGACATCACCGCCCGCATCTGCGGCATCTGCCCGGTCGCCTACCAGACCTCCGCCTGCCAGGCGATGGAGGACGCGCTGGGGATCGCGGTCGAGGGCCAGCTGCGGGCACTGCGCCGTCTCATCTACTGCGGCGAGTGGATCGAGAGCCACACCCTGCACCTCTACCTGCTGCACGCGCCCGACTTCCTCGGCTACGAGAGCGGCTTCGCGATGGCCGCCGACCACGGCGCCGTGGTCGAACGCGGGCTGCGGGCGAAGAAGGCCGGCAACCGGCTGATCGAGGTCATCGGCGGCCGCGCCGTGCACCCGGTCAACGTCCGCGTCGGCGGCTTCTACCGGGCGCCGGAGCGGCGCGAGCTGGAGGCGCTGCGGCCCGAGCTGGAGCGCTGCCGCGAGGAGGCGCTGGAGACGGTGCGCTTCGCCGCCGGGCTCGAGTTCCCCGAGCTGGAGCGCGACTACGAGCTGGTCTGCCTGCGCTCCGAGCGCGAGGGCGAGTACCCGATCGACGACGGCCGCATCGTCTCCAGCGCCGGCATCGACGTCGCCCCGGCGCAGTTCGGCGACACCTTCGAAGAGCGCCAGGTCCCGCACTCGACGGCGCTGCACGCCCGGGTCCGCGAGCGCGGCTCCTATCTGACCGGGCCGCTGGCGCGCTTCAACCTGAACCGCGAGCGGCTCTCGCCGCTGGCGGCCGAGGCGGCGGCCGAGGCCGGGATCGGCGCCGGCGTCACCAACCCGTTCCGCAGCATCGTCGTCCGCGCGGTCGAGATCCTCTACGCCTTCGACGAGGCCCTGCGGCTGATCGACGCATACGAGCGCCCGGCGGAGCCGGCGGTCGCCTGGGAGCCGCGGGCCGGCGTCGGCCACGGCGTCAGCGAGGCGCCCCGCGGGCTGCTGTACCACCGCTACGAGCTCGACGAGGAGGGGCGGATCGCCACGGCCTGGATCGTGCCGCCGACCTCGCAGAACCAGCGCTCGATCGAGGAGGACCTGCACGAGTTCGTCGCCGCCAACACGCGGCTGCCCGACGACGAGCTGCGCCACCGCTGCGAGCAGACGATCCGCAACTACGACCCCTGCATCTCCTGTTCGACCCACTTCCTGCGGCTCGAGGTCGAGCGCCTGTGAGTGTCCCGATCGTCACGGTGGCTTCCGGGGGTTCGAGTCCGTGGCGATCGGGACGCGAACCCATTGGTTCCCGGTGACGGAGGACCGCCGGCTCCTCATCGGATTGGGCAACCCGCTGCGCGGCGACGACGCCGCCGGCCTGCTCGTCGCCCGCCAGGTCCGGCGGCAGCTGGCCGGCGCCCAGCGGCCGCCGGGCGCCGACACGGTCGAGATCCTGGAGCTGGAAGGCGAGCCGGTCGATTTGATCGAGGCCTGGGAGGGCGCCGCGGCGGTGGTCCTCGCCGACGCCGTCGCCTCCGGCGTCGCGCCGGGCACCATCCACCGCCTCGACGCCGGCGCCGAGCCCCTGCCGGCGGCGCTGGCCGGGCCCTCGACCCACGCGCTCGGCCTCGCCGAGGCGATCGAGCTGGCGCGCGCCCTCGACCGCCTGCCGCCGCGCCTCGTCGTCCTCGGCATCGAGGGCGCCCGCTTCGACCCCGGCGCCGCCCCGACCCGAGCCATAACCGCCGCCGTAGCCCAAGCCGCCGCCCGAGCCCTTCAGGAACTATCCGGTACCTGAAGCATTGAGGCCCCCATGGGGGCCTCAATCGCACACTCACGCAGGGATCGGGGGAGGACCGCGCCGCGTGTTGCGGGTTTTTGCCGATGTGACCGCCTGGCGCGGTCGTCATGCTTCATCGTGCACCCGAGCGGCGGGAGCCTCAGATGCAGATACGGACCGAGTCGATCCACGGCAGCACCATCACCTTCGCCGAGGCGGGAGAGGGTCCGGTGCTGCTCCTCGTCCACGGCATCGGCGGCAACTTCCTCAACTGGAAACCGGTGATCGGCCCGCTGGCTCGCCACCACACCGTGATCGCGCCCGACCTGCCCGGCCACGGCAAGTCGGAGGCCGGCCACGGCGACTACTCGCTCGGCTCCTTCGCCTCGATCCTCCGCGACCTCCTGCTCAGCCTCGGCCACGAGCGCGCCACCGTCGTCGGCCACAGCCTCGGCGGCGGCGTCGCGATGCAGTTCGGCTACCAGTTCCCGGAGATGGTCGAACGCCTCGTGCTGGTCTCCAGCGGCGGCCTCGGCCCCGAGGTCAGCGCCGTCCTGCGCGCCGCGGCGCTGCCCGGCGCCGGCTCCTTCATCCAGGCCACCGCCGCCGCCGGCAACAAGGTCGTCCCGCCGATCGCCGGCGGCCTGGCCCGGCTCGGCCTGCGCCCCAACGCCGACGTCGCCGAGGTGATGCGCGGCTACGGCTCGCTCGCCGACGAGAACCGCCGCGCCGCCTTCCTCGCCACCGCCCGCAGCGTGATCGGCACCCGCGGCCAGCGCGTCGCCGCCGGCGAGCGCCTGCTGCTCGCCGAGAACATCCCGGTCCTGATCGTCTGGGGCGAGCGCGACCCGATCATCCCCGTCCGCCACGGCGAGGACGCCCACCGCTGCCTCCCCCACAGCCGCCTCGAGGTCTTCGAGGACGTCGGCCACATCCCCCAGATCGAGGCGCCGCTGCACTTCGTCGAAGTCCTCGAAGACTTCCTCACCACCACCGAGCCGGCCGAGTTCAACCGCGAGGACTGGGCCGCCCGCTTCCGCGAGCTGCGCGAGGCTTCCTAGCGCCGGCGCGGGCGGCGGCGCGGGCCTCGGCGGCGACGCCGAGGTCGTGCAGCGTCTCCTCGACCCCGTCGCGCATCCGCTCCAGGTCGGGGACCGAGGCGCGGTCGGCGTTGAGGCCGAAGGTGACGGTGCCGGCGTAGCTGACCACCGCGACCCCGATCGCGTGGCCGCTGAAGATCGGCACCAGCGGCACCACCCGCACCATCGACGCCCCCAGCGCGTAGAGCGGCACCGGCGAAGCGGGGACGTTGGTGATCGTCAGGTTGAAGAGGCGCGGGGTGAAGGCGAGGCGGGCGACGACGCTCTGGATCAGCGGCGGCGCCAGGCCGGCGAGGCGGATCACGGTCTCGGTCCCGGCGGAGGCGTCGCCGCTCTTCAACCGCTCGGCCGCGGCGGCGACCTTGTGCAGGCGCAGGACCGGGTCCGGCTCGGAGACGGCGAGCTCGACGAAGAGCGAGGAGACGCGGTTGCCGAGCGCCAGCGATTCGCTCGCCTGTCGCACGCTGACCGGCACCATCGCCCGCACCGTGTCGACGTCGGCCTCCTCGCGGCCCTGGAAGAGGCGGCGCAGGCCGCCGGCGGTGGCGGTAAGGATGACGTCGTTGACGGTGCCGCCGAGCTCGCTCTTGATCTGCTTCAGGTCCGCCAGCGAGGCGTCGGCCGCGGCCAGCCGCCGCGTCGCGCCGATATCGCAGCCGAGGCTGGTGCGGGGCGCGGCGATCAGCTCGTCGCGGACGAGGACCTCGGCCAGCGCCCGCGAACGGTTCAGCGCCGCGATCAGGTGCCGCGGGTGCAGCGCCGCCTCGACCCCGTTGACGGCGCGCCGCACGCCGGCCAGTCGCCCGCCCTCCTCGCCGTCCTCCTCGCCGGCTTCGGCCTCGGCGGCGGCGATCAGCTCGGCGATCGCCGCCGAGCCGGCCGCCGGGTCGGGCTCGGCGTCGAGCAGGACGGCGGCGACCGAGGCGCCGCTGAGGCCGTCGATCAGGCAGTGATGGGCCTTGGTCACCAGCGCCCAGCGACCGCCCTCGAGCCCTTCCAGCAGCGTCGTTTCCCAGAGCGGCCGCGCGCGGTCCAGGCGATGGGAGAAGTAGTCGCCGAGCCAGTCCATCAGCTCCGCCTCGCCGCCCGGCGCGGGCAGCTTCGCCCGCCGCATCAGGTCGGCGACGTCGAGCCCGGGGTCCTCGACCCATTCCGGCACCGAGAGCGCCCCGACCCGGGGCGAGGAGAGGCGGCGACCGAAGCGCGGCACCGCGGGCAGCCGTGCCGCGGTCTGCTGGCGCAGCGCCGCCAGCGAGGGCTTGGCGCCACCCGGCAGCGGCTCGAAGACCATCGCCCAGCCGATGTGCATGTGGGCGGCGGCGTCTGCTTCCTCGAGCTCGAGAAAGGCGGCGTCGAGGGCGCTGAGCTGGGTTCCCATGCATCCATCCTCGCCGCGCCGCGGCTCCGCGCCAACCCGGAGACACCGCACCGGCCCCTGCCGATCACTACGGATTTCCCGATTCGGACGCCCCCGTACGATCGCAGTGGGATGGGAGACGTCCAAGAGATCGAGGTAGCGCCGCTTTCGCTTGCCTACCTGCAGCGACTGATCGACCCGCCGGACTGGGAACGGCTCGAAGTCGGTCTCGACGTGGCGCGCG
The DNA here is from genome assembly GCA_048498975.1 of Actinomycetota bacterium. GTDB lineage: Bacteria > Actinomycetota > Thermoleophilia > Solirubrobacterales > 70-9 > VAYN01. The sequence continues at coordinate 27,647 of JBEHWY010000010.1, read as the reverse complement.
AGCTGCTCGCCGGCCGGCGCCTGTGGAACGTCAACTCGACCGCGGCCGGCGGCGGCGTCGCCGAGATGCTGCGCTCCTGGGTCGGGCTGGCCCAGGGCCTCGACGTCGACATGCGCTGGCTGACGATTCCCGGCGACCCCGCCTTCTTCACCCTGACCAAGCGCCTGCACAACCTGCTCCACGGCGACCCCGGCGACAGCGGCGAGCTCGGCCCGGCCGAGCGGCGGCTCTACGAGGAGGCCAGCCGCGCCAACGCCGAGGGGGTGCTGGCGATGCTGCGCCCCGGCGACGTCGTCTTCCTCCACGACCCGCAGACCGCCGGGCTCGCCCCCCACCTCAGCGCCCGCGGCCACGCCGTCGTCTGGCGCTGCCACGTCGGCACCGACGAGGGCAACGAGCAGACCGAGCTGGCCTGGGAGTTCCTCCGCGGCTCGGTCAGCGCCGCCGACGCCTGCGTCTTCTCCCGCCGCGAGTACGTGCCCGGCTTCTGCGAGGAGATGATGACGGTGATCGTGCCGCCGTCGATCGACGCGATGTCGCCGAAGAACCAGGAGCTGAGCCCGGAGACGGTGCGGCAGATCCTCACCTACGTCGGCCTGCTCGGCGGCGGCGAGGGCTCCGACCCGGCGCCCGAATACACACTCACCGACGGCACCGTCGGCCTCGTCCAGCGCCGCTGCGAGGTGCTCAGCGCCGGGCCGCTGCCGGGCCCGGAGACGCCGCTCATCGTCCAGGTCTCGCGCTGGGACCGGCTCAAGGACCCGATCGGGGTGATGCGCGGCTTCGCCCACGCCGAGGAGGCCGAGGCGCATCTGGTGCTCGCCGGGCCGGAACTCGGCTCGGTCGCCGACGACCCCGAGGGCGTCGCCGTCCTCGCCGAGGTCGAGGCCGAGTGGCGGGCGCTGCCCGAGCCGGTCCGCGCCCGCGTCCACCTCGCCCAGCTGCCGATGGACGACCTCGAGGAAAACGCGATCATCGTCAACGCCCTGCAACGGCAGGCGACGATCGTCGTCCAGAAGAGCCTGCGCGAGGGCTTCGGCCTGACCGTGACCGAGGCGATGTGGAAGGCGCGGCCGGTCATCGCCAGCGCCACCGGCGGCATCCGCGACCAGATCGTCAGCGGCGTCAACGGGCTGCTGCTGCCCGACCCGCGCGACCTCCTCGCCTTCGCCGCGGCGCTGCTGGAGCTGCTGCGCTCGCCGGCTCGGGCGCTGGAGATCGGCGACGCCGCCCGCGAGACGGTGCGCAAGCAGTTCCTCGAGAACCGCCACACGCTGCAGTACGTCGACCTGCTCGGCCGGCTGCTGCGCTGAGCGCCGGTCCCCGGGCACGAAACAGCGACCGGGGATGACGTCTCGTTGCCTGCCCGCGCGTAGCCTTCGCGCGCGAAGCTCTTCGACGTCACCTTCGGGCTCGTTCCCCGCCTGGCTTCGGCGGTTCGCGCTCCCTCCCGGTCGCTGAGGGGAACTTACCCCGGCTTCGGGCCGGCGCAAGGGGGTGGGCGGCGGCGAGTCCGCAAACTGGGGGTTCGTCGGGTTCCGCGAGCGTTCGGCAGGGGAGAATCGGCGCGTGCGCTTCCTCCTCGCCCCCGACTCGTTCAAGGGGACCTTCAGCGCCCCCGAGGTGGCGGCGGCGCTCGCCGAGGGCCTCGCCGCAGCGGGGGCCGAGGCCGACCTCTGCCCGGTCGCCGACGGCGGCGAGGGGACGGCGGCGGCGCTGCGGGCGGCGCTCGGGGGGAGCGTGCGGCGGGCGCCGGCGCACGACCCGCTGGGGCGGCCGCTGCGGGCCGAGTACGTGCTGCTCGGCGACGGCGAGACCGCAGCGATCGACACCGCCGCCGCCTCCGGCCTGCCGCTGGTCGACCCGGCGCAGCGCGACGCCGAGGCGGCCAGCACCTACGGCAGCGGCGAGCTGATCGCCGCTGCGATCGAGGCGGGAGCGCGCCGCGTGCTGCTCGCCGCCGGCGGCAGCGCGACGACGGACGGCGGCCGCGGCGCGATCGAGGCGCTGCGCGAGCGCGGCGGCATCGGCGGGGCGACGATCGAGGTCCTCTGCGACGTCACCACCTCGTTCGAGCGGGCGGCCCGCGTCTTCGCCCCGCAGAAGGGCGCCGACGAGGCCATGGTCGAGCGCCTGACCCGGCGCCTGGAGGAGTACGCGACGGAGCTCCCTCGCGACCCGCGTGGGGTGCCGATGAGCGGCTGCGCCGGCGGCCTCTCCGGCGGCCTCTGGGCCGCCTTCGGCGCGACCCTGCGCCCGGGCGCCGCCTTCGTCCTCGACCTGCTCGGCTTCGACCGCCGCCTGCGCGCCGCCGACGCGGCGATCAGCGGCGAGGGCCGGATCGACTCCCAAAGCCTGGAAGGCAAGCTCGTCGGCGAGGTCGCCAGAGCCTGCTCCCGCGCCGGCCGCGACCTGCACGTCGTCGTCGGCCGCGACGAGCTCGACCGGGCGCTGATCGGCGACCTGCCGATCCGCTCGATCCGCGAGGCCGGCACCCTCGAGGCGATCCGCGCCGCCGCCCGCGCGATCGCCGCCGACGCCTGAGGCCTGCAACACCCGTCCAGGTTTTACCCCTCCTTCACCTACGCTGAAGCTTCGCGCGCAACCCTCGGCTGAAGGGGACCGAGAACCACTAGGAGGTAGAGAATGGCTCAGATCCTGGTCGTGACCGACGCTCCCGAGGGCGCTGGCGAGACGATCCACAGCGAGCACGTCGAGGCGGTGCACCTCGAGTCCGACCACTCCGGCGCCCAGCTGCTGGAGCGCGTGCGCTGGGCGCTGCGCGACGCCCAGGTCGCCGAACGCCGGGCGCGGCTGCGCCTGGTCAGCCGGCGGCGCGGCGGCCAGTCCCGCGCCGGCGCCAGCGGCGTCGCCTGACCCGAGCGCCGTCCCAGCCCCTGCTGCTCAGCACTTTCGGACCGGCGACGGTCCGACTACGATACGTGCGGGTTTTCCGGTGCACGGCGCTCCGGATCCGGCAAGGGAGGCAGACGGGATGAGGGGACGACTGGGGCAACCACGGGCGCGGCTGCTGGCGGCGGGACTCGGCGCGTTGCTCGCCGCGCTGGCGCTGGCGCCGGCGGCCGGAGCCGCGAGCTGGACCACGACGCAGCTGAACGCCGGGGGCGTCAGGGCCGCCCTCTACGGAATGTCCTGCCCGACCACCTCGCTCTGCGTCGCCGTCGGCGGCAACGGGACGATCGCGAGCAGCACCCAGCCGCTGGGCGGCGCCGGCACCTGGAACGTGGTCCACGTCGGCGGCTTTCTCGGGAGCGAAAGCACGACCGCCGGCGTCACCTACGGCGGGGATCAGCTCAAGGACGTCGACTGCCCCAGCGCGCAGCTGTGCGTGGCGGCGAGCTTCGACGGCCAGGTCTTCAGCTCGACCGACCCGGCCGGCGGAGCCTGGAAGCCGGTCGAACTGACGCCGCCGAAAACCTCGCGCATCCACGTGCTGGGGATCTCCTGCCCCGGGCCAAGCCTCTGCGTGGCCGCGGCCTACGGCGGCACGATCGCCTACTCGACCAATCCGACCGGCGACGAATCTGACTGGCACTGGTTCAAGCTCGCCCAGCCGTTCGACTTCCGCGGCATCTCCTGCCCCAGTGCCTCGCTCTGCGTCGCGGTCGACCTGACCGGCAACATCGTCAGCTCGACCGACCCGACCGGCGGCCCGGGGGCCTGGACCTCGGCCGGGGCGCCGGCCGGGCCCGAACGGCTCACCGCGGTCGACTGCCCGAGCTCCTCCCTCTGCGTCACCGGCAACTCGATCCAGATCCTCACCTCGACCGACCCGACCGGCGGGGCCGGCGCCTGGAAGCCCGTCAATGCCGGCACCGGGATCCCGATCACCGGCATCTCCTGCCCGACGACGACGGCCTGCGCCGCGGTCGACCAGAACGCCGACGTGATCACCTCGACCGACCCGCTCGGCGGCGTCACGGCCTGGTCGTTCCAGAACGTGATCCCCTTCCGCGCCGGCATGGAAGGCAGCGTGAACGGCAACGGCATGTTCGGGCTGTCGTGCGCGTCGACCTCGCTCTGCGCCGCCGGCGGCGCCAGCTTCCAGCTGATCGCATCCGACGATCCGTTCGCCCATGAAGACCCGCTGAAGGCGGGCCAGGGGAAGACGAAGGGGCTGCGGGTCGTGATCAGCCGCCATCCGGGCAAGCGAGTCAAGCCGAAGCGGGGTGGCGCCCACGTCACCTTCGGCTTCCACGCGCTCGGGGAGGCCGCCGGCTACCGCTGCAAGCTGAGCGGCCACAAGCGGTTCCGGCCCTGCCACTCGCCGGTCAGCTACCGGCTCGGCGAAGGCCGGCAGATCTTCCGGGTGCGGGCCGTGGGACGCGGCGGCCGCCTGGGCCCGCCCGCCTCCTTCCAGTTCCGCGTCGGCGAGTTGAGCGAGTCGCCGCCCGCCCCCTCCTGCGCCAACGCGCCCGCCGGGCAGCCCTGCGTCCCGGGGCCTCACGGCCGGCCGGCGCCAGAGCGCGGCTGAGATTTCGCCGTCCGCGCTTCAGGCGCGGGCGGGTGCTGCCGAAAACGCGGGCATGAACGCTCGCCTCCGCGCCCAGCCGGGTCGCTTCGCCCTGCTCGGGGCCATCGCCGTCCTCTCCCTCCTCGTCTGCGCCGCTGCGGCGCCCGCCCAGGGCCCGCCGAGGTTCCATCGCGGTCACCTGCCGGCGATCGGCCAGATCGAGCTGGCGAAGACGGCGCGCGGGCGTGTCGCCGTCAGCGTCCCCGTCACCTACACGAAGGCGATCTCCGGGCGCGCGGCGGGGCTCGAAACGGCGGAGGTCACCCTGCACGTCGCCAGGAGCCTGGTCGGCAGGAGCCCGGTCGGGGTCGCGGTGCAGCGCACCCACCGCCATCGCCTCGCCGGCAGCGGCACCGTCGTCGACCGCTTCGTCCTCGGCCGCAAGGCCTCCCGCTGGCTGCTCGGCAAGAGCCGCAGACAGCGCGGCCGGCTGGTCCGCGTCGACGTTCGCCACCGGATCAGGGAGCACCGCGGCGGGCGGGCGCTGCACGAGAAGGACGCCTCCTCGACGATGGTCTCCAGCCACCGCGTCCGCGCCGCGGGCGAGGAGGGCCAGCTGACCCTGCGCAACGACACGGCGGTCCCGCTCAACACCGTCTCGACGCCGATCCTCTGCATGTACACCGACGGCGAAGAAGGCTCGAACCTGCAGGCGTTCACGACCGACCGGGGCGAGCCGGTCTGGCCGGGGGGCACGATCGAAGCCAGGGTCGAAGCCGACGGCAGCATCTTCGACACCGCGCACTACCAGGGGCCGCGCGGCGAATCGGCCGGCGCCTACATCGACTGGATCGGGATCGGGGTCGAGTTCCTCGCCAACGAGTTCGACATCGAGCTGACGCCGTTCTCGCTGCTGGTCGACATGACGACCAACTGCTTCGGCTCGGCCAGCACCTTCCAGATGGTCGCCGCCGAAGCCGTCAACCCCGAACGTGAAGCCGAAGCGGAAGCCCCGATCGAACCGCAGGCGACCTCGGAGGCCTGGGTGCTGACCAGCCAGGACTGCAGCCACGGCTGCCCGCAGAGCTCCATCATCTCCGCCTTCCACGCGCTCGAATACCAGGGAATCGGCGAAGAACAGGTCAACCCCGGGATCTGGGCGCGCGAAAGCACGCCGATCCTCGAGGCCCTGGCCGGCGGCTGGCGCCAGCCGCCGGTCGGCGGCAAGATCGTCAAAGACGAGGGCCTGCACTGGGCGTGGCAGGAACTGCCGGAACGCGAAGAAGAAATCGAAACCTTCGACGGCGAAGAATTCACGATCACCGAAAAGGTGTGGGAAGTCTCCGTCCACGAAGGCTCCAGCAGCGCCGGCTTCTCGGGCTGAGATGCGCGGTGCGCGGCTGCTGACGCTGGGCCTGGCGGTGGCGCTGCTGGCGCCCGCCGCGGCCGGCGCCGCGCCGCTGGCGGTCGGGCTGATCGACTCCGGGCTCGGGCCCGGGGCGGCGAGCGGCCACGGCGCCGAGGTCGCCGCGGTCCTGCGCGGGGCGGCGGCCGGCCGGGTGCCGGTGCGGGTCGTCTCCTACCCCGACGTCAACCGCGCCGGCTTTGCCCAGCCGCGGCTGCTGGCGCGGGCGATCCGCCGCGCCGCGGCGGACGGGGTGCGGGTGGTGAACGTGAGCCAGACGATCGCCGGGCGGGCGCCGCGGGTGCGGCGGGCGCTGGCGGGCGCGCCGCGGACGCTGTTCGTCGTCGCCGCCGGCAACGAAGGGCTCGACCTCGACCAGCCGGGGCTGGCGCGCGACCCGTGCAGCGCGCCGCTGCCCAACGTCGTCTGCGTCGGCGCGCTGGGGCGCGACGGCGAGCCGGCGGGCTTCTCCAACTACGGCGCGCGGACCGTGCGCGCCTGGGCGCCGGGCGCGGCTGCGGGCAACCCGGGGAGCGCTGGCACTTCCTTCGCCGCGCCGCGCGTCAGCGCCCGCGCCGCCCGCCTCGTCCACGCGCACCCGCGCTGGCCAGTGGCACGGGTGCGCGCAGCGCTCCTGCGTGGCAGTCCTTTTCCGTGAATAGCCCGGAAAAGGACTGCCACACGAACTAGGCGAGGCGCGCGGAGAGGTTGATCTCCGGCACGCCGGCCAGGGCCCGGGAGACCGGGCAGTTCTTCTTCGCTTCCTCGGCCTGGGCGAGGAAGGCGTCGGCGTCGATCCCGGGCACCTCGCCGACCACGTCGAGGTCGATCTGGGCGATCGTCGGCGCCCCGTCGACGAACCGCAGCGAGACGTCGGCCGTGGCCTTGACCGAGCTCGCCGGCGTCCCCGCTTTCTCCAGCCCGGCGCTGAGCGCCATCGCGTAACAGGAGGCGTGCGCCGCCGCGATCAGCTCCTCGGGGTTGGTCCCCGCGCCCTCCTCGAACCGCGAGCTGAACGAGTAGGCGCCCTGGAAGACGCCGTCGCCGACGGTGACCTCGCCGCCCCCCTCTTTCAAGCCGCCCTTCCACTCCGCGCTGCCCCTCCGTGCTGCCATCTCTACTCCTTTCACTCCTGGCTAACGACCGAACTTGGATACAAGGATAGGATCCGCCCCGTGCCCGAGCCGCTGCACCCGACCCACGCCGGCGACCACCCGATCTACGTCGTCGCCGGCGGCAACCACGTCACCGTCTTCCTCGACATGGACGAATCGGGCGAGTCCTTCGACACGATCGAGGTCCTCGCCCAGCCCGGCGGCGGCCCGCCCCCCCACAGCCACGAGTTCGGCGAGTGGTTCCGCGTCATCGAGGGCGAGCTGACGATGTGCGAGGAGCGCGACGGCACCGTCGTCTGCACCAAGGTCCTCGGCCCCGGCGACTCGGTCTTCGTCCCGCCCTGGGTCGTCCACGGCACCCTCAACCTCTCCGACGCCCCCACCCGCTTCCTCTGCATCGGCCAGCCCGGCGAGATGTCCGGCTACTTCGCCGAAGCCGGCGTCCTCGTCCCCGACGACACGACGCCACCCGACCGCGAGCCCCCCGGCCCCGCCGAGCTCAAAGCGATCACCGCGAAGCGCGGCATCAAATTCTGGACCGGCCCGATCGACGCGACGCCGCCGGCTGAGTAACGACTCCGCCCTTATCGCGTCCGGTCGACGCGGGCCGCTATTCCTTCGAGCATCTTCCCGACCTGGGCTCGATCCGCTCGATCCTCCGGGAGGTCGCCGACACGCCGCAGCAACTCCTCGACGCCGACCAAACCGGCCGCGACCGCGTCTTCGGCGAATTTCCAGTCGCGCTCCCGGCCCGCCACGCACTTGGCCAGGATTAGGTCGTGGACCTCGAGACAGAGTGCGACCGGACCAGTGGACTGTCCGGGCCGCGGAGGTATGTCGACCCTCACCAGACGTTCCTCCCAACCCGCCGGCGCGACGACGGTCTCCGGCCCGACGGCGTGCGCGTAGAAGCCGTAGGTGCTCTGGAACTGAGAGCCCTCGCCGAGCACGCCTTCGATCTCGTCGGCCTTGTGCGGGTCGCTGCGCGGATAGACGTCGGCCTCCATCGAGAACAGCATCGCCTCGGGCGGCTCCTCCACGCTCCCCCAGATCGCCTGGCTGCCGATCACGACGATCTCCGGGTCACCAGCCAATTCCGCTGCAACTGCGATCACGTGGTCGAACTCGTGGCGGCGCATCCGTCAGATCTCGGCGAGGATCTTGCGGCGCTCGGGCTCGCTGAGCAGGCCGGCGAACGGCGAGTTCTGCCGCAGGTCCCGGCCCCGCTCGTCGTCGGCGGTGATCGCCTTGCGGATCTCCGTCATCGGCATCGCGAAGACCTCCTCCCAGGCATCTGCATGACGGGGATCGACCTTGCCTTCTCCTCGCCACCGGCGCAGCTTGCGCTGCGCCTCTTCCACCGCCGGCCGCCGCAGACGAGGCGCCAGAGCGCGGTGGTAGGCGAGGCTGCGCAACTCGGGGGTCCGGTGAGGACCGGCACGGCGCTCCCTGGCGACCGTCGCCCGGGGGCGTAGCTTCTCGGCCCGCTGCCGCGCCTCGATCATCGCTGGCTCCAGCAGGTGAAGCTTGCGACGGCCGGAGCGCCGCTCCTCCTCGACCCTGTCCCGAAGCTCCAGCAGAACCGAGATCGGAACCTCTTTGCGGCCTCTCTCTGAGATGACCACAGGAACGTCACCGGCGGCTATCCAATTGTTCAGCGCCGTATGGCTCACTCCCAGCAGACTCGCCGAGAGATTTCTCGAGACCGTTCCACCCAGCTGCGCTTCCAGGTCTTCACGGACGGTGGCGACGTCAGCATCGCCAGTGCTTTTCTCAGCGCGCCGAAGACGGGCAATGTTCTCCACGATTCTTTCTCTGTCCCGTATTCCCATTCGTAGCTCGTATTTTAGCCTCTTTCTTTCAGCTTTCTATTTATTCCTGCAATTTTGATTCCCAGCAATACTTTCGTCATTCTTCTGTTTATCGATAGTTTCACGCTTAGTTTCCCGATAACGGAAGCATTTGCAGTTACCTATTGGCCGAGCGCCGGCTACGCCTGCCCGGCTAGCGCCGGAAGACGAGGGGCTTGACCAGGGGCTGCGCGGCGACGCCGGTCTTGGAGAGGGTGAGGGCGAGGGACGCCTTCACCGCGGCGATGCCCGAACGGCGGCCGGCGGCGCGGGCGAAGGCCGCCTTGGCATCGCCGGTCAGTCGCAGGGTCAGCCGCAGCATCCCCGGGCGGGCGGCGGTCGCGCTGCCGGCGCCGATCTTGGGCGTGCCCTTGGCCGACTTCAGGCCGAGGCTCTTCGCCTCGGCGACGCCGACCGAGAGCACGCCGGCGACCTTCACGCCCGCCTCGGTCACCGGCACGGTGACGGTCAGCTTCCCGGCGGCGGCGAGCTTCGCCAGCTTCGGCGCCTTGCCGGCGAAGCCGACCTTGGCGGCGCGGGGCGCGACCGGCGGGCTCGGCGGGCCGGCGGCCCCGCCGCCGCCGTTGCCGGGCGTCCCGTTGCCGCCGCTGGCGTCGCCGCCGGCCGACTGGATCACCAGGAACGGGACCGCCGCGCTGGGGGCGGCGTCTTCGGGGTAGACGCCGGAGTGGACGCTGGGCAGGAGGAGCAGGACCTGGGCATCGCGGCCGACTTCGGGTTTGCCGAGGTGGTCGCGGTTGAAGATCACGTCGTAGTCGCAGGAGCTGGCGAACCGGTCGCACGGCGCCATCGCGGTGTGCTCGAGGCGGAAGCCGGGCGAGAGTTTCCCGTAGGAGAGCGTCCAGCGGCCGCGGAAATGGCCAGTCTCGTCGCGGAAGCGGTAGAGCATCTGCGCGCCGGAGACCGGGAAGCCGCCCGGTTCGAACTTGAACAGCGCCGGGTCGCAGAAGCCGGGCTGGTAGGTGGCGCCGGGGAAGCAGGATCCCCAGCCGACCCGGGCGCCGCTTTCTTCGTATCCCAGCGTCGTCCCCGGCGCGCTGATGTGGACGTTCTGGTGATCGCCGCCGGCCGCGTCGATCGTGTCCGGGAACGCCGTCACCGGGATGTTCGGCACGTATTCGTAGGCGGTCGTGCAGGGCGGCGACCCGCCCGGCCCCGTGCAGACCGGATGCCCCTTCGGCCGCGACTGGAAGGCGCATTCGAGCGAGGCCCCGACCCCGACCTGGAAGTCGACGTGCAGGCGAATGTCGCTTTCCGTGCTGCCTTCGATGTCGTCGTCGTAGTCGCCCACGTGCGAGACCCAGTAGTCGTAGTCGGGCGCGGCGCAGACCGGCGGCACGCCGCTGTCGGCGCTCGTTTCCGCCCGCGCCGGCGCCGCCGAGAGCAGGACGAAAAGCAGCACCGCAAGGACCGCCGCAGCGGCCGCGGCCCCACCCCGAACCGCCGAGCCGCTGGACGAGCCCCCGTTCACCGGGCCGATTCAAGCCCAAATCCAGCCCGGAGAAAAGCGGCCGGCCGCGGCGGTGGGTTGAAACTACGCAGTCGCTCAGCCCTTGCGGTTCGCCATCCGCTCGAGCTGCTTGCCGAACGCCTTTTCGATTTCGTCCGACAGGGTCATCCGGTACACGGCGGCGAGGGCCTGGAGGCTGAGGGGGCGGAGCTGGTCGAGGGCCTGGCGGACGGCGGGCCAGCGCTCCTCCGGATAGCCGTCGGCTTCGAAGGGCTTCCAGATGTCCTCGAGGAAGAGCTCGACGAACTCCTGCGAGATCGAGCGGCAGCGGCTGCGGACCTTGCCGATCGCGGCCAGGGCGTGGTCGAGGGGAACGCCCGCCGCGACGACGCCCTCGGCGGCGTCGAGCAGCGACGGGTAGGGGGCCTCGAAGCGGCCTTCCTCCACCGGCACCAGGGCGCCGATCGCGATCGCGCGCTTGAAGTCGTCCTCGGACTCGCCGAAGCGGGCGGCGAGCTCCTCGCGGGTGAAGGTGCGGGGCTGCTCGTCGCCGAACTCGTCGAGCGCGCGGCGGAAGGAGAGGAACTGCTCGGCGGCGCCGACGTTCTGGGCGAGCAGGCGCTCGATCCCCTTCAGGTTGAAGCCGTCGGCCTGCAGCTCCTGGATCATCCGCAGGCGGGTGAGATGGCTGGGCCCGTAGTAGCCGACCCGGTCGCGCACCTCGGGGGCGGGCAGCAGGCCGCGGGCGCGGTGGGAGCGGATGTTGCGGACCGTCATCCCGGTCTGCGCCGCGAGCTCTTCGATCGTCAGGTCGTTCTCCTCCGCCACGGCCGCGAGGCTACCACTGTGTGACGTTTCGCTCGTTGACGTGACGGCATTTGATGTTACGTTGATCAGCGTCATGCAGCTGCGCACCCGCCGACCCACGCTCCGCGTCCTCGACGCCTTCGCCGGGCCGCACGGAATCGACGGCTTCCTCGAGCAGCTCGACCCGCTGCTCGTCACCGGCGAGTGCCGCGCGGAAGTCGTCGCAGTGCAGCGCAGCAGCGAGGACAGCGTCACGCTGAGGCTGCGCCCCAACCGCGCCTGGCAGGGCTTCCGGGCGGGCCAGTTCGTCAACGTCGCGGTCGAAGTCGACGGCGTTCGCCACCGGCGCTGCTACTCCCCCGCCTGCGGCGAGGGGCGCGGGGCGGAGCTGGAGATCACGGTCAAGCGCCACCCCGAGGGCCTCGTCTCCAACTTCCTCGCCGAGCGCGCCGCGCCGGGCATGGTCCTCGGCCTCTCCCAGGCCGAAGGCGACTTCCAGCTGCCGCAGCCGCGGCCCGAGGCGGTCCTGCTGATCGGCGGCGGCAGCGGCATCACGCCCCTGATGGCGATCCTGCGCACCCTCCTCGCCGAGGGACACGGCGGCCCGCTCGCCCTGCTGCACTACGCGCCCGACCCCGCCCGCGCGATCTACCGCGAGGAGCTGGAGCGCCTCGCCGCCGAGCATCCCAACTTCGAGCTGATCCGCTCCTACACCCGGGCGCCGGGAGCGGGCGAGGCGGACGGGCACTTCAGCCCCGGCCACCTGCCGGCCGCCGATCCCCGCTTCGCCGAGGCGGAGACCTTCGCCTGCGGCCCCCCGGCGCTGCTCGACGCGGTCCGCGGCGCCTGGGCCGACGGCCGCGAGCAGCGCCTGCACGTCGAGAGCTTCGTCCCGCCCAGCTTCGTCGCCGCCGGCGAGCCCGGCGAGGGCGAGGTCCGCTTCGCCGGCTCCGGCGTCGAGGTGGCCAACAGCGGCGCCTCGCTGCTCGAGCAGGCCGAGGGGGCGGGCCTACAGCCGCAGTACGGCTGCCGGATGGGCATCTGCCACACCTGCACCTGCCGCAAGCTCGCGGGCACCCACAAGAACCTCGTCACCGGCGAGGTCTCCTCGGCGCCCGACGAGGAGATCCAGCTCTGCGTCTCCGCCGCCCTGGGAGACCTGACCGTCGACCTCTGACGACCTGCCCCGAAAGGAACCCCTTGAACCCGACCGCAACCCTCCCCGCCAGCTCCGCCCCGACCGCCGACGGCCGTCCGCTCACCCCCGAGCAGCTGCAGAGCCTCGGCGAAGAGCTCGACGCGATCCGCCAGCGCGTCCTCGCCGAGCGCGGCGAGCGCGACGCCAACTACATCCGCGGCGTCGTCCGGGCCCAGCGCGGGCTCGAGGCCGCCGGCCGCGGGCTGCTCTGGGCCGGCGTCTTCCCGCCCGCCTGGCTCGCCGGCACCGCCGCCCTCTCGGTCTCCAAGATCCTCGACAACATGGAGATCGGCCACAACGTGATGCACGGCCAGTACGAGTGGATGAACGACCCGAAGCTCTCGGGCAAGCAGTTCGAGTGGGACACCGCCTGCCCCGCCGACCAGTGGCGCCACTCGCACAACTACATGCACCACACCTACACCAACATCGTCGGCAAGGACCGCGACATCGGCTACGGGGTGCTGCGCATGTCCGAGGACCAGGAGTGGCGGCCCTACTACCTCGGCAACCCCCTCTGGGCCGCGCTCCTCGCCCTCTTCTTCGAGTACGGCGTGGCGCTGCACGACCTCGAAGTCGAGCGGATCGCGGCCGGCGAAACCAGCTTCAGGGAGAAGCGCGACCTGCTGAAGGGCATCTGGCGCAAGGTGCGCCGCCAGGCGGCGAAGGACTACGTCCTCTTCCCCGCCCTCTCAGGCCCGTTCTTCGCCTTCCCCCTGGCCGGCAACGCGACCGCCAACGTCGTCCGCAACCTCTGGGCGTTCACGATCATCTTCTGCGGGCACTTCCCCGAAGGGACCCACGAGTTCAGCGAGGAGGAGACGGCGGAGGAGACCCGGGGCGAGTGGTATTACCGCCAGCTGCTCGGCTCCGCCAACCTCAGCGGCAGCCCGTTCTTCCACGTGATGGCCGGCAACCTCAGCTTCCAGATCGAGCATCACCTCTTCCCCGACCTGCCGGCCAACCGCTACGCCGAGATCTCGGTCGAGGTGCGGGAGATCTGCGAACGCTACGGCCTCCCCTACAACGTCGGCCCCCTTGGCAAGCAGTTCGGCAGCGTCGTCAAGAAAATCTGCCGCCTGGCGCTGCCGGGCGGCGCGGTGCGGAAGGCCTCGCGCCTGGTGCCGGGCAGGGGCACCGCCGCGGCCTGAAACTCAGGTCGAGATGGACGCAGAGGCAGCGGAGCACCGAGCGCGGCGGCTGTTCGCCGGCGCGCGCCGGTTCAACCGCGACCCGCGGCTGCTCGACCTCGCCCGGCGAGCGCGAGAGCGCGCCCTCGGCGGCGACGGCCAGATCGACCGCCTGGCAACCGCCCGCGGCCGGCCCTCGGACCGCGCCGCGCGCCAGCTCCTCGCCCTCCGCGCCGAGGAGCCCGGAGTGCTGGGCGAGCTCGGCCTGACCGCGCTGCAGGGCTGGCAGCGGTTCGCCGAGTCTCAGGATCGCGGCCGCGGCAAGGTCGACGTGGCGATCCTCTTCACCGACCTCGTCGGCTTCTCGTCCTGGGCGCTGGAGGCGGGAGACCGCGACGCTCTGCGCCTCCTGCGCGAAGTGGCGGAGGCGATCGAGCCACCGATCCTCGAGGCCCGGGGAGAGGTAGTGAAGCGCCTCGGCGACGGCGCGATGGCCGCCTTCTGGGACGCCCCGAGCGCGGTCGAAGCGGCGTTCGCCGCCAACCAGCGCGTGGGCTCGATCGAGGTCGCCGGCTACCGGCCGCGACTGCGCACCGGCATCCATCTCGGCCGCCCCCGCAAGCTCGGCGGCGACTACTTCGGCGTCGACGTCAACATCGCCGCCCGCCTCACCGAGGCCGCGAAGCCAGGCGAGATCCTGATCTCCGACCGCACCCTGGAAAGGATCCCCGCCAACGCGGCGACAGCGACGAAACGCAAGTTCAGCGCGAAGGGCGCCCCAAAGAACCTGGGCGCCTTCGCGCTGACGCCGATCAGCTGAGCTGGGTCAGCTGATCTGGCGGACGTTCACAGCTTTCGGCCCTTTGTCGCCGGCCTCGGCGTCATAAGAGACCTTGGCGCCCTCAGCGAGCGACTTGAAGCCCTCAGCGTCAATCGCGCTGTGATGGACAAACAGCTCCTTGCCCTCCTCATCGGGGGTGATGAAGCCGAAGCCCTTGTCGTCGTTGAACCACTTCACGGTTCCAGTTGCCATTTGACATACCTCCATTGCTTGTGTGCTGCGACGTGGAGGGATGCGGCTAAGCAAACGACTACGAGCGCTAACACTGCGTTTTGGTCGGGAGATCCGACACCAATTCCAACCAGCGTAGCAACCCTTGTCCCTTGGGTCGCTTCACGGCGCAGGGAACTCTGGGTCGAGCGGGTTGCCGGGCGGGGTGGCTGGCGACTGCGATGCAGACCCGCCGCCCTCCCGTAGTCGCGCGCTCGGGCCTCCCATCTGCGCCCGACCAAAACCGAGCTAGCGGTCTACCGCGTCAATGACCGAGCCACGGGCAAAGCACAGGGGGCTGCCTTGGATCACCCCCCGGAGTCGGCGATTCGAATCCGCCGGCTCCACTTCGGAAGTCCCTGAACGTCGGGGTCATTGTTGCTCCGGGATCCGCCGGTTCCGCCCAAGTTGTGGACCACCGTGCTTCAGTCACACCCTGGAGAGCTGGCTACTCGAACGCAATGAGGTCATCAACCGACTTCGTAGGACCCTCAGCGGTCGCCTTGCGCAATCGCTTGATTTCCTCCTCGGCTGCTTGCCTCTCAGTGAGCAATACCGCATGGTCACGTGACTTCTCCTCAAGAATCCGGATCTCAAGGTCGAGCGTGCGGTCAGCGGGATAGCGAGCGCGGTTCAGCGCTTGCTCCGCGTGCCGCCAATCGTCTCGTTGCAGGTACGCCTGGCACTCGAGGAAGTCATTGATTTTCCTCCCATCGTGCCCTGTCTTCTGGCTGATCAGCTGCTTCACCTGAGCGTACTGTGGCCAGTTGCGGGAAACGATCAGCGCTCTCGCCCAAGCGACGTACGCCTCAAGTGGTGCGTCCCGTCGCTTGCAGGCACGCTCCGCGAGCTGAGCCGCCTGGCGTCCGGCCTCAATGGTCCCCCGTCGGCGGATCAGGAACCAGGCGCGGCGGTGGAGGATGAAACGCTCATCACCGTCAATGGCCTCCAACGCGTCCAGGGCCTCTTCTGCTTCTAGAGTGGTTCCAACCGAGATAGCGATGCGAGCAAATAGGTCGAGAACGAAGGGGTCGCGGGGCTCCCGCTCGCGCGCCTCAGTGCCCATCTTCAGCGCCTGCTCGCCGACTCCACAACGCAGCAGACTGTCGGCGTAATCTCGCAGCAATGGCAAGCTGCGGTCCCCCTGCGCGTACCCCTTTTGGAATTTGTCGCATGCTCGGTCGTGCCGACCCGCCCGACGCTCGATGAAGCCGTCTAGATACCACTGGCGCCGTTCCCCGAATTCGCGGTAGCTGTGTAGCGCCTTGCGGGCATCCCCGTAGCGCTTTAGCTGAGCTAACGCTTTGACCTTGACCTCCAGCAGAGTGGGACTCATTCCGCCGAGCGTCTCAGCTCGGTCGGTGTAGTTGAGGGCATCTTCATAGGCCCGCTGGTGGTAGCACTCTTGGGCTGCATTGATTAGGAGAGATGGGCGCACGAGCGTGCCGTAGCCTTCGCTTGAGCGGTTACCGATTCGAAACCCTGCGCGGAGGGTTGCGTCGACAACCGAGATTGGGGGCAGGGATTTCTCGTCGCTCCAGTACTCGTCCTCAAGCCTGGAGAAGGCCTCCTCGTACCAACGACGATCAAGCTCGACTCGGTGCCCCCGCTGCACGGTCGCCTGTATTGGAGCGGCCACCATGTATTCGCGATCGACGACCTGCACGAGGTTGAGATCGACCAGCACCTGAAGAGCTTCGGAAGTCTCCTCAAGAGAATTGTCAGTTGCTGCGGCAATCCCGCGCAAAGGCAGCGTGATCTCTGCAGCCAAATAGCTCAAGATCACCTTTTCTCGGTCACCTAGGTGCAGCTCGTCAATGAACTGCGCGAAGCGCCCACTGTGGAATTCGCGTAGAAGGTCAGAGTTATTGAGCACAACATCGAGTCCATACTCGTCGACCTCGGAAGCCAGAAAATACGCTGCTGGTGGATAGCCGGCGGTTTGTTCGGCAAGCCTCTCGGTCTCGTCGCTCTCCGGCCGTGCGTTGACCTCTCGCAGTAGCCTCGTAACCAGCGCCCGTGAGTCGGGCTCAGCGAGCGGGTCGAGGCGCTGCTCAAGTATGGAGCTTCGCTGGGGCAGATCCCGAGTCCTAGGAGAGCGCTGGTGGACAAGACAGAGGTAGGCGTCGGGCGCTTCCAGGAACCGGTCGAATAGCAGGCGATAGACCTCCAGATAGGAGCTGGTGTTGTCGAACATCGAGCCACGATCAACGACACACGGCGCAGCACCCTGTTCTGCAAGCAAGGCAAGCTGTGCACCCGTCTCGTTCGCTTGGTCCTCCATTGACATCGCCCGAAAAACACTGAGCTGATTCTCTGCTTCGTCCCGGGTCAACAACATCGCGGCGCTTAGAGCCTCGATGTATAGATCCTCAATCGTTGCCGTCTGCGGAAGTACGATGAAAGGCCCCAGGTCGAGGTTTAGACCTTCTGCGACTAGCCGCCGCAAGAAACTCCGTCGGCCGACGCCTTCGAGTCCGCTGGTAATCAGAATCCGTGGCATCGGGTTACCGCCGGCCAGTTTTCGCAGCGCCCTCTGAAGTTCGGCACTGCGACCCATGAATGGGTGCGAATCCATACCGGGACCGAGCAAAACTGCATCGATCACACGGGCCGAGCGCTGAGGTGCAGCGTGCCTAACGACCTTGGCTCGGCGCAACCAGTCGGGGAGTTCGTGGATGTCCACATCGCCGATAAGGATCGCCAGGCTGCCTCGAAGCAGCTTTCGGATTGAACGCAATTCAGCCTCGTCGAGCTCGAACTGACACCACGACGAACGAAGCGACGCCTCTGACACGAAGAAGACGAAGACATCGGACTCGTCGAGTGCGCGGCGTATCTCCTCTCGGAAATCCTCTCCTGGCTGAAAAGACCAGGCGTCAATCTGGGTCCGCGGCCGACCCAGGAGAGAGGCAACCTCACGAACGTATTCGGCGTCGTCCGAGGAGTGGCTGAGAAAGGCTTTGCGCATTCGAGACGAGCCTAGAGCGCCAGACGGCACTGCATCTCCTTGAATCGCGCGAAATAGATGGTCCGGAATTCCACGGGAGGGCTCATCGGCGATCTCGGAGGTCAGAACACACCCCATGGATCACGACGAAATGCGCTCTGGCGATGAGACGAAACGGACAGCCGAGATCTATGGAGGGAACTCAAGAGCCCGATCGCGCAACTCCAAGTTGACTCCAATAGCAGTCTCCCTTGCCCATATCCCCGGAGTTGACTCCGAGTCCCGTGCAGAGGCGCTTTTCTAAAGGAACTGCTGAGTTCTGTCAAGGAACCGCATAGAGATGACGGCAATGCCCCGCAATTTGGAGTAGCAAGCTGGCGGCATTTGGGTTCGAATTTCTCCATGCCAGACGATTTGAGCCGCTCGAAGCCGGCTGAATCGCCAATATTTGCCCGTAATCTTCGGCTATCCGGCGGATCTTTCATCTCGGATAGGTCCCGTAAGTGCCTGCAAATGGGATGTGTTTTCCTTGCATCGCACCCAGGAACTCGACGAAACCGAGCGGGCGAGGGAAGCGGCAATCGATTCCAGCTTTACGGGCACGCCGAAGCGGGAGCGACGGGACTCGAACCCGCGACCTCCGGCGTGACAGGAGCGGTCTGGAGGAAGGTAACACGGAGCAGATTCGGCTATTTGATGGGGAATGAAGGGCGCCCAGCCGTCGAATCTCTCTAACCGGAAATTAAGCGCGATTTTCGCGGCTGATCCCTCTGTTTGGGCCCAGTGCCCAAACAGCAGCGCCACAGCAAACGCTACATTGGCTGAGTGGCCAGCCAATCCCAATCGTCCGAGGAATTTGTAGGCGATACGACTCAGTCCCAGCCCCGGGACACGACGGCTTTCGAGGCCCCGAGAAATCTCCACATCGAAAGCTCCCCGAGCTGGCTGCCGCTGGCCGGGGCCGTTGGCGGTCTCGCGGGGGCAACCGCGATCGTGTACGCGGTTGGGGGCATCGTCATGTGGCTTCGTCTCAACGCAGCCGGCGTCCAAGCCAATCAGGCGATTGGGGCCATCCCGCAACAGACTCTTTTCGCGGTTGGCGCGCAGCAGCTGATTCTCCCAGCAGTGCTTGCCGTGCTCATCTTTGGACTCTTTGCGGTACTCGAGCGTAGGCGCCGCCGCTCCCGAGCAAGCGAGCAGACCAACGCGGCACCGGAGAGCGAGAAGTCAGACGGAAACGAGCAGGCCAATGGACAAGACACCAAGGCCAAGGCGACACAGAACGACGCCCCACAGCCAGATGCCAAAGCGCCTGTCGAGCTTGCACGTCTGCGAGCGATCTGGGAGTCAAAACTTGGTCACGCAATCAGGCGGATGTCGCGCCTGCTATTGACGCCGATTTTGATCCCGTTGAGGTGGTACTTCAAATACGTTCCCGACTTCCTCATCGGGTGGCTGCCGGTCTTGGTTTTCTTCCCAAATCCTCAGCAAACGATTATTACCGCGATAACCGGAACGGCAAGTGCCGGAATTGCGGAGTGGGCCGACGAGGGAACCAGAACGGTCCGAGAATTTGCCCTCCGGTCCGCTATCGCGCTAGCGGTTTTGACGACGGCGTCCGGACTTGCCTTCGAGCTCGTACACCCCCATTCCCTCTCGAAGGTCTCCGTCGAACAACAGAACGGCGAAAAGACCTCGGCCTACTTCGTCGCCGTCAATGGGGGCGACGCATATCTCGTCGAGAATTCGCGACTCACCATTGTTCCGGCCACGGCTTATCAGCGCTTGGTCGTAACCGACAGCAAGACCGAAGAATCGCATTCGGAGTCGATCTTCAATCGCCTCATGCCGTAGCCGTCTTGTTAGGAGGAGCGACCGAGCGCATCCGCCGCACGGACCCCTAGCTCATCAGCATCCTCAGGCAGAAGCCGGCGAACGTGGTTCTCTGCGAACGCCGCCTCAGCCTCCTCGTAAGCGGACGACGGCCGGTCAGCGACGGGTGGAATCACAACTGAGTAGATATCGAGGTCGGACGGGATTTCGACATCTCCATCCTCCCCAAGAATCGCCCCTCCACCCTGCCGCAGCTCGTGGACAACCCAGCTCCACGACTTGACCTGCTCTGCGAGGTCGGTCTGGTTGGGCAACTGGAACGACCAGCATTGGACCAGCTGGACGGCACGCCCATTGTGAACAGCAAAATCAAAACTCCCATCGAAAGCACCGCTCCTAATTGGAGCTCGCTCCTTCACGGCATCCGAAATCGAATGCGCCTTATAGGCATTCCGAGCCGCACCCAGGGCACGATGCTTCTTTTCAAACGGAAAGCTCTTCGGCGTCTCATCGAGGACCAGCTGCTCGAAAACAACCTCCAATGCGGATTCAGCAGAGTCGGCGACCACCGGAGCCGGCGGAGTGAGCTGGACGATGTTCTGCATCTCGGAAGAGCATCGAGCCAGAAACTCGGTCGACATCGGCTCTAGGTTGGGTGCCAGCTCGTCGAGAGCCTCAATGTTGTCCTGAAGCTCGATCGCGAATGCAGTCGCCTGAGGGAGCACACCCCGGTCGTCGAGAGCCTTCGCGCGCTTGGGACTTGAGACAAGCCGCAGCTCCCACTCGCCAGTCTCGTCGTTTCCTGCAATAGCGCCAATGTTGACGAACTCACCTTTGGCGGGGTCTGGCACGAAACGGATCAGGGAGAAGAAGTGAGCCATCTCAGAGATGCTAGGCCACAAGTCCACGGAGTCGACCGGCGACAGCAATCTTGCGTGCCTCAGCGAAGCCAACGACAGCCTCAAGGGCCTCATCACTCACCGGCCATGACGCAGGGAGCCCAGAGACCGCCTCCTCGATCGTCGCCCTCTCAAGGCCCTCAAGCACCTCTGCCAGGCGCTGCAGCTCGTCCGGATCAAGGTGCTCTGGCTCAATCGTTAACGGGACCGAATCATTTTGCCGGCTAGTAAGGGTCTCTGGCGTCCAGCTCCAGCCAGTTAGAAAGAGCCCGTGGTCATGGCTGTAGTAGGCGTTCTCCTCGGCGGTTGCACGCAGCCACTGGAAGTCCCCTCCGTAAAGCCAGTCGCAGAGGGCGTACAGGCCGCAATGGCGGCGCTTGTTGTCATCGTCGGTTCGGTGCTTGAGTTCCCGAGTCTCGATGACCGGCTCGACGGTGACGGAGCCATGGGCGATGCCCGGCTCGACTACGCGGCCCGTACCCGGGCGAATCTCCCATCCCGCGAGCTCGTCCAGAGAGACCAATGCGGAGCCACAGACCGGTGCTCCAATCAAGTCTCCGAGGCGCGCAACGATTTGCTCGGTAACGGGCACCAGCTCGCTCTGGAAGTTGTTCAGGGACTTGCACCAGTAGCGCTTACCGTCGTCGCCCAGAACCATGAACGCCCCCGAGCCTCCGTCGGTGCTTTGGCGCAGCGCCATTACGGCGCGGACAGTTTCTGGCGCCTCAAGCCGCGAAATCCCCACGGCGAGGATTCTATGTCTTCTGATCGGAACGGGCATGGAATGGCAGACACTTATTTCCTGTAGACTGATAAGTGTCTAGCTGGCACGCTCGACGCGTGCCGGAGGAGGCCCTACAGGCTCTTGGTGATGCGATTCGAGCGCGGCGCGGCGAAATCGACGGTCTCTCGCAAGAGGGGCTGGCCGACCTCGCCGGGATGCATCGGACCTACGTCAGCGAGATCGAGCGCGGGTTGCGGAACCCGAGCTATCGGAACCTCGTCAAGCTCGCGGCGGCGCTCGAAGTGCCGTTGTCTGAGCTTGTTGCCCGCGCCGAGCGGCTTTCGAACTGATCTGAACATCAAATGCCCCGGGCGGCGGTGGAACGCCCCCGGGGCCGGCACAGGAGGGGTTAGCTCCCATGCACGACCAGCGTATTTGGCGCGGCGAGAAGCCGTGCAAGCACCATCCCAGCCCGGCTGACGAAGACGACCGGGTCGAGAGGGCCGTTCTTGCCTTTCTCCTCGACGAACACCCGACTCGGCTGTCGGTGGACGAACTCGCCTTTGCCCTCGACGCAAAGGACTACGCGGAGAAGGACGCGATCCGTCGCGCGGTCCGCGAATTGACCGCTGCTGGCCTGGTTCTCGCCGATGGCAAGCTCATCGGCCCGACCCGAGCGGCGATCCACTTCAACCGCCTGGAGGCCGACTGATGGGCGCCGGCAAGACCCGAAACGAGGAGCTTGGCCGCCACCTCGGCGAGAACCTGAGGCGTGCCCGCAGGTGGGCGGCGCTGAGCCAGGAGGAGGTGGCGAGAGGAGCGGCAGTTCACCGAACCGAGATCGGGCTCGTGGAGCAGGGCCAGCGGGTGCCAGGCGTCGAGACCCTCATCAAGGTCGCCCAGACGATCAACGTCCCCGAGCAGAGCTTGCTCCGCGGGATCGCCTGGGTACCGGGGATCGAAGGCAGGCAGGGAGCGTTCGTGTTCTCCGCTCCCCTCAGCCCCTCGGCGCTGCACTGGGCAGGGGGTGCCTCGTGATCGACATTGCGGGGATCTTCGGCGACAACCTCGCCCGCGAGCGGAAGGCTGCTGGCTTCTCCCAGGAGGAGCTGTCGATCCGTGCCTCCCTACATCGGACTGAGGTCAGCCAGTTGGAGCGAGGGCTGCGCGTGGCCCGCATCGACACGCTGGTGAAGCTCGCCGCATCGCTCGAATGCTCCGCCAACGAGCTGCTGGTCGGAATCAGGTGGAACCCGGGGGAAACGCGCTACGGGCAATTCAGCGAGAACCGATCCGAACAAGACGACTAGCCAGAAGGCAGGGCAGCGAAGAACGACAGCCAAGGACCGACCAGCCAGATGCAACCGAAGTCAGAGCACGAAGCAGCCAAGAGGCAAGGGCAAGAACGCCAACGAGCTAGGGCTCAGAGGCGAGATAGAAAAGGAAGGAAGAGCCCTAGACACACTATGCACTCCCTCCGGGCGTGCCTGGGACGCACCTTCTTGATCGGCAATTCAAGAATGAGCCGGCGGCGGCCAGGCCGGTGCAACCAGCTCGCTCGCTGGCCAATGAAGCGGCATGGCCAGCGCGCGAATCAGATTGGACCCGGAGGCGGTCGAGGCGATTGCTCGACGGGTGGTCGTTCTCCTCGAAGAGAAGGGTCTAAGGCAGCGGGAGCTGATCGGGGCAGCGGAGCTGGCGCGGCGCCTCGGGGTCGATCGCTCCTGGGTCTACTCGCACGCGATCGAGTTGGGCGCAGTGAAGCTCGGTGACGGGCCGCGGGCTCGACTGCGGTTTGACCCCGAAATCGCAGAGCGGGCGCTGCGGAAGCAGAGCGAAGCGCCGGCGGCCGATCCGCCCGCCCGCTCGGGTGAGCGGGCGGATCGGCCGCGGTGGACGCGGAGACCGGAGGTCAGGTTGCTGCCGGTTCAGGGGCCAGACGGAGAGCGGACGCCGCCTGCGGCTTAAGGAGATGCATGCCACGGAGGCCAACTGGACAAGTGCTGGAGCGAGAGCGCGACGGAGCGCTCGTCTTCGCGCTGCGCTTCCGCGCGTACGGCGAGCGGCGGTACGTCACTCTGGGCACGACGGCTCAGGGATGGACTCGCAGGAAAGCCGAGGAGGAGCTGGCGAACATCCTCGCCGACGTGCGCCGAGGTATCTGGCAGCCAGCGAAAGCGCAGGAGTCGAAGGCGCCGGAGACCGAGCCGACCTTCCACGAGTTCGCATCGGAGTGGTTCGAGACTCGGCGTCATGAGTTCGCGCCGCGAACGCGCGAGGACTACGAGTTGTCGCTTACGCGGCACCTGCTCCCCTTCTTCAAGGCCCACCTGCTCAGCGAGATCACCACCCAGGAGGCGGACCGCTACAAGGCAGCCAAGGTGCGCGAGCGAGAGGAGCAGTTGGTCGAGCGGCCCCTCTCCAACCGGACGATCAACAAGACGCTGACTCGGCTCGGCCAGATCCTCGACGCGGCCGTCCGCTACGACCTCCTCCCGTTCAACCCGGTCAAGGGGAGGGTCGAGAAGCTGAAGGAGGCCGAGCCGAAGCGGACGCGGTTGAGCGGCGAGCAGGTCCAGGCGCTCCTCAAAGTGGCCGGGCCGAACCGGGCGCTACTGGCGACGGCGATCATGGCCGGTGGGCTCCGGGTCTCCGAGCTGACGCACCTTCGCTGGCGCGACCTCGACCTGAAAGCGGGCATTCTCCGGGTGCCGGTCTCCAAGACCGCCGCCGGACTGCGCGAGGTCGCCCTGGAGCCGGAGCTGGTGCAGCTCCTCCGGGAACACAAGCTCGCGTCGAAGTGGACCGAGCCCGACGACTTCATCTTCGCCGGGCGCATCCGCGAGAAGCCGCGCGAGCGCAACAGTGTCCGGACCAAAATCCTCTATCCCGCGATTGAGCGGGCTAACGCGCAGCTCGCCTCCGAAGACCTGCCGACCTTCCCAGAGGGCATCACCTTCCACTCGCTGCGACGGACCTACGCGGCGCTGCGCGCGGAGCTGGGCGAGCACCCCGCCGTCACGGCGGCGCAGATGGGCCACCGCGATCCGCGCATGACCCTCCGCGTCTACACCGACGTCACCGGGATGAAGCCACGCACCCGCATGGGCGGGCTGTTGGGCGAGGCCGAATGGGCACCATTTGGGCACCAGGCGGCCGTGGATGGAGGTCGTGAGGATGAGACGGCCGCCGAGGAGGCGGAGAAAAGTGCCGCAGTTGCAGGCACGACGAGGAGCGGGAGCGACGGGACTCGAACCCGCGACCTCCGGCGTGACAGGCCGGCGCTCTAACCAACTGAGCTACGCCCCCGAGGGGTGCCTCGGACGGGCCGGCGAAGTGCGGCCCGGGGGCGGAAAGCTAGCGCATTCGGGGCCGCGGTCGGGGCTCTAGGCCTCGGCCAGGTTGGCCTCGTGGGCGACGCGGGAGAGCTCGGGGACGAGGTGGGGGGCCTCGGTCACGGCGATCTCTTCGAGCAGCTCGCGCATGGCGGCGACGCGGTCGGCGCCGTAGCGGTCGGCCCAGCGGCGTTCGATTTCGCCGAAGAGGCGATAGCCGGTGCGCTGGGCCTCTTCGCCCTTCTCGGTCAGGCAGATCAGCTTGGCGCGGCGGTCGTCGGGGTCGGGGATGCGTTTGACGTAGCCGAGCTTGGCGAGGTCGTCGACGATCTCGCCGATCGACTGCTTGGTCTGTCCAGCCAGGGTCGCGAGCTCGGTCAGGCGCATGCCGTCCTCGCGGACGAAGCGGAAGACGCAGCCGTGGGTCGGGCGGACATCGGCGTAGCCGGCCTCGATCAGCTTCTCGCGGAACTCGATCAGCAGGGCCTCGGCGGCGATTTCGAAGATGCCGGGAAGGGCTAGGCGGGAGATGTCTGGGACGTCGCGTGGCATTTGGTAAGGCAGCCTGATAAGGTCGGTTGATCAGGAAGCCTGACAAGGCATCCTTACGAAAATTGTACCCGACGCACTGGAGACCCTCATGACTTCCGAAAGCAACCGCAGGTGGTGGACGCTGGGGGCCGTCTGCGTCGCCACCTTCATGCTGCTGCTCGACATCACCGTGGTCAACACGGCGCTGCCGGACATCCGCAAGGACCTCGGCGGCAGCTTCACCGACCTGCAATGGGTCGTCGACGCCTACGCGCTCTCGCTCGCCGCGCTGGTGCTGACGGCCGGCTCGCTGGCCGACCGGCTCGGCCGCCGGCGCCTGTTCGCGATCGGCCTCGGCATCTTCTCGCTGGCCTCGCTGGCCTGCGGCCTCTCCCCCGACCCGACCTTCCTCAACCTCGCCCGCGGCGTGCAGGGGATCGGCGGCGCGATCATGTTCGCCGTCTCCCTGGCGCTGGTCGCGCAGGAGTTCCCCAGCGGCCCCGAACGCGGGATGGCGATGGGGATCTACGGCGCGACGATCGGGATCGCGGTCGCGATCGGGCCGCTGCTGGGCGGCCTTTTGACCGACGGCTTCGGCTGGGAGTCGGTCTTCCTGATCAACGTGCCGATCGGGCTGGCGGCGATCGCCGTCACCTACTGGAAGCTGGCCGAGTCGCGCGACCCGAACGCGACCCGGATCGACTGGGGCGGGCTGCTCACCTTCTCCACCGCGCTGTTCCTGCTGGTGCTGGCGCTGGTCCGCGGCAACGACGAGGGCTGGGGGAGCACCCTGATCGTCTCGCTGTTCGCCGGCGCCGCGGCGCTGCTGGCGGCCTTCGTCGCGATCGAGCGCCGGGTGGCGGAGCCGATGCTGCCGCTCGGCCTCTTCCGCCGCCGCGCCTTCACCGGCGTGCAGCTGGCGGCCTTCGCCGTCTCCGGCTCGCTGTTCGCGCTGTTCCTCTACCTGACCCTGTACCTGCAGAGCTACCTCGGCCTCTCGCCGGTGCAGGCGGGTGTGCGCTACCTGCCGATCACGGTCGGCGCCTTCGTCTTCGCCCCGATCGCCGGCGTCCTCGTCTCCAGGATCCAGGCCCGCTACATGCTGTCCGGCGGCCTGGCGCTGACCGGGGCGGGGCTGGCGCTGATGGGCGGGCTCTCCGTCGATTCCGAATGGACCGCGCTGCTGGTCGGCTTCATCGTCGCCGGCGTCGGCGTCGGCCTGCTCAACCCGGTGATCGCCGACGTCGCGCTCAGCGTCGTCCCCAAGGAGCGCAGCGGGATGGCGGCGGGGATCAACGACACCTTCCGCCAGGTCGGGGTCGCGGTCGGGATCGCCGCCTGGGGCGCGGTCTTCCTCGGCACCGGCGCCTCCAAGGCGCAGGAGGTGTCGGGCTCGCTCAGCCACGAGCAGGCGCGCGGCCTGGTCGAAGCGACCTCGGCCGGGGCGCTGCCGCAGGCGCTGCATGGCGTCCCCGCCGGTGCCCGCGACGCGGCCCGCAGCGCCGCCGAGCAGGGCTTCATCCACGGCCTCAACGAGGTCCTGCTGCTCGGCGCGCTGCTCGCCTTCGCCGGCTCGGTGGCGGCACTGTGGCTGGTGCGGGAGGGCGACATCGAACGCGAGACGCTGGTCGGCACCGCCTTCGAGAGCGAGGTCGAGCCGGAGCCCGCGCGGGCCTGACCTCCCCGCCACTGAGGTTGCCGTTTGTCGGGCATAAGGCGACAAACGGCAACCTCGGCGGGGCTCGTGGCGTAGGGTGCGGCTCCATGAGGCTGGTGACTTTTGACGCCGGGGACGGGGCGCGGGCCGGGGTGCTGGAGGACGACCGCGTCGCCGACGCCTGGGCGCTGCTCGGCGAGCCGCACCGGGGCGGGCTGCGCGAGCTGCTCGCCGCCGGCCGGGTCGAGGAGCTGCGGCCGCGGCTCGGCGACACCGGCGCCCCCTCGCACCCGCTCTCCGCGGTGACGCTGCTGCCGCCGATCCCCGACCCGGAGAAGATCGTCTGCATCGGCCTCAACTACCGCCAGCACGCGGCCGAGATCGGGGCTGAGCCGCCCGCGCACCCGATCGTCTTCGGCAAGTACCGCAACGCCCTGGCGGCGCCGGGCGCCACCGTCCACCTGCCCGCCAACAGCACCAAGGTCGATTACGAGGCCGAGGTCGCCTTCGTCGTCGGCCGCCGCGCCAAGGACGTCGCCGCCGCCGACGCGCTCGACTACATCGCCGGCTACACCCTGCTCAACGACCTCTCCGCCCGCGACCTGCAGGGCCGCACCCCGCAATGGATGCCGGGCAAGATCTTCGACGGCGCCGCGCCCTGCGGCCCGGCGCTGGTGACGCCCGAGGAGGCCGGGCCCGCCGACGCGATCGCGATCAAGCTCACCCTCAACGGCGAGACGATGCAGGACTCGAGCACCGGCGACCTGATCTTCTCGATCCCCGAGCTGCTCGCCGACCTCTCCTCGCTGATGACGCTGGAGCCCGGCGACATCGTCGCCACCGGCACCCCCGAGGGCGTCGGCATGGGACGCAAGCCCCGGGTCTGGCTCGCCGACGGCGACGAGATCGTGATCGAGTCGCCGACCCTGGGGCGGCTCGAGACGTCGATCGCGGGGTAGGGGGCGCGCGCTCGGCTGCGCCGGGCGGGACGCTCACAGAGGTGCGCCGGGGAGGGTGCCGGCCACCCTCCGTGGGCAGGTAGGGCGGCCGGCACCCTCCCCTCCCGGGTCAAGGCGTGGGAGTCATGCGGCGTGCGGATCGCCTGCGGATCCCGTGGTTCCTTATGGACCCATGTGGTCCGAAAGGAACCACGCGATGGAGATTCGGGCCGGTCCGTCATCCCGTGGTTCCTTTTGGAACCAGGAGGTCCAAAAGGA
>JBEHWY010000009.1:0-43045 GCA_048498975.1 Actinomycetota bacterium | reverse complement strand
CTCGCACCCCTACCTGCCCATGTGGGGGTGCGAGCAGGGGCGGGTCGCCTACCCGATAACTTCCCGCCATGCGCGCGGTGACGTTTCAGGGGAACGAGCGGGTCGCGGTGGAGGAGAAGCCCGAGCCCGAGCTGGTTGCGGCTGACGACGCGATCGTCGCGGTCGAGGCCTGCGGGGTTTGCGGCTCGGACCTGCACATCTACCACGGCCGGGTGCCGGTCGAGCAGGGGTTCACGATCGGGCACGAGTTCGTCGGCACGGTGATCGCCGCCGGCGATGAGGTCGAGCGGGTCGCTGTCGGCGACCGGGTCGTCGCCTGCTTCTTCACCGCCTGCGGCACCTGCACGCCCTGCCTGCGCGGCGACTATCACCGCTGCGCCAACGGCCGCACCTTCGGCCACGGCTCGCACCTCGGCAACCTCGAGGGTTCGCAGGCCGAGCGGGTCCTCGTCCCGCACGCGAACATGACCCTGCGCCGGGTGCCGGACGGCGTCTCCTCCGATGTCGCCCTGTTCGCCGGGGATGTGCTCGGCACCGGCTTCCACGCGATCGCCCATGGCGGCATGAAGTCCGGCGACACCGTCGCCGTCCTCGGCCTCGGCCCGGTCGGCCTCTGCGCGGTGCAGTCGGCGCTGGCCGGCGGCGCGGTCGAGGTCTTCGCGATCGACACCGTCGAGCAGCGGCTGGCCTTGGCGGCCGAGTTCGGCGCGACGCCGATCCACCTCACCGAGCAGGACCCCAAGCGCGAGGTGCGGGCCGCGACCGGCGGCGCCGGCGTCGACCTCTGCGTCGACGCGGTCGGCAACCCTGAGCCGCTGGCGCTGGCGGTCAGCCTCGCCCGCGACGCCGGCACCGTCTCCGGCATCGGCGCCTACGCCGGCAAGGCCGAGATCCCGCTCGGGCTGGCCTGGCTCAAGGGCCTGGAGCTGCGGCTCGGTGTCGCCAACGTGATCGCCCACGTCGACCGCGTCCTCGCCCTGATCGAGGCCGGCAAGCT
Source organism: Actinomycetota bacterium (assembly GCA_048498975.1). GTDB lineage: Bacteria > Actinomycetota > Thermoleophilia > Solirubrobacterales > 70-9 > VAYN01. The sequence goes on along the minus strand of JBEHWY010000009.1, from coordinate 42,048 downwards.
CGACCCGGGCCCGATCGTCTCCCACCACATGCCGCTCGAGGAGGCGGCGGAGGCCTACGCGATGTTCGACCGGCGCGAGGCGCTGAAGATCGTGCTGACGCCTTAGGTCCCGGCTCTACAGCGCGAAAAGCGCTGTGCTAGTTGACTAGAACAGTGCCCTGGGCTACTGTGTCCTCTGATGACACAGCGGGAAATGGCCAAGGCCCAGCCGAACCCGTTCGCCACCGATCCCAGCGACGCGGTTCCGGTCGGCTTGCAGCTGACCTGGCGCCTACGGGCCTTGATCGTCACCGGCCAGCTCGCCAGCGGTGAGCGCTTGCCGAGCTTCCGTCGCCTCGCCGAGTGGGCGGGGGTCAACCTGAACACGGTGCGTGCCGTCTACGAGGGCCTGGAGCGTGAAGGCCTCGTCGTCAGCAGGCAGGGGCAGGGGACCTTCGTCGCCGACGGCGTCGAGGCAGCGCCGCAGCTCGAGTCGATCGCGGCGGAGGCGCTGCGGCAGGCGCGCGCGGTCGGGCTTGGCCCCCGTGACCTGGCGATCGTGGCCATGGCCTGCGCGAGCATCCCCGGAGAGGAGGTTGGGGGGGAGGTGCCGGTGCCATCCCCGGCCCTCCCCGATCCGGGCGAAGAGAGCGAGGTGATCGAGGTGCGGCGGGAGCTGCGGCGCCAGATCGGTCGCCTCGAGCGCGAGCTCGCCAGCTACACCCGCTACCTCACCCCCGAGCCGCCGACCGCGCCGCGCCGCGCCGTCGCCCACGTCGCCGGGGTGCAGGAGCTGGAGGCGACGCGGGACACCTTGATCGCCCAGCTGCAGGAGGCGCAGCGGGAGGCCGAGCGCCAGGTGCGGCTGGCGGCGCAGGACCGGGCCCGCCGGGAGCGGGCCCGGGAGGGGGAGCGGGACGACGCCGAAGGCGGCGGCCCATTGAGCAGGGCAATGGGCTGGTGGCGGGCCAGGCTCTAGCGCGAGGCGCCGGATCGCTGACCGCGGTGTTCGCCCAGGTGGGCAGCATGATGCTGCTCACGATGCGGACGATCTGGGCCGCGTTGCGACCGCCCTACCCGTTCGGCGAGGAGCTGGTCGAGCAGTTCTACTTCGCGCTGAAGCTCTCCTGGTTCCCGCTGCTGATCTCGACCTTCGCCCTCTGCCTCGGCGCTCCCGGCCTGCAGGCGGCGGGGCCGCTGCAGGTCTTCGGCGCGCTCGACCGCCTCGGCGGCTTCTTCGTCCTCACCGCGATCCGCTGGATCGGGCCGCTGGTGACGGCGGTCGTCGTCAGCGGCATCGCCGGCACCGCGATCACCGCCGATTTGGGAGCCCGGAAGATCCGCGAGGAGCTCGACGCGCTGCAGGTGCTCGGCGTCGACCCGGTCAAGAACCTCGTCGTGCCGCGCTTCCTGGCGCTGATGATGGTCACCGCGCTGCTCGACATCTTCGCCATCGTCTTCGGCCTCACCGCCGGGATCGCCGCCGAGCTGATCTACCACCAGACCCTGGGCGGCTTCTTCGCCACCCTCTTCTCCAACGCCTCGGTCCTCGACCTGGTCGGCTCGGTCCTGATGTGCACCTGCTTCGGCGCGATCATCGCCGTCGTCTGCGCCTACAAGGGGATGACGGCGTCCGGCGGCGCCGCCGGGGTCGGCCGCGCCGTCAACCAGGCGGTGGTGATCGCCCTGATGGGCGTCTTCTTCTTCAACTACATCTTCACCGCGGTCCTGCTCGCCACCAACCCGCAGCTGCAGACGATCCGCTGAGCATGGGCGCCTGGCTCGAAATCCCGCGCGGCTGGCTCGACGCCTTCGGCGAGATCGCCAACTTCGGCACCCGCGTCGCGGGGCTGATCTTCTCCGGCCAGGCGCTGCGCTTCTTCGGCGAGGCGATCCGCCAGTCCGGGATCCTGATCCTCGGCTCGGCGCTGATCATCTGGGTCTTCGTCTTCACCCTCGGCCTGCAGTGCGGTCTGCAGGGCGCCTACTTCTTCCGCGCCCAGGGCGCCCCCGCCTACGCCGGCCTCTTCTCCGCCTTCTGCGACCTGCGCGAGGCGATGCCGTACGCCTTCGGCTACATCCTCTCGGCCAAGGTCGGGACCGGGATCGTCGCCGAGATCGGGGCGATGCGGATCTCCGACGAGATCGACGCCCTCGAAGTGATGGGGGTGCCGCCGGTCACCTTCCTCTGCGCCAGCCGCCTGCTCGCCGCCTGGATGGTGCTGCCGTTGATCTACGTCGTCGGCATCGGCGTGATGTACGCGGGCAGCTACTTCACCGTCGTCAAACAGATCGGCGACGTCTCCTCCGGCGGTTACGAACTGATCTTCTGGATGTTCCAGGACCCCACCGACGTCGTCTACAGCCTGATCAAGGGGATGACGATGGCGACCGTGATCGTGGTCGTCGGCTGCTACTACGGCTACACTGCCTCGGGTGGGCCGGTCGGGGTGGGGACGGCGACGGCGAAGTCGATGGTCTTCAACATCGTCGCCGTCCACATCATCGGCATGCTCGGCACGATCGTCTTCTGGGGCGCCAGCCCGCGGCTGCCGATCGGCGGCTGAGTCGCGGGTGGCGGTTAGCATGGGGCGATGGCACTGCTGAGCGATGCCGAAATCGAGGCGCGGCTGGGGGAGATCGAGGGCTGGCGGCGCGCCGGCGACGCGATCGTGAAGGAGTTCAAGCGGGCTGACTTCGTCGGCTCGGTCGCCTTCGTCGACAGTGTCGTCGAGCCGGCGGAGGCGATGAACCACCATCCCGACCTGGCGATCTCCTGGGACACCGTGACGGTGACGATCTCGACCCACTCCGAGGGTGGCCTGACCGCCGCCGACTTCGAGTTGGCGGCGAAGATCGACGCGCTTTGAGGGCTCCCTCGTACCTGCGCCTGGCGCTGTTCGCCACGGTCCTCGGCCTGCTGCTCGTCGCTTGCGGCGGCGGCTCAACCACTGTGATCGAGACGGTGACCAGCGGCGGCACGACCACCTCGCCCGAACCGGAACCGCCGAGCGAAGAAACGACGCAGGCGGAAACCGAACCGGACACGGGCGAACTGAAGAGCTTCCAAAGTCCGTCGGGGAACATCGGCTGCGTCGTCGGCCCCGACGGCGCCCGCTGTGACATCCAGCAGCGGGAATGGGATCCGCCCCAGCGTCCGGCCGACTGCCCCGAACAGGTCGACTACGGCCAGGGCCTCGAAGTTGGGCAGAGCGGCCCCGGCCACCTCGTCTGCGCCGGCGACACGGCGCTCAACCCCGAAGCGCCGAAGCTGTCCTACGGCAACTCGGTCCACGTCGGTGACTTCAGCTGCACGAGCAGCGAAGCGGGCGTCGACTGCCGCGACGACGGCGACGGCCGCGGCTTCTTCATCAGCAAACAGTCCTACCGGCTCTACTGAGCCCGGCGCGGCTGGCAAACTCGGGGCGTGGCGAAGCGCAAGAAGCAGCGACGGGCGCGCGAGAAGGCGCCGACGGTCGACTACACCGATCCCGAGGGCAACGTCCTCAGTCTGCGCCAGCAGCTCAGCGCCGGCACGATCGCCAAGATCGGCGAGCCGCCGCCGAGCGCCGCGGCCAGCTACGAGGACGCCTGGCGGCGGCGCTCGGAGGTGCTGTTCGAGCGCCTCGCGGTCAACTGGGAAGTCGCCGGCCTGCCGCTGACCGACCAGCAGATGCTGCTCGGGCGCTACCGGATGGCCGACGCCGAGACCCAGCGCTGGGTGCGGCAGACGATCGCCGCCCACCTCGAGCGCTACATCCCCGAGTTGGCGGGCTGAGTCGGGCGGCGATGGCCGACGCGCTGCAGATCGAACCCGGGCTGGCGATCCCGCTGGCCGAGGTCGAGCTGCGCACCAGCCGCTCCTCGGGGCCGGGTGGCCAGCATGCCAACGTCACCGCTTCGCGGGTCGAAGCGGTGTTCGACGTGCGCGCCTCGGCGGCGCTCGACGAGGCGCGGCGGGCGCGGCTGCTGGAGCGGCTCGGCCCGGTCGTCACCGCCGTCGCCCAGGACGCCCGCAGCCAGTCGCGCAACCGCGAGCTGGCGCTGGCGCGGCTGGCGGAGAAGCTCGCGGGCGGGCTGCGCGTGCCGCGCAAGCGGCGGCCGACGAGGCCGACCGCGGCTTCGCGGCAGCGGCGGCTGGAGAGCAAGCGGCGCACCGGGGAGCGCAAGCGCGGCCGGCGCCGGCCCGCCGGCGAGGACTAGCTTCAGCGCCTACGAGGGGACCGCGTCCTCGTGCAACCGACCGGCGCGGTCGACCGCGACCTCGCGCAGGCCAGCCGGCCACATCGCCGCCGTCGCCAGCAGCCCGACGACGAGCAGGGCGGCGGCGATGTAGGTGCCGGCCTTCAGCGTGTAGCCGTCGAGGTCGGCGACCTTGGCGAGGAGGACGACGATCCCGGCGACCCAGAGCAGCTCGGCGACGAGCAGCCGCGCCCGGTACCAGTGCCGCAGCGCCAGCTGGCGCCGGCCGGGCCAGAGCAGCGGAAGCGCGATCAAGATCCCCATCGGCCCGAACAGGTACCCGATCCCGAGCTTCACCACCTGCAGATCGTTTTCGGCGAAGTCGAACAGAGCGGACCGCCCCCACCAGGTCAGCGCCGACCCCAGCACCCCGATCAGCAGCCCCACCGCGCAGAGCCCGGCGACGTCGGCCGCCACCCGCACACGGCGGTTCGGCTCATAGGCCTCACGCAAATTCGGCGTCCTGGCTCCTCCCGAGCTCATGCCCCGACGGTAGTGCCGCCAGCCGCCCCGTAACGACGGTGCAACGCCGCCGTGAACGCGAGAGGAACTACGGAAGGAACAATGGCGCGCGGAAGCCGCCTGAGAGTTGGCACGACCTGCGCGCCATACGTGCGTCGCGGCAGCCTACGGTCGAGGCATGATCTATCGACGCGATCTAATCGACCATTTCGACTGGCTCGAGGGGTCCAAATACTTCGATGAAGTGATCGACGAGGCGCTCGTCGCGATCGCACTGACTGCCTACGACCACGGCGACGACCTGATCCGCAACGGTGCCTGGCAGGACGCTCGCGGCGTCGTCGAACGCTTTGGCCTCGAGCCGTTCGTCGAGCGTCTTCGTGACGAAAGGCTGCTGTAGCGATGGAGCGTGGTGCTACGGTGTCGCACATGGAAATCGGGGTGCGTGATCTACGCAACAGGACCGCTCGGGTGATCGACGCGGTCAAGGCTGGGGAGCGGGTTGTGCTGACCGTGAATGGCGAGCCAACGGCCGACATCGTTCCTCACGGGCAGCGGGCTCGCTGGCTCAACGGCGAACACCTGCGCGAGCAGCTTGCCGATAAGGCAGCGGACCCGGCCCTCCGCGCTGAGTTGGACGAGCTCGCCGGGCAGACCCTGGATCAGTTGTGAGCGAAGTCCCGCCCGCCGGCCTCCTTGACACCTCGGTCTTCATTGCCAGGGAGGACGGCCGGCCGCTGGGCCGGCTGCCCGATCGGGTTGCTGTTTCGGTTGTGACCCTCGGCGAGCTGCAGCTGGGGGTGTTGAGTGCGGTCGACGACGCGGTCCGTGCCAAGCGCGGGGAGACTCTCGCGCTGGCGCGAGCTGCCGATCCGATCCCGGTCAGCGAGGCCGTGATGGGCAGCTGGGCGCGCCTCGTCATCGACTGCCGAGCCGCTGGCGTCCATCGCACGATCCGGTTGACCGATGCCTTGATCGCCGCGACCGCGATCGAGCACGGTCTTCCCGTCGTCACCCAGGACGCCGACTACCAGCGCATTGCCACCGCCCACCCGGCGCTGCGGGTACTGACCGTCTAACTTCTCAGCCGGGAAGGTCGTCGGGCTGCGGCACTTCTTGGGGAGGGCGGCCCTCGCCCTCCTCGTCCCAGCTCGCCCAGGCGCGGCCGTCGCGGCCGGCGTGCTCGCCGGAGCCGCCGAGGGCGAGGATCACGACCCGCTCGGCGGAGGGGTTGGTCAGCTGTCGTTTGCGCTCCGGCCCGACCCGCGCCAGGTCGCCTACGCCGAGCACGTGCGGCTCGCCTTCGACCAGCAGCGTCAGCTCCCCCTCGAGCACCAGGTAGACCTCCTCCTGTCGCTCATGGCGGTGGATCCGTCCCCGTTTGCGCGGCCCCAGCGTGATCAGGTTCATCCCGAAGCTGGTCACGCCGAGGTCGTTGCGCAGGCGCTGGAAGATCGCCGCCTCGTCGGGCTGCAGCGAGGTGGTCTGGAAGCTCTCGTCGGTCATCGGAGGTCCGCAGCTTATCCTCGTTAGGTGCCCATTCCCAGCGGCGAGCAGCTTTTCATCGGCGACGGCGGCCTGGAGACCACGCTGATCTTCCGCGAGGGCTTCGAGCTGCCGGAGTTCGCCGCCTTCCCGCTGCTGCGCGACGAAGGTGGCCGCGACGCGCTGCGGCGCTATTACCGCGAGTTCATCGGGACCGCCCGCGACCACGATCTCGGCTTCACGCTCGACACGCCGACCTGGCGCGCCAGCGAGGCTTGGGGAGCGAGGCTCGGTTACTCGACCGCCGACCTGGCCGACGTCAACCGCGAAGCGGTCGAGCTCGCGCAGGAGCTGCGGGCGGGGGAGGAAGGGCCGCGGGCGCCGATCGCTATCTGCGGCACGCTCGGTCCCCAGGGCGACGGCTACCACCCGGACGCGTTCCTCTCCGCCGCCGAGGCGGTGCGCTACCACTTGCCCCAGGTCGGGACCTTCGCCGCGGCGGCCGTCGACATGGTCGCTGCCTACACCCTCTGCTACGCGGAGGAGGCGACCGGGATCGTCCGTGCCGCCGGCATCGCCGGCGTGCCGGTCTCGATCTCCTTCACGGTGGAGACCGACGGCCGGCTGCCGAGCGGGGAGTCGCTGGGCACGGCGATCGAACGGGTCGACGCCGAGACGGGCGGTGCCGCCGCCTACTTCATGGTCAACTGCGCGCACCCAAGCCACCTCGCCGGGGCGCTCGAGGGCGCCGGCGCCTGGATCGATCGCCTTGCCGGCTTCCGCCCCAACGCCTCGCGCAAGAGCCACGCCGAGCTCGACGAAGCCGACACGCTCGACGAAGGCGATCCGACCGAGCTTGGCGCCGAACTCGCCGGCCTGGCCCCGTCGCTGCCCGCGCTGCGCGTGGTCGGCGGCTGCTGCGGCACCGACCGCCGCCACGTCGCCGCGATCTGCGACGCGTTGGCTTAGTCAGGCGAGCCTCACCGCTGGTAGGCGGCGCTGCCAGTGCTGCGGTCCAGTAGCTCCAGGCAGCGGCGAGCGCGACCGGCGATCAGGTCGACGAGCGTGGCCGGCAGATCGCTCGCGAGAGCTTTGACCTCGGGGCTGGTCGCCGCCGCGGAGAAGGCATCGGGGGCGAGCTCGGCGAGCTCGTGGACTCGACCGTGGAGTGCCTCGGCGTCGAGGCCGAGCGCGTCGGCGGCGGCGGGCCAGTAGTCATGGCGGGGATAGATCGCGTAGCTCTTGCCGACCTTCATCGCGAGCCGCAGCTTGCGCTCGTCGGCGCCGTAGGGAAGCGCCGAGGCGACGTCGTAGAGCGGCGCGAGTCGGACCTGGCCCGCGGAAAGCAGCAGCGAGTAATTCTTCGCGTGCGCATCGGTGCCGGCGATCAACCAGTTCCAGGCGAGCGCGTCGGCGAAACGCCAGACCGCCTGCTCGGCAACCGAGGGGGGCATGGCGTTGCGCAGCAGCTCGGCGATCCCCGTGGGGGTGGGCCCTCCATCGCGTTGGTACTTGCGGTCCGGGGGTAGGCCGAGCGCCTGGCAGAGGTCCTCTTGGTGGACGCGCACGAGCTGATCGCCGACCCTGAGGCGGTCATAACGCTCGGCGACGATCGCGCTGAGCTCGGCGAAGCGCTCGATCCGGGTGCGCGACACGGTGAGGCCGGCGCGGCGGGCGGCGTCGAGGCACAGGTGCTCGTCCAGATCCTGGTCGGCCAGACCCTGGACGCCGGGCTTGAGGATGTGGGTGGTCGGGATCGAGCCGCTCGGCACCCCCCAGCGATCCCCCTCGAGGAGAAGCGCGGTCTTGGCCTGGGCCCCGGCGAGGCTGAACTGGCCGGTGAACACCTTGCCGAGCCAGGCGGTCGAGTCCTCGCGCAGCTCGCGCAGGCGCTCGGCGACCCCCTCCTCGTCGAGCCAGGCGACCTCACCGGAGGACCCGAGAGCGTCCTCGACTCGGTCCGGGGCGACGAACCTCACTGCCCCGGCGCAGTCTTCGCCGACGGGGGTCGACAACAGCGAGAAAGCGGAGGAGGCGGAGGCTTGGAGTTCGCGCGCCCAGCGACGCAGCACCGCCTCGTTGTCGGGCAGCAGCCCCCAGAGCCAGGGCGCGACTACTCGGTCGGGATGGGTGGCGATCCGGGGGGGCATCGAGAGCGACAGCGGCGTCGGGGTCTCGGCCTCGCGGTAGGCGGGGTCGTAGTCGAACCGAAGCGGTCCGCCGGCCAGCCGGGTGAGCGTGCCCGCCACCTGATCGCCGAGGACGACGACGAGCTCATCGCTCATCTATCTGATTCGTCCTCGACCTGGGCTCCCCGGTGGGTTTCGAGCAGGGCGTCCAGGTCGACCGTGCCCGGCGGCGCCGGGCGGTCGTTCCGTGGGTCCTCGAGGGGGTCCACCGAGAGCCGCAGCTCGAGCGCCTCGAGCAGCCGGAGGATCAGCCGGAGCTCCGACCCGGGCCGACCTGACTCGAAGGCGCTGACCCATTGTCTCGAGACGTTGGCGCGGGAGGCCAGCTCCGCCTGGCTCAGCCCGAGGGCCTGGCGCCGGCCGCGGGCAAGCGAGGCGAGGTCGAGGATGGAATTGATTTCTGCCACGTACGACGACAAAACTAGCATGTCAGCGTACGTAGCGACAAATATTGCCTACGTATGTGGCAAAAGCTCGATGTCAGCGTACGTAGCGGGAACCGACCGAACGGTAGCGACGATCCTGGCCCCGAAGGGATGGGCGCGGCTGGTTTCGAACCAGCGACCTCTCGCGTGTGAAGAGCGGCGGGGGAGAGGTCAAAACCGGCCTCAAACCCGCATTCTAAAGCGGAATGAGACACCTTCCACCGCCGATCTTCTAGTGCCCAAAAATGCCGCTATTTGCGGGCACTGGTGCCCGCTTTGGGCACTGGTGCCCGCGAAAGCTAGCCCATGTCAAGTTGGTGGTTTCCGCGTATTGCCATGCTTCAGGGCTCGGGCTCGAGCGAAACGCCGAAGGTTGCTGCCGGGCAACGACCTGGGTCTCAGCCAAGAAGTTGGACCCCGGTTTGGGCCTCCCATCGTCGAATCCGGTCGACGACCTCCCATGCGTCGAACACAGAGTCTTCGATAGAGCGGAACAGCTCCCAGGCAAACGAGAGGTCAGCTATGGCCACCCCGTAGTCCTGGTGAAGTACTGCGATAATCGCCTGAATCAGGTCCTTGCCGTGGCAGACCTCGAATCCGGATGGAGTCCCGTTCACCATTTCCTGAATTTGATCCGTAGTCAGGTCGATCCCGCTGGATCGCTGGCGCACCGCCTCCACGATCCCGGTTGCCCTTATCGCTCCATCTGCTTTCTCTCGGAACCGCCGAAGCTGCAGGCCATCGAATCGGAAGGGGATATCTTTGGTTGCCGCGATGTAGCGCAATTGGCCAGGAATTTCGGCCAGTGCCACCGCTTTGCCAATTACATTGGCGGTGATTTGGTTTGCCGCGCCATCTGAAGAGCGTGCGGAGGCAACTACCCGCAACACAATGGCGCGAACAACCCCAAGGCGTGCCAGATCGCTCTCTCGGTCGGTGTGCCGCGTGAGAACTATCCCCTGACTAGGGCGGAGGCGTTTTGCGGGGACGTCATAGTCACAATCCGCCACGAACAGGATGCGGCCCTGATCCTTGTCCTGCGTCCGGTCGAACGCTTCCCGGAGGATGCGCTTGTTTCCACAGGCCACGATTGACTCGAGCATCCGAACGCGACCCGAAAAGACAATCAGGTCGTCTCGTCCCTCCAGCATGAGAACTCCGTGGTTGGGTCTCATGGCGCTCGCCCTTAGTCGCGCGTCAGCCAACGCGGCGGAGCCGTTCGGGTAGGGGGGCATTTAGCCTTCCAAAGTCACTGCAGACTCCGGGTCGTCGGCATCGAGCGACACTCGGAGCTCCTCTCGGTCCGCGATGAGAGTTGGTGAATGCGTCGCAAGGATGAAGTTGACGTCGCTGAAAGACCCCATAGCGGCGAGGTCATCGACGAGAGTGCTTTGCCACAGGACATGGAGTGAAAGCTCCGGCTCGTCAATGAGGATGAGGGTGTTCTGGGCGGTTCTGAAGATGACTTCGTACGCCAGAACGAGCATCTGCTGCTCCCCAGAAGAGAGCTCAGAGGGACGAAGCATTGCCTGAATCTCCCACTCATGGTCACGAGCGTGGCGCAGTGAGGCGATCGAGAAACCTGATGCAGGACTGACAAAGACGACCTTGTCGTTGTAATGGGCGTTCAAGAAGTTCGAGAAGGTCTTCAGCTTTGCTTTGAGATCCGCCAAGACAGCGAACTTCTCAAGCGTCTGCTCGGCGTAAACCTTGATGACGGGCGCTACGTTTTGGTCGGAAAGGCGCTCTGGGTTGAATTGGTCTGGGTGCTCTTCCCTTTCGAGCAGGCCGGCTTCCTCCAGTGCCTCCCGCTCTTTCTCAATTTCCAAGAGCATCGCCCCAACGGCCCCGACATCGACATTCGTGTTCGACTCCATTTCATCGACCACACGCTCGGGGAAATTGCGATCAAGGGTTTGTGATTTCGCAGCGTACGCCGAGAGACCGTCGGCGATAATCCGACGCAGATCCCTCGCGTACTGGTCAACGGTGCTGAGCCGCGGGCCCGGCGGAATCCCCCGCGCCAGAGGCGTGACCCTTACTCCCAGCCGTTGGTCTGGAACGTAAAGGACGGGGAACTGTTTCGGGATGTCGTTGAGCCAGTGTTCGTCGGAGTCTTCCGCTAGTCCTCTAATCGCTAGCACCTGGCGTACAGCGGCCATGCTGAAAACATGTCCGTCTAATTCCCATCTACCGTCGGGGAACCGCCGGACGTTCTCGTTCGCCGACAGTTCGTCGCGATCTGGGAAAATAAGCTCGTCGGGGTCTAGCGTCCAAGAATTGTCCCCATGTTTGATTTGGAGGTATTCCCGGTCCTCGCCTATTTGCCGGACTGCAATGGAGGGACTCGCCTCAAATTCTAGGACTAGCTCTCTGCACGGCACTGACAAGAGCTCAAGCCACTGGCCTGATCCGACCGCTTGTATCGCTCGGAGGACCGTTGACTTTCCGGTCCCATTGGCGCCGGTAAGAAGGGTCGGACCTCTGCGCGAAGGTGCAAACTCCACCTTGCGGTCTCCGAACAGGCCCTCGAGTCTTATGCACTTGAGATGTCCGAATGAACTTTCAATGGTGGGCAGAGCGGCTCCCATGAGGCGAGACTATCTATTAGTCAACTGGTCATGGTGATGCCCAGCCAATGGCCTTCGCGACGATTTGTGCTCCATCCCAACGTCGCCTATCTCAGCCGTCACTTATATGCGGTAGACTGATCTGCGACTACCTGGCACGCTCGACGCGTGCCGGAGAAGGCCCTACAGGCTCTTGGCGACGCAATCCGGGCAAGGCGAGCGGAAATTGACGGCCTCTCTCAGGAGGGGCTTGCCGACCTTGCCGGGATGCACCGCACCTATGTCGGGGACATCGAGCGCGGGTTGCGGAACCCGAGCTATCGGAACCTCGTCAAGCTCGCGGCGGCGCTCGACGTGCCGCTCTCTGAGCTTGTGGCGCGGGCTGAGCGGCTCGCTCGCTCCTAGCCGTCTCTGGACCCTCAGATCGGTAATCCAAATGCCCCGGGCGGCGCAGCAACGCCCCCGGGGCCGGCACAGGAGGGTGAACTCCCATGCACGACGAAGGTATCCGGCGGTGCGCGCTCGCGCCCGCCTCAGAGGACGAGGCACTTGAGCGTGCAGTCCTCATCCAGATCCTGTTTCTCCATCCCGAGCAGCTGACGCTCGCCGAGCTTGGACTGCGGGTCGAGGCCGACCACCAGGCGGTCGAGCAGGCCGTCCGCGACCTGGCCCGCGACGGGCTCATCAGCTTCGAGGTCCGGCGGATCGCGCCGAGCCGGGCGGCCGTTCGCTTCGATCAGCTGGTCGGGGGTGCCTCGTGATCGACATCGCGGGGATCTTCGGCGACAACCTCGCCCGCGAGCGGAAGGCTGCTGGCTTCTCCCAGGAGGAGCTGTCGGTCGGCGCCCGCGCCCGTGCCGACCTTCCACGAGTTCGCCTCCGAATGGCTCTACGGACTGGAGAGCGAGGGGCTTTCGGAGAACACCCTGAAGGACTACACCTGGTAGCTCTGCAAGCACCTGCTGCCGTTCTTCGCCGAGCACCGGCTGTCGGGGATCACCATCGCCGAGGTCGACCGCTACCGGCAGCAGAAGGTCCGCGAGAGCAAGCTGTCTGCCACGTCGATCAACAGCACGCTGACTCGGTTGGCGCAGATCCTTGAGGTCGCCGTCGAGCGGGAGCTGATCGGGCGCAATCCGGCGAGGGGGAAGCGGCGGCGGTTGAAGCAGCGCAAGCCCGACCGGACCTTCCTCGACCGCGCCGAGCAGATCGTCGCGCTGCTCGACGCGGCGAGCGAATTGGATGCCGAGGCACGAGTCGACCGGCGGGCAACGCCGCGGCGAGCGGTGCTTGCCACCTTCACGCTGGCGGGGCTGCGGATCGGCGAGGCCCTGGCGCTGCGCTGGCGCGACGTTGACCTGGCCGCCGGTCGGCTGCGGGTCGTGGGCTCCAAGACGGACGCCGGCATTCGCCAGGTCGATCTGCTTCCCGCGCTGCGCGAGGAGCTAGCGGCCCACAAGGCGAGGACGCGCTTCGCCGGTCCCGACGATTTCGTCTTCCCGACTGAGACCGGCGCCGAATCGGAGCGCAACAACGTCCGCCGCCGCGTCCTCTTCCGCGCCGTCGAGCGGGCCAACGCCAACCTGCTTGCGGCGGGTCGGTCGCCACTGCCCGAGGGGCTGACGCCGCACTCACTGCGCCGGACCTTCATCTCGCTCCTGCTCGCCACCGGGCGCGAGGTTCCCTACGTGATGCAGCAGGTCGGTCACGCCGATCCCAAGGTGACGCTCTCCATCTACGCGCGGGTGATGTACGGGGGAGAGGGGGAGCGGGATCGATTGGAGGCCCTTACTACCGGGGCTCCTGTCGCTCGGGACGCACCGCCCGCCGGCCCGATAGTCGAGCCGGCGGATCGCCAGCTCTCGTTCGACCTCGCCTGAAGCCATGACCGCTGCCACATGACCGACTGGATCGCCGACATCACGCCGCCGAACAGATTCGCTCGCGGAGTTGATCAGCTGAGCGAGGAGGAGAGGGGGATCGCGGAGGGGGCGCTGACCACCGCCCGGGCGACCTTCGCGGACTTCGCCGACGCCGAGGAGTCGCACTACTACCGCGCGGTCAACCTCTCGCCGCGCGAGACCTGGCGGGCGATCACGGCTGAGGTCGCCCGTGTGACGGCCATCGCGGCGGTCGAGGCCCGCGATGGCGGCTCGTTGACCGCGGGCGATTTCGACGCGATCCACCGGGCGATCTTCGAGCCTGTATTCGGCGACCAGACCCTGGCGCAGCGCAAGTACGAGGAGGGCGTCAGCTACGGCATCGTCCTCGGCGAGTTCCCGGATGGCTTGCGCCACAGGCGCCAGAACGGGATCAGCGGTCGCTCCCTTCCCCGTCGTCTGCGCGAGATCAGCGCCGACCTTCGACACGCCTTCGATGAGAGCGACGAGATCGACCGGCGAGGCGGATCCCATCAGCTGATCGACGCTGTCCGGCCGGCCGCGCGAGCCTACGCCCGCTTCCTCGGCGCGCATCCGTATTGGGACGGCAACGGCAGGACCGCGTTCCCGATCCTCAACTTCGCGCTGATCCGTCTCGGGCTGCTCGCGGTCGCGGTGCCGGAGAGCGACGAGTTCCACTGGTGCCTTGGGCAGGGCATGCGCCGCGACGGAAGGGCGAGTGCCGAGCCGCTGGCCCAGTATCTGGAGAGGATCATCCGCAGCTCGCGGTGAGGCGAGCGGGCGGATCTGGCGAGGTACGATGGATGCATCGTGCAGCCCAAGAACTTCAGCGATTACGACGGTCCCACCGGCCTCTACGTGGCTACGGGCGAGAAGGTCCTGCCCCTCGACAGCGTCGAGGGGATCTCTGCTGTCGCTCAGTCGGCGATGCTCACCTCGCTCGGGTCGACCCCTGCGGCCAAGGAGTACCAGGCCGCGATGAAGCATTCGCTGGCTCTCGCGCACGAGATCGACGGCTAGAGCTTTCCGTGGGTGCCTATTGGGCACCAGTGGGCACCAGGAATGGACCACGGAACGGACCACCGGCCGAAGCGACTGGCAGCGGCTTTCCTGCAATCCGCTTGCTGCTGCCGAAAATGCAGCAATTCAGCCGATGGGCGCGGCTGGTTTCGAACCAGCGACCTCTCGCGTGTGAAGCGAGCGCTCTCCCACTGAGCTACGCGCCCGGATTGGGGCTCTGATCCTACGCGAGTGCGGGAGGCGTGGGGTCGGCGGCGCTAGGCCGCCGGCAACGGGGCGACGGGGCCTTCGCCGAGCGGCGGGGGGCCTGCGTCGGGCGGCGGCTCGGCGTCGGACGTCTCGGCCTCCGAGCGGCGGCGCAGGGCGAGGCCGACGAAGGGGTAGACGAGGGTCGAGAGCATTGCCGCCCCGACCAGACCGGCGGCGGTCGTGGTCTTCATGTGGTCGGTCTGGGTCGCGATCGTCGTGATCGCGACGACGAGCGGCAGCTCGGTCGCGCAGTAGGCGGCGAGGGCGGCGCGGTCGCGGAGGCTGAGGATGCCGCGGTAGAGCAGCAGCGCCGGCACGCCGCGGACGACGAGGAAGAGGGCGAAGAACATGAACAGCTTGGCGATCGCTTCGACCGAGCCCAGCGCCGCGAGGTCGAAGTTGATGCCGCTGGTGACGAAGAAGAAGGGGACGAAGAAGCCGAAGCCGACGGCGGTCAGCTTCGACTCGAATACCTGGAGCTCGTGGCCCTTCAGCGCCAGGCGCACGATCATGCCGGCGACGAAGCCGCCGAGCAGGACGTCGAGGCCGAGCTTGCCGGCGAGCAGGACGAGGCCGAAGACCAGCAGGACGGCGATCCGCACCGCCAGCTGGCTGCTCGACTCGAAGGTTCGTTCCAGCGCCGGCCAGCCGCGCCAGGCGAAGCGGACCGAGCCCAGGGCGATGACCAGGGCGAGGGCGACGAAGGCGAGCAGGATCGCCGCCTCGTGCAGCGGATGGTCGGTGGAGAGGACGAGGGTGACGAGCAGGATCGGCCCGAACTCGCCGGCGCCGCCGGCGGCCAGCAGGTAGGTGCCGAAGGGGGTCTTCAGCTCGCCGTTGTCGCGCAGGATCGGGATCAGGGTGCCGATCGCCGTCGTCGCCATCGCCGAGCCGGTGTAGAGGAAGGAGACGATCACCCCCGCCGCCGCGAGGGCGCCGCCGATCCCGTAGGCGAGCAGCACCGAGAGGCCCCAGCCCCAGGCGCCCAACCTCATCGGCTTGCCCTTGATCCGTTCGAAGTCGATCTCGTAGCCGGCGAAGAAGAACAGCATCCCGAGGCCGAGGTTGGAGAAGAATTCGACGAAGCTGTCGTTGTGGGCGAAGCCGAGGATTTCGGGCCCGATCACGATCCCGAGCAGCAGCTCGACCACGACCACCGGCGGCGCGAACTTCTTCGGCACGACGGCGACGGTGATGGCCGCGACCGCGGCGACCACGACGATCGCGAAGAAGGATTCGGTATCGACCTCGATCATCGGCTGGCTGATCCTATGCCGGGCAGGGTAGGATCACCAGCGGACCGTGCTAGGCGGGGAACCAGCGGTGCCTTGTAACCCGAAATCCGCTTAGCGGGGCCGACTACCGTTCCGAGGGGCTGGCCGTCGGGGTCAGTGCGTCGCGGCGGCGTTGACGGCCGGGTCCTGCGCGACGTGGGCACGCGAATCAGGTCAGGTCCGGAAGGAAGCAGCCTTAAGCGGATGCCGCGGGTGCCGCAGGCGAGCCCGGCCCGAGCCAGAAACGACGGACACGCCCGGTGACTTCGCTTCGAAGGCGGGTGCACGGTCCATTTTTCAATCGATCAGGCGGGCGCCCATGCGGTGGACGGCGACCCGCCAGGTTGCGACGGCGAAGGCGACGAGGAAGGCGAAGCGCGCGATGTCCCAGGCTTCGAAGCCGAAGGCGCCGCCGCGGACCAGTTCGACCAGCTGGTGCAGCGGGTTGACGTTGGCGACGACCTGGACGCCCTGGGGCAGGCCGTCGATCGGGAAGAAGGTGCCCGCGACGAGGAAGAGCGGCGTCACGAACAGCGCCGTGACGTAGTTGAACTGGTCGATCTTGGCGACGGTCGCCGCCATCGCGACGCCGAAGCCGGCAAAGCCGAGCGCGGTGACGAAGGCGAAGATCGGCACCAGCAGCATCCCCGGCTCCGGCGTCAGCCCCCAGAAGAAGGTGACGACGAGCGGCACGCAGCCGTAGACCGCGGAGCGGGTCGCGATCCACAGCATCTCGGCGCTGACCAGCTCCTCGACGTCGACCGGCGCCGCCAGGATCGCTTCGTAGGTGTTCTGGAAGCGGTGCTTGACGAAGGTGCCGAACATCGCCGGCAGGGCGCTGGAGAAGATCACCGCGGTGGCGACCATGCCGGTGCCGACGAACTGGATGTAGGGGACGCCTTCGACTTCGTCGACCAGGGTGGCGCTGAGGCCGAGCCCGAAGGCGAGCAGGTAGACGAGCGGTTCGAGCACGCTAGAGAAGGTGGTGCCGCGCCAGTAGGTGCGGAAGTTCGCCACCTCGCGGCTCATCACGCCGGCGATCGCCGCCGGTTCCAGGCGCCGCATCGTCCGCCGCGGCGGCGCCGGCGCGCTCACTCCGCCTCCTCGCCGGTGAGCAGGACGAAGACGTCCTCGAGCGTGGCGGCGCGGACCACCGCGTCGGTGGGGACGACGCCTTCGGCGGCGGCCTCGGAGCCGACGATCGCGATCGCCGGGCCGGCCGGTCGCACCCGCAGGCCGGCCTCTTCGGCGCTGGCCCGCAGTTCGGTCAGCCGTTCGGGCGCCGCGTAGACCTCGGCGGTGTGGGTGCCGGCGTGGTCGGCGATCAGCTTCGCCGGGTGGCCGCGGCTGATCACCTTGCCGCGGTGCATCACCGCCACCTCGTCAGCCAGCCGTTCGGCCTCCTCGATGTAGTGGGTCGACATCAGGATCGTCGTCCCCCGCGCTTTCAGCTCGCCGATCAGCGTCCACAGCTCGGTGCGGATCTGCGGGTCGAGGCCGACGGTCGGCTCGTCGAGCAGGACCAGGCGCGGCTCGTGGACGAGGCCGCGGGCCAGCAGCAGGCGGCGGCGCATGCCGCCGGAGAGCTTGTCGACCGCGGCGCTGCGGCGGTCGCGCAGGCGGGCGAGGTCGAGCGCGCGGTCGACTGCGGCGGCGACGTCCTTGACCCGGTACAGGCGCGCGTAGACGGCGAGGTTGTCCTCGACGGTGACGTCGACGTCGAGGTTGTCGAGCTGCGGGACGACGCCCATTTCGGCCCGCGCCGGCTTCGATTCCCCCGGCAGCTCGTAACCGAGCACGCGCAGCGTGCCCTCGTCGGCGATCGCCTGCCCGGTCAGCAGCCGCATCGTCGTCGACTTGCCGGCGCCGTTGGGGCCGAGCAGGCCGAGGCAGATCCCTTCCGGCACGTCGAGGTCGAGGCCGTCGACGGCGGTGATCGGGCCGAAACGCTTGACGACCCCGCTTAGTTCGATCGCTCCCACTCAGGGTGACGCTAGCTTCTCGGCGAGCCAGAGGTCGCAGAGCCAGTCCTCGCGGCCGCTCTTGCGGCGGCGGACGAGGATCCCGTCCGGTCCGCTGGAGACCTCGACCCGCTTCGAGCTCGCCGCGAACTCGCGGCAGGGGACGGCGACGATCACCTCGCTGACGCCGGCGTCTTCGTGGCCGCCCCAGCGCACCGTCACCTTGTGGCCGTGGCGCTCGCCGCTGAGCACGGTCCAGCCGCGCAGGCGGTAGTCGAAGCCGGGCTGGACCGGGTAGCGCATCTCGAAGCCGCCCTTCGGCGTCTCGGTGACGGCCAGCCCGAGCGGCGCCATCGCCCGGTCGATGCGGTCATAGCCCGAGGCGATTTCGCCGCCGGGGCCGATCGCGCGGAAGGCGCCCCAGAGCGCGGCGGCGACGATCAGCGGCGCCCCGATCAGCAGCGGCACGAAGCTTTCGGTCAGATACATCGCCGGCACCGCGACCAAGATCAGGGCGAAGACGACGACGCCGAGCTTGTGGCTGGCGCGGGCTACGTCCCACATCTCGCCGCGGGCGCGGACCGCGTCGGCGTCGATCGGCCCGGTCGCCATCGCCGCCCACAGCTCCGGCTCCGCCAGCGTCGTCGGGTCCTCGACCCGCCGCCCGCCTTCGGCGGCGCCGCGCGCGGACTTGGCGGCATCGCCGCCGGCGGCGCGCTCGATGTCCCCCCGCTGCAGGAAGAGGAGGAGGACGACGAAGACGATGATCACGCCGAAGATCAGGCCCAGGGTCAGCTTTGGGTTCGCTTCGCCCTGGCCGGTGGTGGTCGCGATCACGGCGACCAGCGCGGCGACGACGAAGACGCCGATGAGGCCGAACCGCCCGGAACGCCCGAATCCCCCAGACACGGGCGCCAGCCTAATTCCCCCGGCGGCCGCCGGGCGTGGAAGACTGCCGCCCGTGCTGGACGAGCGCTGGATCAAGTCGCTGCACGTCGAGTCGATGCGGCGGGCCGACCTGCACGCCGACCACGCGCCGCACGTGCTGTTCCAGGCCTCGACGATCGGGGCGCTGCTGGAAGGCGCCTTCGAGGGCGACCTCAGCTTCGCCGAGCTGGCCGAGCACGGCGACCTCGGCCTCGGCACCCTCAACCACCTCGACGGCGAGATGATCGCGCTCGACGGCGAGTTCTTCCGCGCCGACGTCGACGGCGACGTGCGCCCGGTCGGGCCGGAGGAGCGGACGCCGTTCGCGGTCGTCACCGAGTTCGCGCCCGAGGTCGACACGCGCCTGGCGGGCCCGCTCGCCCACGCCGAGCTGCTGGAGCGGATCGACGCCCTGGCCCCGGCCGACTCCTCCTCCTGCGCGGTCCGCGTCGATGGCCGCTTCGAGCTCGTCCGCGCCCGCTCGGTCCCGGCCCAGCGGCCGCCCTACCGGCCGCTGACCGAGGTCGTCGCCGACCAGCACGTCTTCGAGTTGCGCGACGTCGCCGGCTCGCTGGTCGGCTTCCGCTTCCCGGCCTGGGTCGAGGGGATCGAGGTCGCCGGCTACCACCTCCACTTCATCAGCGACGACCGCCGCCGCGGCGGCCACGTGCTCGACTCGCGCAGCGCCGGCGAGCTGCGCCTGCGCGTCGACCCCTCCGACGACCTCCACGTCGAGCTGCCGCCGGCGATCGAGCTCGGCGACCCCGACCTCGCCGCCGCGACCCACGCCGCGATCGCCGCCGCCGAGAACGGCTGAGTAGGTCGGCCCCCGCCCCCGAAAGTCGCGGTTCCTTTGTTGCCATATAGGCGACAAAGGAACCACGGGATCCGCGCCACGCAATGCGCACGCCGACTTCCGGGGAGGGGGAGGGTGCTCGCCGCCCTGCCTGCCCAGAAAGGGTGGCGAGCACCCTCCCCCAACGCCGCGACCTAGCCGCCGCGGGCGTTGGCGCAGTCGCGGTAGACGATCCACGACTCGTTGCGCGCGACTTCGCTGAAGCCTCGGGGCACGGGGAGGTTGAGCTTGGTTTCGTCGTTGGGATCGAGGATGAAGTTGTGGATGACGAAGGGGCTGGCGGGCTGGACGAAGTAGCCGGCGCCGGCGCTGCCTTCCTCGCTGGCGCTGACGATCTGGGTCGGCTTGATGTCGAGGCCGAAGGCGAGGCGCGGGATCGCGCGGTGGTTGGGGACGGCGATCTTGCCGCAGAGGGGCTCGAAGGCGCCGGCGTCGACCAGGTCGGTGAGGTCGTTCTCGATCCGCGCCTGGTTGGTGAGGTCGGTGTCGACCTTCGAGTCGAGGTCCCACTGGTTCGGCAGCCAGATCACGAACATCAGGGCGACGAGGGCGGCGAAGACCTGCCAGGCGCGGCGCCAGGGGTGGTCGGGCTCGAGCAGGCGCCAGCCGAGCAGGCCGACGCCGACGAAGATCGCCAATAGCGCCCCGGCCAGCATCGTGTAGCGGGCGATGATCGCGAGGCCGCCGACGGCGAGCAGGGCGAAGGCGCCGAGCGCGAGGACGACCGCAGCGATCCCCAGCGCCGAGCGCCTGCGCAGGAAGGCGAAGCCGAGCACGATGCCGCCGAAGGCGCCGACCATCCCCGGCCACTGCATCACTTCGCCGAGCGCCCGCGGCCCGTAGAGGACGAGGTCGACCGGCCCGGTCTTCCGCTTCAGCGTTTCGACCGTTTCTTTCGTCCCGGTCCACGAGTAGAGCGGTTCGCCGGTGGTGATCGCGTCGAACACGACCCACAGCACCGGCCCCGCGAGCGCGAGCGCCGCCAACCAGGCGAGCTCCCGCGCCGAGCGCTCCCCCCGCCACCCCAGCTCCCACCGCCCGAGGCGGCCGATGGGCCGATTTCGGGTGATATTCGCCCGATTTCGTCCCGTCGGCCCCACGGCGAAGGCTAGGTGGAGCCAGTAGACGGCGGCGAAGAGCCAGGCCTCGGGGCGGAGGAGGCCGGCGGGGACGAGCAGGGCGAGGACGGGCCAGCCGGCGCGGGGGCGCTTGGCCTCGACCAGCAGGGCGCCGAGGCAGAGGGCGATGTAGGGGAGGTCGATGTAGGCGCGCAGGCCGTTGGAGAGGAAAGGGGCGCGGGTGAGGACGATCGCGGCGGCGACGATCCCGATCCAGCGGTCGAACCAGGTGCTCCCCAGCCGGTAGACGAAATAGGCGATCAGCCCCAGCGCCGCGTAGGCGATGACCATCGTCACCGTGATCGCGCCGTCGCCGAGCGGCGTGCTCACCAGCCCGATCAGGTCGGTCAGCGGGTGCGGCGTGGGGGGCAGGGCGGCGCCGTAGTCGGGGCTGAGCCCGTGCGCCATTTCGCGACCCCAGACGAGGGCGTAGATCGTGTCGTAGTTGGGGAAGCCGACCGGGAAGAGCAGCAGCAGCGCCGCCGTCACCGCGGCGACCCAGGCGGCGGGAGTTAGCCAGTTGCGGGCCCTCTGCGGCACGCGCGCACGCTACCGGGGCAACCCTCTCCGGGGGTGTCTGAGCTGGCCGGGGCATATGGCCCCCCGAGCTCAGACACGTCGGGAGAGGGAGGGGCGGGGGCGTGGTTAGACTGGCCTGGAAGCCGATGAGCGCCGAGTCAACCTCCCTCTACCGACGCCACCGGCCCGGATCCTTCGACGAGGTGGTGGGCCAGGAGCACGTCGTCCGCACCCTCCGCAACGCGGTCGAGCAGGGCAAGGTCCACCACGCCTACCTTTTCGTCGGCTCGCGCGGGACCGGCAAGACCTCGATGGCGAAGATCCTCGCCCGCTCGCTCAACTGCGAGCGCGGCGGCCCCACCGTCACCCCCTGCGGCGAATGCGAGTCCTGCGTGACGATCGCCGCCGGCACCTCGATCGACGTGATCGAGATGGACGCCGCCTCCAACCGCTCGGTCGACGACGTCCGCGACCTGCGCGAGCGCGTCGCCTACGCGCCGGCCGGCGGCCACTGGAAGGTCTACATCCTCGACGAGGCGCACATGCTGACCAAAGAGGCCTGGAACGCCTTCCTCAAGACGCTCGAGGAGCCGCCGCCCAACACCGTCTTCGTCCTCGCCACGACCGAGGCGCACAAGGTGATGCCGACGATCGCCGACCGTTGCCAGCGCTTCGACTTCCAGCGCCCCTCGCTGGAGCAGATCTCCGAGGTCCTCAACCGGGTCGCCGCGGCCGAGTCGATCACGCTCGAGGAGGGCGTGGCGGCGATGATCGCCCGCTCGGCCCAGGGCAGCTTCCGCGACGCGCTCGGCACCCTCGACCAGCTGGTCGCCTTCGGCGGCGAGGCCGTCGCGCTGCAGAGCGTCTTGGAGATGCTGGGTGCCGCCGACGCCGAGCTGCTCTTCGAGGCGGTCGACGCGGTCGCCGCCGCCGATCCGAAGGCGGTCCTGCTCGGGGTCGAGCGGATGGCGCGCTCGGGCCGCGACCCGGCCCAGTTCGCCCGCGACCTGCTCGCCCACCTGCGCTTCCTGCTCGTCACCCAGACCACCGGCGAGGTGCCGACCTCCTTCGTCGTCACCGCCACCGACTCCGAGCGCCTGCGCGCGCAGGCAGCCACGCTCGGCCCGGCGACCCTCGTGCGCACCATCGACGAGCTAGCCGACGCAATCACCGCCGTCCGCGACGGCGACGACGCGCGCCTCGCCGTAGAGATCGCCCTCCTCAAAGCCGCCCGCCCCGACCTAGACCCCACCACGGAGGGCCTCCTCCGCCGCATCGAGCGCCTAGAAGCCCAACTCAGCGGCAGCGCGTCGCCACCACCGACCCCGGCTCCGCCACCGCCAGCTCCCGAACCCCCGCCCGAGCCCGAACCCAGCGCCCCCGACGACCCGCCCGCGCCGGAGCCCCCGGCTCCCGTCGAGCCGAGCGCATCGGAGCCGCCAGCGGCGCCCGAGCCCACCCAGTCAGAGGCCGACGCTCCTCCCGCGGGTGGCGCCGATGAGGACACTTCGCCCGCACCGCCGTCCCGGGAGGACGAAGTGTCCTCATCGGCGACAGGACCCGCGGGCCGGAGCGCCAGCGTCTCACTCGATGAAGTCTGCCGCGCCTGGCCCTCCGTCCTCGCGAAACTGGCCGAGACCGGCGGCGCCAACGCCGGCATCCTCGAGGGCACGCGCCCAATCGCCCTCGACGAGGACGGCCTGACGATCGGCTTCCCGGCCGACATGACCTTCAACAAACGCAAGGCCGAATCGCCGGAGCGGCGCGAGGTGGTCCAGACTGCCCTGCACGCGGTGACCGGCCTGCTGGTGGGCCTCCGGTTCGACTTCCACGACGGCAGCGAGGCGGCGGTCGAGCCCGACGCCGGTGCGGCTGCTGGAATCGACGAGGCAGCGATGCTGGAGCGGCTGAAGAGCGAGTTCGACGCGGAGGAGGTCAGTTAGTGGCACGAGGTGGAGGTCCCGGGGGCTTTGACGTCAACGCCCTGATGAAACAGGCGCAGCAGATGCAGAGCCAGATGCTGGAAGCCCAGGAGAAGCTGAAAGACGAGACCGTCGAGGCCAGCGCCGGGGGCGGCATGGTCAAGGTCGTCGTCGGCGGCGATCTGAGTCTGCGCGAGATCAAGATCGACCCCGAAGCGATCGACCCCGAGGAGGCCGAGATGCTGGCCGACATGGTCCAGGCCGCGGTCAACGAGGGTCTGCGCGCCGCGCAGGATCTCGCCGCTTCGAAAATGGGTGGGATCACCGGCGGCCTCGGCGGCATGCCGGGGCTGGGCGGCTGAGCGGTTGAGCGAGGGTCCCGCACCGCTCGCGCGCCTCGTCGCCGAGCTCGCCCGGCTGCCCGGGATCGGCCAGCGGACCGCCCAGCGGCTCGCCTTCCACCTGCTGCGCGCCCCCGACGAGGAGGCCTTCGCCCTCGGCGACGCGATCCGCGAAGTGAAGGAGAAGGTCGGCCTCTGCGAGGAGTGCTTCAACCTCGCCGAGGGCCCGCTGTGCCGGATCTGCTCCGACTCCACTCGCGACCGGACGACGATCTGCGTCGTCGAGGAGCCGGCCGACGTGATCCCGATCGAGCGCACGCACGAATACCGCGGCCTCTACCACGTGCTCGGCGGCGCCCTCTCGCCGATCGACGGGATCGACGCAGAGGACCTGAAGATCAGCCAGCTGCTGGCCCGGGTCGGGCGCGGCGGCGTCGAGGAGGTCGTGCTGGCGACCAACCCGACGACCACCGGCGAGGCGACCGCGCTGCACATCGCCGAGCGCCTGCGCGGTCAGGTCGAGGTGACGCGGCTGGCCAGCGGGCTGCCGGTCGGCGCCGACCTCGAGCATGCCGACGAGGTGACGCTGGGCAAGGCGCTGGCCGGGCGCCGCAGCATCGATTAGCCCGCTATTTGGTCGCTTTGACTGGACGATCGTTGGACCGCAAATAGCGACTTCTGGCGATTCCGCCGTCCGCCGCTTGCGCCAATGTGCGCCCGTGGCGGGGCACGAGCACTCAGGCACGGAACCGGAGTCGGCGGCAGGCCGGCTCGCCCTGGCGGTCGCCGCCCAGCACGCGGCGCTGCTGGAACGCCTGCGCGAGGAGCTGGGCGACGACCCGGTGGCGCTCTCGGAGGCGGCGCAGCGGCTGGCGCTCGAGTTCGGGTCGGTGACCGCCGTAACCGTCGAAGCGACGCTGGCCGGCGGCGCCGTCACCGCTGGGCCGGTCGCGCCCACGCCCCGAGAGGTCCGGCTGGCGCCGGCGCCGGCGCCAGCGGAGCCC
This sequence comes from Actinomycetota bacterium, assembly GCA_048498975.1. Classification (GTDB taxonomy): domain Bacteria; phylum Actinomycetota; class Thermoleophilia; order Solirubrobacterales; family 70-9; genus VAYN01. The sequence continues at coordinate 17,604 of JBEHWY010000009.1, read as the reverse complement.
GAGCCCGCCGCCGAGACCCAGCCGCGCGAGCTCGCCAGCCTCTTTCGGCCCGGCCACATGCGGCGCCGCCTCGACCAGCTGATCGAGACCAACCGCCGCTACGGGCACCCGTTCGGGCTCGCGGTCTTCGACGCCTCGGGCCCTGACACGCGCGAAGCCAGCGAACAGGACACGGTGCTGGCGATCGTCGGCGCCGCCCTGCGCGACAGCATCCGCCTCGTCGACGAGGCGTTCCGGCTCGAGGAGGACGCGATCTGCGTGCTGGCGCCGAACCTGGCCACGGTCGAAGGCGTGCAGATGGCCGAGCGGCTGATCGGCCGGCTCGAGGAGCTGGAGAAGGCGGGGGGGATGCGGATCTCGGTCGCCGCCGGCGTCGTCGCCTGCCCCGAGCACGGCGCCAACGCCGACAACCTCCTGCACAAGGCCGATGCGGCGCTGTGGCGGGCGCGGGCGGTCGGCCAGCCGGTGGGCGTCGGCGCGCTCGAGCGCGTGCAAGATCGCTGACAGATTTCGCAAATCTGTCCATAACCGGTGTAAACCCGCCATCGGGCTGCCAGAATCCTCCGCAAATGCCGGGAATCCGCACCAACGCCGCCGCCGAAGTCCTGGGCGTCAGCCCCAACACCCTGCGCAGCTGGGAGCGCCGCTACGGCTACCCGGTGCCCAAGCGCACCGTCGGCAACCATCGCAACTACGAGCTGGTCGAGCTGCAGACGCTGCGCGACGCTCTCGCCGAGACGGGGAACATCTCCTCGGCGATCGAGCTCGCCCGCCAGCGCCAGGCGGCCCCCGCCGACGGCAACGGCCTGCTCGCCGCCTTCGAGAGCTTCGACGAGGACGCCGCCGACCGCGCGATCGAGCAGAGCCTGGCGCTGCGCCCGCTGGAGCGGACGATCGAGGAGCTGCTGCTGCCGGCGATCGACAAGCTCGCCGCCGACCCCGAGCGCGAGGCCGAGCTCGAGTTCGCCGCCCGCTGGGCGACCGGGTGGCTGCACGGCGCCCGCCGCCTCGCCCCCGCCGCCTCCCGCCCCGCCGGGATCCTCTTGCTCGACTCCAGCCGCGGCCAGGACGCCGAGGAGGTCCACGCCCAGGCACTCGACCTCGCCCTGCGGCGCGCCGGCTTCCGCGTCCTCGTCCTCTCCAACGAGCTTGGCGACGACCGCCTCAGCCGCGCGATCAGCGCCCTCGACCCGACCGCGATCGTCCTCTGCGGCCCCGCCGCCGACACCCCCGGCGCCGTCGGCCTCGTCCGCCGCATCCGCGACCTCGGCTTCGACGCCCCGCTCTACGGCTTCCGCAACACCGGCGACCTCGCCGAGGCGATCCTCAGCGCCGGCACCGCGCCCAGCGAGGTGACGACGATGCTCAACGGCGACCTCCGCCGCCGCGCCGCCCAGGCCTTCGCCTAGGTCGCGAGCTGACGACGCGGGTTTCGCCGGCCCTCGTGGCTCGGCGCATCCGGCCACAAAAAAACCGGCGCCGGACCCGTGGGCCCGACGCCGGTTCGGTTCGGAGGAACCGAGGCGCCTCCCGGCGCCTTTACTTCGACTAGAGCGAAGCGATCGACTTGATCGCCGCCTGTTTCACGACCTTGGGCAGCGACGCGAAATCAAGCGCTGCGCCGTATTTCTGACCGATGGTCGCGCAGTACTTGACGAATTTCTGAACGTCACCCTTGTTCGGGGCGTCGTGCGGGACGATCGCGTAGGTGAAGGTCGAGATCGGGTAAGCGATCGTCGCCTTCTTCGGCGGGTCCGAGATCGTCAGTTCGTTGTTCGCCGGCACCTTCTTGATGTACGAGGCGGCGGCCGCGATGTTTTCCAGGTTCGGGTACTCGAAGTTGCCAGCCCTGTTCTGGATCGCAGCAGCGGGGATGCCGGCCGCGATGATGTAGGAGGCCTCGATGTAGCCGATCGCGCCCGGCGTCTTGACGACGGTGGACGTCACCCCGGCGTTGCCTTTGGCGCCAACTCCGGTCGGGAACTGAACCGAGGTCGCGTAGCCGACTTCGTTCTTCCAGGCCGGGCTGATTTTCGAGAGGTAGCGGACGAAGCCGTAGGTCGTCCCGGAGCCGTCGCTGCGGAACACCGGCGTGATCGCCAGGTTGGGGAGCTTGGCCTTCGGGTTGATCTTCTTGATCTTCGGGTCGTTCCAGTTCGTGATCTTGCCGAAGTAGATCTGCGCCAGCAGCGGCCCGGTCAGGTTCAGCTTCTTGACGCCCGGGATCTTGTAGGCGATGCCGACGGCGGACAGGCCCCACGGGATCTGCACGCAGCCGTTGCAGGCGGCGGCCTGTTCGGGGGTCAGCGGTGCGTCGGAGGCGCCGAAGTCGACGGTCCTGGCGGTGATCTGGGCGATCCCGGCGCCGGAGCCGACCGCGGAGTATTTGACCGAGATGCCTTCTTTGATTTCGAACCCGTTGATCCAGTTCGCCATCAGAGGTGCGACCAGGGTCGAGCCGGCACCGGTAATGGCGGATGCGCTCGCCACTGACACCGCCGCCGTGCCTCCAAGCGATGCCATCACCGCAATGGAGAGAGTGAGCAACCTTTTGCGAATCAAGTGCGTTTCCTTTCGATTCCTTTTCGGATTGAGACTGGTTCCACGGGCGTCGCTACAAATCTCCACCCTGGGTTAGCCCAAGAATCGCCGCGGCATGTGGCGCACTTGTTGCGGTTCTGTGTCGGAGTTGTAGCCATCTTGTGAAACGTGCCCTGTGGGCGCGGGAGGCGGTGAAATCTCCTTTACGCTGCCGCGCATGAACCCGCCGGCTGCAACGGTTGCCGGGCAGGATGCCCGGGTCGCTCGCTCCCGCGCTCGTCGCAAGAAGGTGGATCGGATCGGCGACGGCCTGCTCTTTGGCATCTGCCTCCTTGCCGCGCTTCTCGCCGTCCTCGTGCTCGTGCTGATCGGCTACGAAGTCGTCAGCGGCGCGAGCCCCGCGATCTCGAAATTCGGCCTCGGCTTCCTCACCGACACCGACTGGAAACCGAACTTCAAGATCTTCGGCGCCGCGCCGCTGATCTACGGAACCCTGATCACGTCGTTCTTCGCCCTCATCCTCGGGGGACCGATCGCGATCTCGATCGGTCTCTACCTGAGCCTGCTGGCGCCGGCCGGGGTGAGGGGGGTCGTCGCGCCGCTGGTCGAGATGCTGGCGGCGATCCCCAGCGTGATCCTCGGCTTCTGGGGAATCCTGGTCCTGGCTCCCTTCGTGCACGAACACGTCGAGCCGTTCCTGCACGACACGCTGGGCTTCATCCCGCTCTTCGGACCCCCTCAGACCACGGGCTCGAGCCTGTTCACCGCCAGCCTCGTCCTGACGATCATGATCATCCCGATCGTCGCCTCGATCTCGCGCGATCTCTTCCTCGCGGTCCCCCGCGACCTGCAGGATGGCGCCAGCGCTCTGGGCGCGACCCGCTGGGAGGTGGTGCGAGGAGTGGTCCTGCCGACGACGGCATCCGGGATCGTCGCCGCGTTGCTGCTGGGACTCGGGCGGGCGCTGGGAGAGGCGATCGCGGTCTCGCAGGTCGTCGGCGCAGGCTCGGAAATCCAGGCGTCGCTGTTCCGGACGGGAGACACCCTCGCGGCGCGGATCGCCAATCAATTCCCCGGTGCGGGCCCCGGCATGTTTCAGTCCTCGCTCTTCTATCTCGGCGTCATCCTGCTGGTGATCGGGTTGGTCTCCAACCTCGTCGCGCAGTGGATCGGCAGGCGCTTCAGCTATCGAGGGGCGACGGCGCGATGAGCAGCGGCATCCCCGACCCCTCGGCTCCGCTGACGCCGAGCGGGAACCTGCGCAGGCGGCAGGTCTTCAGCAAGCTCGCCGAGTGGGCGGCGACCGGCGCCGCCATCCTCGCCGTCGGAGTGCTGGCGATCGTCGTCTACACCGTCGTGGCCCGGGGCGCCAAGGCGTTGAGCCTCGACTTCGTCTTCTCCGCGGCGCCGACCGGGATCGGCCCGAACCTGCTCGGAACCGCGGTGATCGTCGCGGTCGCGACCGCCATCGCAATGCCCCTCGGGGTGCTGATCGCGCTTTTCCTGACCGAGTACGCCAACAACCGGGCCGCCGGTCCGCTGCGCCTGACTCTGGACCTGATCAACGGGCTTCCCTCGATCATCATCGGGCTCTTCATCTTCGGCCTGCTCGTCGACCACCGGCAGCAGTCGGCCTTCGCCGCCTCGGTGGCGCTGGCGATCATCGAGCTGCCGCTGATCGCGCGCGGTAGCCAGGAGGTCCTCCTGCTCGTCCCCGGGAGCATGCGCGAAGCCGCCGATGCGCTGGGGGTGGCCCGCTGGCGCTCGGTGCTCGGCATCGTCCTTCCCAGCGCCCTCGGGGGGATCGTCACCTCGACCATCCTCGCGGTCGCTCGTGCCGCGGGGGAGACCGCGCCGCTGATCTTCGCCACGTCCCTGGGCGATCCGAGCAAGTTCTCGGTGAACCCCTTCGAACCGCTTCCGAGCGTCCCGGTGACGATCTTCACGCTGTCCGAAGAAGGAAACCCGGAAGGCTTCACCAAAGCCTGGGGCCTGTCCCTCGTCTTGATTTCCCTGATCCTCCTTGCGAGTCTCGGGGCGCGTGCACTGCTAACCCGGAGCAAAAGAAAGATGGCTTCATGACCAACGACGTCGACGCAACCCGCGGCCAGGACCCGCCTGTCCCCTCGCGGATCCGCATCCAGGGCGAGGGCTCGTTGCCGCAGACCGGCGTCACCGGGCCGAGCGTCAACGGCCATAAGCTCGTCGCGCCCGAGGTCGTCTTCGACTCCCAGGACGTTTCGGTCTTCTATGGCGCGAAGCAGGCGCTGACGGGGGTTACGCTGCGCATCAGGCGGGGTCAGATCACCGCCTTGATCGGGCCTTCGGGCTGCGGCAAGACGACCTTCCTTCGCAGCCTCAACCGGATGAACGACTCCGTTCCCGGGTTCAGGATCGAGGGGCAGATCCTCTACCACGGCCACGACATCTACGGCAGCAATGTCGATCACGTCGAGGTCAGGAGGAGGATCGGGATGGTCTTCCAGAAACCCAATCCTTTCCCGAAGTCGATCTACGACAACATCGCCTGGGCGCCACGAAACCTCGGCCTCAAGGCCGACCTCGATGAGCGGGTCGAGAAAGCCCTGCGTGGGGCGGCGCTCTGGGACGAGGTCAAAGACCGCCTCAAGGACAGCGCGCTCGGCCTCTCCGGCGGTCAGCAGCAGCGCCTCTGCATCGCGCGGGCGATCTCGATCGAGCCCGACGTTCTGCTCCTCGACGAGCCGGCCTCGGCGCTCGACCCGATCGCCACCGGGGCGATCGAGGAGCTGATGCACAGCCTCAAAGGCCGGTTCACGATCGTCATCGTCACCCACAACATGCAGCAGGCGGGCCGGGTGGCCGACAGGACCGCGTTCTTCAGCCTCGATTCGACGAGCGGCGAGAAGCCGACCGGGACGCTGATCGAGTTCGACGAGACCGAGACGATCTTCGGCAACCCGCGCGACCCCCGCACGCGCGACTACGTCACCGGCCGCTTCGGCTGAAACGGCGCGGCTCGCAGCGCTCCGCGCTCAGGCAGGCGGCGACCTTGCGCTGGGCGAGGACGCCGACGTGGCTGCGGATCGGGACCTGGTCGTATTCGGAGAGGATCGCGTCGGCGCAGGCCCGGATCAGCTCCGGCTCCCGGGTCTCGCCGAACTCCTCCACCAGCCCCGGCAGCATGCTCTCAAGCCGCAGCTTGTGGGCGGTGTCATCGGCGCGGATCTGCTCGGCGCGGTTGACCAGCAGGTCGTCGACGCGGCCCGCGATCTCGTCGCGGATCACTCGCACTTCCGCGAGGCTCCTGCCGGCCGGGTCGGGGACGTCCCAGTCCTCGACCACGCCCGGGACGTACGGGCAGCGGGCGCCGCAGGCGAGCGTCACCGCCCAGTCGGCGTGCACCTGCATCTCGACGTCGAGCCGCTTCGGGCGCCGTCCTGTGAGGTCGATGCCGACCTCGGCCATCGCTTCGATCACCGGCGGGTGGATCCGCGCCGCCGGCTCCTGGCCGGCTGACTCGGCCCGCAGGTCGGCGGGCGCGTAGCGCTCGAAGAAGGCCTGCGCCATCTGCGAGCGGCCGGCGTTCTGGGTGCAGACGAACAGTACGTACTTCATCGCTTCCTTTCGGTCAGCCGGCGAGCGCCAGCCCGTCGACCGGTCGGGTCGAGCTCGGGGTCTTGCTGGGCAGGAGGAGGGAGAGCAGGGCCGCCGCCAGCACGCAGGCAACCGAGGCCCAGAGGCAGGCGGTGAGGCCCTGCCACTGGTAGAGGAGGCCGGAGAGGACCGTTCCCGCCAGCCGGCCGCCGGCGTTGGCCATGTAATAGAAGCCGACGTTCATCGCCGCCCGGTCGTTGTCGGCGTAGGCGAGGATCAGGTAGGAGTGGACCGCCGAGTTCATCGCGAAGACGACGCCGAAGGCGATCAGGCCGACGATGAGGACGGCGGTCGGGTCGAGGTCGGTGGAGAGGCAGATCGCGATCGCGGCCGGGAAGGCGGCGAGCAGGAAGGCGAGCCAGGTCGCGGTCCTGCCCTCGGGCTCACCGCCGCCCTCGACGCGGCGGCGGCGGACGAAGCGGGGCGCCGCCGCCTGCACGATGCCGTAGCCGATCACCCAGATCGCGAGGAAGCCGCCGGTCTGCCAGAAGCTCCAGCCGAGCACGGTCTCGAGGTAGACCGGGAGGCCGACGACGAACCAGACGTCGCGCGAGGCGAAGAGGAAGATCCGCGCCGCCGCCAGCACGTTGACGGCGCGGTTGTTGGAGAACATGTGCTTGAACTTGGCCTTGGCGTCGGGGCGGCCGAGGTGCCCGTGCATCAGCAGCGAGACGATCGCCAGGGTGGCGAGGACGACGGCGGCGAGGATCACCATCGAGGTCTGGAAGCCGGCCAGGGTCAGCATCAGCCCGCCGAGGAAGAAGCCGACGCCCTTGAGCGCGTTCTTGGACCCGGTGAGGATCGCGACCCAGCGGTAGAGCGCCGACTGGTCGCCTTCCGGGACGACCAGCTTGACGGCGCTCTTCGAGCTCATCTTGGTCAGGTCCTTGGCGATGCCCGAGATCGCCTGCGAGACCATCACGTAGGGCACGACCAGCCACGCTTCCGGCACCACCCCGATCATCCCCATCGCCAGGACCTGCGTTCCCAGCCCCATATAGAGGGTCGTCCGCAGCCCGAAGCGCGCCGCCAGCCAGCCGCCGACCAGGTTGGTGACGATGCCGAAGATCTCGTAGAAGATGAACAGCGAGGCGATCGTGAACGGCGAGTAGCCGAGTTCGTAGAAGTAGAAGAGGACGAGCATCCGGGTCGCCCCGTCGGCGAGCGTCTCGACCCAGTAGGCGGCGGTGACGAGGACGTAGTTGCGCAGGTCCCCCTGGCGGCCGGCTGCGTGCGTGGCGGAGGCGGCCATCGCGCTCAGTCCCCTGCGGCGGCGACCGCCCGCGCCAGCTCGACCAGCCGGTTCGCGTAGCCCCACTCGTTGTCGTACCAGGCCAGGACCTTGACCTGGGTCTCGTTGACAACCATCGTCGAGGGGGCGTCGACGACGCCGGAGCGCGGGTCGTCGCGGTAGTCGACGGAGACCAAGGGCCGGGTCTCGTAGCCGAGGATGCCGGCCAGCGGCCCGGCCGCCGCCGCCTCGAGCAGGCCGTTGACCTCGGCGACGTCGGTTGCCCGCTCGACCTCGAAGGCGCAGTCGGTGAGCGAGGCGTTCAGCAGCGGCACCCGTACCGCGATCCCGTTCAGCCGCCCCTGCAGCTCGGGGAAGATGAGGCCGATCGCGGTCGCCGAGCCGGTCGTCGTCGGGATCAGCGAGAGGCTCGAGGCGCGGGCCCGGCGCAGGTCCTTGTGCGGCGCGTCGACCACCGTCTGGGTGTTGGTCAGGTCGTGCAGGGTGGTGATCGACCCGTGGCGGATCCCGATCCCCTCGTGCAGCACCTTGACCACCGGCGCCAGGCAGTTCGTCGTGCACGAGGCCGCGGTGAGGACGTCGTGGCGGGCGAGCTCGGCCGGGTCGTCGTTGACCCCGACGACCACGTTCAGCGCGCCCGCCTCCTTCACCGGCGCGGCGACGATCACCTTGCGCACTCCCTGCTCGAAGTAGGGGGTGAGGGACTCGAGGGTGCGGAACTTGCCCGAGCACTCGAGCACGACCTCGACCCCCGCCTCCGCCCACGGCGCCGCGCCGGGCGTGGTGGCGGCGGAGTAGGGGATCCGCTGGCCTTCGACGACCAGGTCCCCGCCGATTCCCTCGGCGCTCCCCGTCCAGCGCCCGTGGACCGAGTCGAACATCAGCAGGTGGGCGGCCGTGGCGGCGTCGCCCTTGGCCTCGTTCACCTGCGCGAACTCGAACTCCGGCCAGGCCCAGGCGGCGCGCATCGCCAGCCTGCCCATGCGGCCGAAGCCGTTGATCCCGATCCTCGTGCTCAAGTCTCTTCGCTCCTCTCGTCTTCCGTGTCCAGTTCCTCGACCAGGCCGGCGACTCGTTCCCGGATCTCGTCCCGCAGGCTCCGCACCATGGGGAGCGGCTGGTCCTGCGGATCGGCGAGCTCCCAGTCGACGTACCTCTTGCCGGGGATGTAGGGGCATTCGTCGCCGCAGCCCATCGTCACGACGACGTCGGCCCATTCGGCCATCTCGCGGGTCAGCAGCTGCGGCTCGCGGCCCGAGAGGTCGATGCCGACCTCCGCCATCGCCTCGATCACGGCGGGATGCAGGCGCTCGGCCGGTTGGGTCCCGGCCGCCGCCGCGGCGTGCCGGCCGCCGGCGGCCGCTTCGAAGAGGGCGCGGCTGATCTGCGAGCGGCCCGCGTTGTGCAGGCAGACGAAGAGGACGTTCGCCATCAGCCGACCGCTCCCGCGGCCTCGGCGCGGCCACCGCCCGGGCCCGCCGCGAACCAGCGCCCCCGCGCCCAGAGCGAGACGTAGACGAGGCCGACCAGCACCGGCACCTCGATCAGCGGCCCGACGACGCCCGCCAGCGCCTCGCCGGAGGTGGCGCCGAAGACGCCGATCGCGACCGCGATCGCCAGCTCGAAGTTGTTGGAGGCCGCGGTCAGGGACAGCGTTGCCGTTCTGGGGTATCCGAAGCCGGCCGCCTTGCCCCAGGCGAAGGCGAGGGCGAACATCAGGACGAAGTAGGCGAGCAGGGGCAGCGCGATCCGCGCCACGTCGAAGGGGTTGGCCGTGATCTGGTGCCCCTGCAGGGCGAAGAGGAGGACGATCGTGAACAGCAGGCCGTAGAGGGTGATCGGGGCGATCCGCGGCAGGAAGCTGTTCTCGTACCAGTGCCTGCCGCGCCGCCGGATGCCGACCACTCGGGTCAGGTAGCCGGCGGCGAGCGGGATGCCGAGGAAGATCAGGACCGTGCGCGCCACCTCCCAGATCGAGACCGAGAAGCCCTGGGTGTCGAGGCCGAGCCAGCCCGGCAGGACCGAGAGGTAGAAGTAGCCGAGCAGCGAGTAGGCGACGATCTGGAACAGCGAGTTGATCGCGACCAGCAGCGCGGTCGCCTCGCGGTCGGCGCAGGCGAGCTCGCTCCAGACCAGGACCATCGCGATGCAGCGCGCCAGGCCGACGATGATCAGCCCGTTGCGGTAGGCGGGCTCGTCGGCGAGCAGCAGCCAGGCCAGCGCGAACATCAGCGCCGGGCCGATGACCCAGTTGAGCACGAGCGAGGAGACGAGCAGCCCTCGTTCGCCGCGCAGGTGGCCGAGCTCCTCGTAACGGACGCGGGCCAGGACCGGATACATCATCAGCAGCAGGCCGAGCGCGATCGGCAGCGAGGTGCCGGCGACCGTCACCGAGGACAGCGCGTCCTCGAGGCCGGGGATCAGCGCCCCGAGGCCGAGGCCGGCGGCCATCGCGGCGGCGATCCAGACCGGGAGGTAGCGGTCGGCGGTGGAGGTCGGCATCGACTCGATCCTAAGGATTGACAAACGCAATATCAATAGATATATGTAGATAGATGAGCGTCGATCTGGAGCTGGAGCCGAAGACCAAGCGACCGCCGGGCGAGCCCTGCTGCGAGCCGGTCGTCTACCCCGACGTCGAGCGCGAGCAGGCGCAGCGGATGGCGGTGATCGCCAAGGCCCTCGGCGACCCGGTCCGCGTCCAGCTGGTCGACGTGCTGCGCAAGCACGCCGGCAAAGTCTGCGTCTGCGAGCTGGTGCCGCTCTTCGACCTCTCCCAGCCGACCGTCTCCCACCATCTGAAGAAGCTCAAGGACGCCGGCATCGTCGATTCCGAGCGCCCCGGGCTGTGGGCCTACTACTACGTCAAGCCCGAGGCGCTGGAGGAGTTCACGCAATGGCTGAGCTGAGCGACGCGCGGGAGGACGGCGGCGAGGAGATCCGCGAGGCGGTCCGGGCTCGCTACGCGGCCGCCGCGACCAGCGTCGGCATGGCCGCCGGCGGGGGCTCATGCTGCGGCCCCGCGATCCTGACCGACGAGGAGGTGCAGTCCTTCGGATCGGGGCTCTACGAGGAGGAGGAGCGTCAAGCGCTTCCCGACACGGCCACCTTGGCGTCGCTGGGCTGCGGCAACCCGACTGCGGTCGCCGAGCTCCGCCGCGGCGAGACCGTTCTCGACCTCGGCTCCGGCGGCGGCATCGACGTCCTGCTCTCCGCCAGGCGGGTTGGGCCGAGCGGTAAGGCCTACGGCCTCGACATGACCGAGGAGATGCTGGCGCTCGCCCGCGAGAACCAGCGCAAGGCCGGGATTGAGAACGTCGAGTGGCTGCGCGGTGAGATCGAGGCGATCCCCCTGCCGGCGGCGAGCGTCGACGTCGTCATCTCCAACTGCGTGATCAATCTCTCCGGCGACAAGCCCAAGGTCCTCGCCGAGGCCGCGCGCGTGCTGAGGCCGGGCGGCCGCTTCGCCGTCTCGGATGTGATCGCCGACGAGGACATGGATGCCGCCACCCGGGCCGACCTCTCCGCCTGGACCGGCTGCATCGCCGGCGCCCTCACCCGGGCCGAGTTCGAGCAGGCGCTGGCCGGGGCCGGGTTCGAGCAGATCGAAGTGCGGGAGACCCACCGCGTCCATGAGAAGGCCGGCTCGGCGATCATCCGCGCCCGCAAGCGCCTCGCCTCTGAGCAGTAGCCGAGGCGAGTGGGAGAGCGCGGCCTCAGCCTTTGAGGATCTCCTCGCCCGAGACCTGGGCGAGGAGTGGTTTGCCGCACTGCCAGCAGAAGGTGGCACCGCTGGAGTGGGGGGCGCCGCAGCTGCCGCAGGCGCCGGCGGTGCCGGACTCCTCCATGCGCAGGATCCGTTCCACCTCGGCCAGTTCGGCGTCGGCGTCCTGCAGGGGCACGGCGCGTTTGACGATCACCTCGACGTTGACGCTGTTGCGGACCACCATCTCGTAGACGAGGCCGCCGAGGTCCCACTGCAGCTCGGCGACGCGGGCGATCAGCTGCTCGCGCCGGCGCTCGAGGTCGACGACGAACTCCTCGCCGTAGGCGGTGCTGACCGTGCCCGTCGCGGCCGGAGTCTTCGCCGCCGGAGCGGTGGCTTTGGCTTTCGCCGGACGGCGTCCCCGCCGTGCTGCCGGCCGTTTGCCGTTGCGTTGCGGTCCGAGTTTCATTCGCCGAAGAAGTTGCCTTCGAACTTGCCGTTCTTGCTGCAGCCGGCGGTGCCCTGCTCGCACTTTTCGCCGATCTTGGCTTCTGGCTTCGCCTGTGGGACGGAGGGCTTGAAGACTTCTTCGGCCGCCTTGGTCTGGCCGCTGGCGCCGGTTTCGCTCTTCGCCTCCGCCTTTTTCGACGTGCCCTTCTTCTTGCCCTTGCCGCTCTTGCCCGTGGAGGAGCCTTCGCTCGCTTCGGTGCCAGCCGACGTTTCGGTTTCTTCGCCGCCACCGCCGACGCGGATGATCTGGGGCGTCGCGCTGGCGGTGGTGCTGCCGCTATCGCCGGAGCGGCCGATCAGCACGCCGACCCCGATCGCCAGCACCAGCGTCGCGACGCCGGCGACGAGCGAGGCATTGGCCGAGAGCAGCGGGCGCTTCTGTGGGGGCGGGGCTTTGTTGCCGCCATCGCCCGCGCCTCCGGGCTGGGGCTGTTTGACCGCGTCCATGAAGACGACCGCGTCCATGAAGGGCAGGCGCGGGTCGCCGCGGCGGGCGCCGCAGACCAGGCAGTAGCGCTGGTCTTTGGCGAGCGGAGACCCGCAGCTCGGGCAGTTGTCGCCGCCGCCCGCGATCGGCGAATTGACCTCGGTCACGGGGGCCATTGTCGGACGGGCGCCGCGCGGCGATGTTGAAGAGTTGTAAACGCCAAGCCACGCGTAGGCGCGGGTGGGTCTTACTCCGAATTTTCACAAGTTCGTCACAGACCTCGCGCAGACTAGGTTGGCCCTGTGTCGACTCCGAACGACGAGAAGAACCGCGGCCCCGGCGGGAGTGGCCGCGGCAATTGCCCGCAGTGCGGGTCGCCTCGCGTCGCCAACCAGCGCTACTGCCTGGAGTGCGGCAGCCGTCTCGGCTCCCTGCCCGCCGCGGTAGCCGCGCAGCTGGCCAGGTTCCAGCGCCGCAGCGAGAAGCCGGCGGGTAAGCCAGAGGCCGGAACCGCCGCTGCGGGAGCGGCCGGCGCCGCCGCTGCGGGCGCCGCCGCGGCCGCGGCCGCCAAGGATGGCGGCGAGGCGGCCAAGGAGAGCGGCTGGCCGTTCCGCCGTTCGGGCTGGATGCCGACGCCGCGGGCCGCCTCCGCGGCGGTGGTCGCGATGCTGGCGCTTGGCGTCGCGATCGGGTCGGCGACGAGCCAGCTGGCGCAGAGCGCCGGGCTGACCACGATCCTGCTCGAACCGTCGCCAAAGCAGGAGCCCGAAGCAGAACCCGAAGAAGAAATCGCGAGCGTCGAACCCGAAGAAGAAGAAGCGACGGCGTCGGCGGCGCCGACGGTGATCGAAGAAGAACCGACGCCCGAACCGGAACCGACGCCCGAACCGGAACCGACGCCCGAACTTCCCCCGGAAGAATTCGAAGAAGCGGTCGGGTTGCCGGAAGTGAAACACGTGTTCCTCGTCGTGCTCGGTGAAAACGGCTACGAAGAAACGTTCGGCGCGACCTCGGCCTCGACCTACCTCAAAGAAGAGCTCCCCGCCGAAGGCGAGCTCCTGACCAACTACTTCGCCGTGACCAAAGGCGACCTCGCCAACCAGATCGCCCTGCTCAGCGGCCAGGGACCGACGCTCGAAACCTCGCTCGAGTGCCCCAACTACGGCGACGTCGTCCCGGGCACGGTCTCTACCGAAGGTCAGGTCGAAGGCAACGGCTGCGTGTACCCAGCGGCCACCGAATCGCTTGCGAGCCAGCTGGTCGCGAAGAAACTGAAGTGGAAGGCCTACGTCGAGGACATGGCCAAGGGTTCTGCGACCGGCCAGGCGACGAGCTGTCGCCACCCGGCGCTCGGTACGCCCGACAACGCGCACGCGCCGGTGCCGGGTGACGCCTACGAGACCTGGCGCAACCCCTTCGTCTACTTCCACTCGGTGATCGACGGCGAAGAATGCGCCAAGGCCGACGTCGACCTCGAACAGCTCGCGGTCGATCTGAAGGGCAAAGCGAAAGACTTCCCGGCGCTCGCCTACATCGTGCCCAACGCCTGCCACAAGGGCGGCGAACTGCCCTGCGAACCGGGCCAGCTCGCCGGGCCGGCCGCGACCGAGGAATTCCTCAAGACGGTCGTCACCGAGATCAAGGAATCGGACGCCTACCGTGAAGGCGGGCTGATCGTGATCACCTCGAGCGAGGCGCGGCAGACCGGTCCGACCCCCGATTCGAGCTCCTGCTGCGGTACCCCCGCCTACCCGAACCTGCCGCCGCCGCCCGAAGAAGCCACCACCGGGCCGGTCAAAGCGACCGGTGGCGGCGGTCGGGTCGGGCTGCTGATGATCTCGCCCTTCGTCAAGCCCGGGACCGTCAACGAAACCGCCTACTACAACCACTTCTCGCTGCTGCGGACGATCGAGGAATTCTTCGGGCTGCAGCAGAGCGGATACGCCGCCGACCCGAACCTGACCGGGTTCGAAGAAGCACTCTTCAACGCCGGCAGCGAAGAAGAATCGACGGTGGCTTCGCGCCCGGCGGGCCGCCTCTTCAGTCGAGCAGTATCAGTACTGCGGTCAGCAGTCCCAGCCCCAGGCCGCTGACGGTCAGCACGGCGAGTGGCCAGCCGCGCTGGCTCGGGAAGCGGCCTTCGTCGAGGGCCCGCTCGATTTCCCGCTGGTGGGCGCTGCCGTAGCCGATCGCGAGGATCCCCCAGAGGGCGAAGCCGACGCCGGCGATGACGAAGGGCCAGCGGGCCACGTTGCCGTTGAGGTCGGGGACGACGCGCCCGACGCCGATCGCCACCGCCAGCGCCGCCAGCCCGGTCCGCCACCAGGCGAGCTGGTTGCGTTCGTTGGCCAGGTGGGTGCGGCGGGTCGCGTCGACCGCCTCTTCGAACAGGCCCTCTTTGCCGGGATGGGGTTTGGGCTCAGAGCTGATCGGCTGAACTTAGCTCAGGCCGCGGCTGGGGGGCGGGGCCGCCCTCGCGGATCCCGATCCGGTCGTGCAGGCGGCGCAGCGGCGCCGTCGCCCACCAGTTCCACTTGCCGAGCAGCTCCATCAGCGAGGGCACCAGCAGGGCGCGGATGATGCTGGCGTCGATCAGGACCGCGAGCGCGGTGCCGACCCCGTTCTCCTTGATGAAGATGATCTTCGAGGTGGCGAAGGCGAGCATCGCGACCGCGAACAGCAGCGCCGCGGCGGTGACGATGCGGCCGGTGCGCTCGAGCCCGATCGCCACCGACTCGGAGTCCGAGGCGCCGCCGTCGCGCGCCTCCTTGATCCGGCTGAGCAGGAAGACGGCGTAGTCGGTGGAGAGGCCGAAGGCGACGGCGAACATCAGGATCGGCATCGTCTGCTCGATCGCGCCGGGGCTGGTGTAGTCGAGGAAGCCCTCGAGCCGGCCGTCCTGGAAGATCAGGACGAGCAGGCCGAAGACGGCGCTGAGGTTGAGGAAGTTCATCAGCAGCGACTTCACCGGCAGTACCACCGAGCCGGTCATCAGGAAGAGGATGACCAGCGTGGCGAGGACGATGATCGCCAGTGCGATCGGCAGGTGGCCGGCGAGGCTGGCCTGGAAGTCGACGAAGTCGGCGGTGGCGCCGGCGACGCGGGCGCCGGCGCCGGCCGGGGCGGGCAGGTCGCGGATCGCCCGCACCGTGTCCTGGCTGGCGGTCGAGGCGAAGGGGCTGGCGGAGATCGCCTGGATCGCGGTTACCCCGCGGTTGAGGCGCTGCGGGGGCAGGACTTCGGCGACGCCGGTGACGCCGCGGACGTCGGCGGCGAAGGCTTTGGCCTGGGCGGGGGTGGCGCCCTCGAGGTCGATCCAGATCGGGGTGTCGTGGTAGGGCGGGAACTGCTCGCTGATGGTGTCGTAGGCCTGGCGGGCGCTGGCCGACTGCGGTAGCACGGTCGGGTCGACGGTGTTGAACTTGATCCCGAGGAAGGGCAGGCCGAGCAGGATCAGGAAGGCGGCGCTGAGCGTCGCGACGGGGATCGGCCGGCGCATGACGAAGCGCGAGAGGCGGTACCAGAAGCCGCTCTCGGCGGGCCGCGCGTCGGCGTGGGCGCGGCGCTGGAGGAACTTCGGCGCGCCGGCGTTGACCCGGCTCCCGAGCAGGGTGAGCACCGCGGGCAGCACGGTGAGGCTGATCAGCGCCGCGAACAGCGCCACCAGCGAGCCGCCGAGGCCCATCGAGTAGAGGAAGCGCTGTGGGAAGACGAGCAGCGAGGCGAGCGCCGCCGCCACCGTCAGCGAGGAGAAGAAGACGGTGCGTCCGGAGGTGGCGAGGACGCGGCGCATCGCTTCCAGCCCGGGGCCGCTCTTGGCGATCTCCTCGCGGTAGCGGGAGACGATGAAGAGGCTGTAGTCGATCGCCAGGCCGAGCCCGAGCGCCGTGGTCAGGTTGAGGGCGAAGATCGAGATCGAGGCGAATTCGCTGGCGAGGCGGAGGATGAGGAAGGTGCCGACGATCGCCAGGCCGCCGATCATCAGCGGCAGCACCGAGGCGACGAGGCTGCGGAAGAAGAGCAGCGAGAGAAGGAAGAGGAGGGGGAAGGCGAGCAGCTCGGCCATCCGCAGGTCCTGCTCGACCTGCTTGTTGACCTGCTCCTGGGCGACGGCGAAGCCGCCGACGAGGACGCCGGCGTGGGTGGAGAGCTCGTCGGCGATTTCGGCGCCGACGTCCTGGACCTCCTTGTCGCCGGTCGGCTTCAGCGCCACCGCGAAGTAGGTCGACCGGCCGTCGCGGGAGACGAAGGCGCGCGAGCGGGTGTCGTAGTAGCCGCTGACCGAGGCGACGTCGGGGCGGGCGCGGACTTCGTTCTCCAGGGCCTCGATACGGGCGCGGGTCGCGGGCTCGGCGACCGGGGCGTCTTCGACGACCGCGATCACCGCCGGCGCGCGCAGGCCGGCGGCCTGCAGGCTCTCGCGCGCCTTGACCGTCTCGCTGGCCGGGTCGTCGGCGCCGTAGGGGTCGAGGCGGCTGGCGACCGAGCCGCCGAGGGCGCCGGCGAGGAGGAAGAAGGCGAGCGCGAGCAGGGCGACGCGGCGGGCCTTGCCGTCGGCGAGGCGGGCGAGGGAGTCGAACATCAGCTGCTCCTTTTCTCGGGCGCGGCGAGGATCTCGGCCTCCATCCGTTCGCACCAGTCGGCAAACCAGTCGGTGAACTCGATCCCGCCCCGCAGCACCATCAGCGGGAAGGGGTCGTCCACGTCCTCTTTCAGCTTCTGCAGCTCGCGCAGGCGGGCGCCGGCCGCTTCGCGGTGGGCTTGCATCGCGCGCAGGATCTCCACCGCCTCCTCGGTCGAGAGCGATTCGGCGAAGAACAGTTTCAGCAGCCCTTCCTCGCGCATCTCGTAGGTCTGCGGCGGCTGGCGCAGCCAGGCCTTCAGCTCCGCTTCGCCGTCGGCGGTGATCTCGTAGACGGTGCGGCGGCGGCCGCCGGTGGGGGAGTCGACGCCGACGAGCAGCCCGGCCTCGGCCAGCCGCTTCAGCTCGGGGTAGATCTGGCCGTAGCTGGCGGCCCAGAAGAAGCGGGTCGAGTTGTCGACCAGGGCTTTGATCTCGTAGCCCGACTTCGGCCCTTTGCGGACCATGCCGAGGATCACGTATGCGGTGGCGCTCAGCGTCTCCATATCTCTGCCTTATATATCTAGCAGATATATCCGCTGGAGGCGATTCCGATCACATAGGGTCAGGGGGCGGAGGAGGAAATATCGAGGAGAGGGGCGAGGATGGCGCTCGATCAGAGCAAGGTCGGTCAGGTGGTGGCAGAGCAGATGGAGGCGATCGAAAACGACTACGGCGACGATTGCGAGATCGGCGACGTCTGCACGATCGTCGAGGTCGTCGGCCCGCACGGCTCCCACGTCCGGGTCCGCAGCAGCGACATGCGACCCCACAGCGGCCTCGGCCTGATCCGGATGGCCGAACAGGCGATGCTGGGGAACCTCGGCGGGGGCGACTGAGGCTCGGCGACCCGCCCCTGCTCGCACCACACGTATTGTCTCGTGCCCTCCACGTCGACGCTCGCGTTGCGC
>JBEHWY010000008.1:0-45874 GCA_048498975.1 Actinomycetota bacterium | reverse complement strand
GTTGGGGGTGGGGTCCCCGTCACAGGTGCTGTTCCCGGAACCCGGTCGCGCTCACCCGCCCTTCTTGATCGACGTGCAGGGATAGGCAATCCCGGTCTCGGTGATCTTCACTTGTTGTCACCTCCTCGCTGTCGTGTTCTCAGCTCAGAGGTCCCGGGCACGGGCGGGGCGTTCGAGCCGCACGACCAGCGCAGCGGGGCGACGCCTCGCCCGCGCGAGCGGGTCCTGAGCCGTCGCCGCCCCGGTTTACTGGAGCCGATTCCAGCAATCAACGTGGCCGGGTACCTTTTGCGCGCAAACTGGCCCGTTGCCGCTCAGTCCGACTGATCGGCGAGAATTGCCTCGCGTTCTGGGATAGTTGAGCGCCAGAATCAGGCTCCTGCCGGAGAGAACGACTTGAAGAGCACCGCCGCCCCCAAACTGATCGACCCGAAGGTGTTGAAGGCGCAATCGCACCCGATTCGCGCCCACATCCTCAACATCCTCAGCGAGGGTCCGAACAGCCCGGCGCGGATGCAGCGGCGGATGGACGGCGTCCATCTCAACCTGGTCTGCCACCACATCAACGTCCTCCGCGACGCCGGCCTGATCGAGCTGGCCGACGTCCGCATGCACGGCGGGCGCAAAGAACACATCTACCGCGCCACCCAGCGCCAGTCCTTCGACCTCGAGGAATGGCTGGCGATCGACGAGAAGTACCGCCAGCCGCTGGTGACGACGATCCTCGAGCAGATCTCCGAGGACACCGGCCGCTCGGTCGCCGAAGGCAAGTTCAATCTGCTGGCGGACGCGCATCTCAGCCGCTCGCCGATCGAACTCGACCAGGAGGGTTGGCAGGAAGTGATCGAGGCGCTGGACGGTGCCCTGGGCCAGGTGCTGGAGGCGCATGCCCGCAGCGCCGAACGGGCCCAGCTCAGCGGCGAGGAGAAGATGCCGGCCAGGGTCGTGATGATGCAGTTCCCGATCGGCCCCGAAGATCCCGCCGCGGACGACGGCGAAGCCTCCTAGCCGGCCCTAAACGACGGCAGCGCCGCTGCCGATGACAGTCGGGATGAGCACTGCCAACGAGCACGTGTTCCAGCACGGCATGCGGGACACTCGGGAGACGATCGAGCTCTGGAGCGCGCACCCGTGGCGGCTGCTGCGCGGCTGGTTCGCGCTCAGCCTGGCGATTGCCCTGACCTTGCTCGCCGCGGTGTGGTTCGTCGCCGGGTTGGTGACGCCGGACCTGACGCCGATCCACCTGCCGGGCCTGACCGAACCGTCGGACCCCGGCGACCTGCTGCCGATCCTCTGGCGCAACTCGCTCGTCCTCGCCCTGCACGCGACCGCCTGCGTCGCCGGCTTCATCGCCGGCGCCTCGATGCCGATCGCCGCCGCCCAGCGGACCGGGTTCTCGCGCTGGGTCCACGTCAAGGCGGGCGAGCTGGCGATTCTCTTCGTCGCCGCCGTCACCCTCTTCTCGCTCGGCACCCAGGCGCTCTACCTCGGCTTCCAGGGATCGACGATCGCCTACCAGCTGCACATCACCCGTTTCGAGCTGATCCTCAGCGTGCTGCCGCACGCGATTCCGGAGCTGACGGCCCTGTTCCTGCCGCTGGCGGCGTGGCTGATCGCCAGCCGGCGCGGCGAGTGGAACCAGCTGCTGGCGGCAACGGTGCTCACCGTCGCCCTGGCGGTGCCGATGCTGCTGGTGGCGGCGACGATCGAGGTCTACGTCTGGCCCCACATCCTCGAGTCGATGTCCAACTTCCACTACTCGCTGCGCGTCGGCCCGCTGCCTTAGCTGGGCGATCCCACGTCCGGCGTGAGCGAGGACGCGACGCGCCGCCGCTCCCAAGCCTCGTAAGATCGCCCGCGCATGAGCTCCTACCAGCCGCAAGAGATCGAGCGCAAGTGGCAGGCCGTTTGGGCGCAGGAGAGCACCTGGGAGGTCGCCAACCCCGGCCAGCCGGGGTTCGACGACTCCAAGCCGAAGAGCTACGTGCTGGAGATGCTGCCGTATCCCTCTGGCGAGCCCCACGTCGGCCACCTCAAGTGCTACTCGGTCGGCGATGCGATCGCCCACTTCCGTCGCCGCCACGGCTTCGAGGTGATCCACCCGATGGGCTATGACTCCTTTGGCCTGCCGGCGGAGAACAACGCGATCAAAACCGGCGAGCCGCCGCTGGTCGCGACCGAGCGCTCGATCGCCTCCTTCCGGCGCCAGTTCCGCGAGTGGGGGATCTCGATCGACTGGTCGCGCGAGCTCGCCACCCACACTCCCGAGTACTACCGCTGGACGCAGTGGATCTTCCTGCAGCTGTTCGAGAAGGGGCTCGCCTACCGGACCGAGGCGCCGGTCCAGTGGTGCCCGAAAGACGCCACCGTGCTCGCCAACGAGCAGGTCGTCGACGGCCGCTGCGAGCGCTGCGGCACCGAGGTGATCCAGCGCCGCCTGGCGCAGTGGTTCTTCCGCATCACCGACTACGCCGACCGCCTGCTCGCCGACTTCGAGGCGCTCGAGTCCTGGCCCGAGCACGTGGTGACGATGCAGCGCAACTGGATCGGCCGCTCCGAAGGCGCCGAGGTCGTCTTCCGCTGCGCGGAGGTCGACCTCGACTTCCCGGTCTTCACCACCCGCCCCGACACCCTCTTCGGCGCCACCTTCTTCGTCCTCGCCCCCGAGCACCCGGAGCTGATGCGGCTGGTCGAGGGCACGCCGGCCGAGCACGAGGTGCGCGAGTACGTCAACCGGATCGCCCGCGAGTCGGCCTCCGAGCGCGGCGCCGAGGACCGCGAGAAGACCGGCGTCCCGCTCGGCCGCTCGGTCGTCAACCCGGTCAACGGCGAGGAGATCCCGATGTTCGTCGCCGACTACGTGCTGATGGAGTACGGCACCGGGGCGATCATGGCGGTGCCCGGCCACGACAGCCGCGACTACGAATTCGCCCAGGCCTTCGACCTGCCGGTGAAGCGGGTGATCGAGGGCGAGGACCCCGAGAGCGTCCGCGACCCGCGCGGCCTGCCCTACCCCGGCGACGGTCAGATGACCAACTCCGGCCGCTTCGACGGCCGCCACAACCGCGAGGCCTACGAGGAGATCGTCGCCTGGCTGGAGGGCGAGGGACGCGGCAAGCCGGCGGTCAACTTCCGCCTGCGCGACTGGCTCGTCTCGCGCCAGCGCTACTGGGGCGCGCCGATCCCGGTCGTCTACTGCGAGGGCTGCGGCACCGACGGCGCGCCGGAGATCGTGCCGGTGGCGGCCGAGCAGCTGCCGGTCGAGCTGCCGGAGATCGAGGACTACGCGCCGCAGGGCAAGAGCCCGCTGGCCGCGGCCGAGGACTGGGTCGCCACGACCTGCCCGCGCTGCGGCGGCCCCGCTCGCCGCGAGACCGACACGATGGACACCTTCGTCGACTCCTCCTGGTACTTCCTCCGCTACCTCGACTCGGCAAACGCCGAGGCGGCCTGGGAGCGCTCGGCGGTCGATCACTGGTTCCCGGTCGACCAGTACATCGGCGGTGTCGAGCACGCGATCCTGCACCTGATGTACGCGCGCTTCTTCACCAAGGCGCTGGCCGACCTCGACCTGCTCGGCGCCCAGGAGCCGTTCGCCAACCTCTTCGCCCAGGGGATGATCACCCGCGACGGGGCGAAGATGTCGAAGTCGCGCGGCAACACGGTCAGCCCGGCCGAGTACGTCGAGCGCTACGGGGCCGACTCGGCCCGCACCTACGTCTGCTTCATGGGTCCGCCGGAGCGCGGCGGCGACTGGACCGACGAGGGCGTGGAGGGCGTCAACCGCTTCCTCAGCCGGCTCTGGCGGCTCTGCGAGGAGGTCGCCGAGCGGACCGCGCCCTCGGCGGTGCCCGACCTCGGCGAGCCGGCAGCGCGCGAGCTGGTGGCCAAGGCGCACTGGGCGATCGAGAAGGTGACGCGGGACTTCCAGCGCGGCTTCCAGTTCAACACCGCGATCTCGGCGGTGATGGAGCTCGTCAACGACGCCTACCGGCTCAAGGACGGCCTCTACGCGGAGCTGCGGACCGGCGCCGCGGTGCGCTTTGCGACCGCGACCGCGGCCTCGCTGATCTTCCCCTTCGCGCCGCACCTGGGGACGGAGGTCTACGAGCGGCTGACCGGCGAGCGGGTCTGGGAGCAGCCCTGGCCGCAGGCCGACCCGGCCCTCCTGCACAGCGACACGGTGACCCTCGTCGTCCAGGTCAACGGCAAGCTGCGCGACCGCGTCGAGGCGCCCGCCGAGGCTCCCGAAGCGGAGCTGCTGGCGCTGGCGAAGGCGAGCGAGAAGGTCTCCCGCCACCTCGAGGGCAAGGATTTGGTCAAGGAGATCGTCGTGCCTGGCAAGCTCGTCAACCTGGTCGTTCGCTGAGCTGACCGCTCTCCCGGCCACTGGTCTGGTACAAAGCGGCCGCATGCTCGTCAGAAGGTTCGATGAAGCCGCAGTGGTCGAGTGGCACCGGCTCAGCGCGCACGTGCTGATGGACGCCGGCGAACTCGGCTCGCGCAATCTCTCCGTCACCTGGCTCTCGGTTCCCGGCGGCGCGAAGCAGACGCTGCGCACCGACGAGGCCAGCGAGCAGGCCTATGTGGTCGTCCGCGGATCCGGCACGATGTCGGTCGCCGGCGACACGCAGGAGGTCAGCGAGGGCGACCTGATCCTCGTCCCGCCCGCGACCGAGCACTCGGTCAGCAACGACGGCGAGGAAGAGTTCACCTGCGTCTCGATCCAGTCGCCGCCGGTCGCGGCGGCGGAGCTGTACAGCGACCAGCTGGCCGAGGTCGCGGGCTACGACTACGACGACGAAGACTGACTCCGGTCACTGCTTGAGGTGAGAGTTGGCGCGATCTGCGCGCCACTTGTGAGTCGCGGCGCGCCAGCATCGGAGCGTGCCCGAGATGAGCAGAGCGCAGGTGGTCGTCTACGCGGCGGTGGCGGTGGCGCTGCTGCTGGTCGGGGCGCGGGCGATCCGCGGCGAGGGCGGCGGCGGGGAGTCGTTCGCGGCGGCAGCGGGCGGCGGTGGGTCGGTCGTGATCAGTGGCCAGGCGGGTGACCTGGTCGTCGACGTCACCGGCGCGGTCGCGCGGCCGGGCGTCTACCGCCTGCCGGCGGGGAGCCGCGTCAACGACGCGGTGCAGCGGGCCGGCGGTGCGACCGGCCGGGCAGAGCTGGAAGCGGTCAACCTCGCCGCGCGCCTCGCCGACGGCCAGCAGATCGTGGTCCCGGAGCGGGGTGCGAGCGGCGCCGCGGCGGGCGCGGGAGACGAAGAGGGACCGATCAGCCTCGGCACCGCCACCGTCGAGGAGCTCGACACGATCGACGGCATCGGACCGGTCACCGCCGAAGACATCGTCGAGTTCCGCGACCAGCACGGCGGCCTCTCCTCGGTCGACCAGCTCGACCAGATCTCCGGAATCGGGCCGGCGACGATGGAGGCCCTGCGCGAGCGCCTGCAGCCCTGACCCGTGCGCTCGCCGCGGCCCGGCTGGTTGGTCGTCGCGGGGATCGTCCTCGTCGTCGGCCTGGCGCTGTCGCGCAGCGGTGAGATCCGCGAGCGCGCATCGGCGGGGCTGGGGGAGGGGATGCCGGCGCGCGAGGCGGCGCTGGCGCGCGGCTTCGTCCTCGGCGAGGACGAGGACATCGACGCGGCGACCGAGGAGGACTTCCGCCGCTCCGGGCTCGCCCACCTGCTCGCCGTCTCCGGCGAGAACGTGACGCTGCTGGCGTTGCTGGCGATGCCGGTGCTCGCTGCGCTCGGCATCCCCCTACGCGAGCGGCTGCTCTGGCTGGCGGGCCTGATCGCCGTCTACGTGCCGCTGGCCGGCGCCGGTCCCTCGATCCAGCGGGCCGCGGTGATGGGCGGCGCCGGTCTGGTGGCGACGCTGGCCGGGAGGCGCACCTCGCGGTTCTACGCGCTGGCGCTGGCCGCGGCGGTGACGCTGGCGGTCGATCCCGGCGTCGCCGCGGACGTCGGCTGGCAGCTCAGCTTCGCCGCCGTGCTCGGCATCCTGCTGCTGGCCTCGCCGCTGCGCGACGCTCTGCTCGCGCGCCTCGGTCGCGGTCGCTGGCGCCGGGCGCTTGCCGACGGGGTCGCCGTCACCGTGGCGGCGACGCTGGCGACGGCGCCGCTGGTCGCCTTCCATTTCGAAACGCTCTCGACCACGACCCTGCTCGCCAACGTCTTGGCGCTGCCGGCGGTGGCTCCGGCGATGTGGCTGGGGATGGTCTCGGCCGCGGCGGCGCAGGTTCCCGGCGTGCCGCTGGCGCCGCTCAACGGGCTGGCCGCGCTGCTGCTCGCCTACATCGCGCAGGTCGCCGCCTGGTGCGCCGCCCCGGGTTGGGCCGAGTTGCACGTGCGGCTCGGCATCGGCGGCCTGGTCGCTGCCTACGCGGCGCTCGCCGCCGGGGCGCTCGCCTCGATGCGGATCGCCCGCGCACGCCGCCTCGCTGCCGCGCGGGCGGGGCGCCTTCGTTCGGACCTGCCGAGCAAAGGCGCCCCGCGGCGGCTCGGCTGGCGGCGGGCGGCGGCGGTTGCGGCGCTGCTCGTGCTGGCGGCGCTCGTCTTCGTCGCCCAGCTTCGGGTCCACGACCGCGCCGCCGCCCCGCTGGCGCCGAACGAATTGCGTGTCGACGTCCTCGACGTCGGCCAGGGCGACGCGATCCTGCTGCGAGCGGGTGCGGCGCCGGCGGTGCTGGTCGATGGCGGGCCGCCGGGCGACGGGATCGAGGCGAAGCTGGGGGGCCTCGGCGTC
The DNA here is from genome assembly GCA_048498975.1 of Actinomycetota bacterium. GTDB lineage: Bacteria > Actinomycetota > Thermoleophilia > Solirubrobacterales > 70-9 > VAYN01. The sequence continues at coordinate 39,124 of JBEHWY010000008.1, read as the reverse complement.
GAGCGCCTCGGGGCCGCGGTGATCAGCCACGACCAGTCCGACCACGCGGCCGGGGTCGAGGAGCTGATCGGCCGGGTGCCGATCGCGCGGCTCGTTTACGCCCGGCTCGGGAGGCCGGAGCTGGAGCGCGCGCGGGCCGCGGGCGCGGTCCCGGTCCGGGTCGCGGCGGGAGCGGCGCTGCGCGCGGGCCGGCTGCGACTGGAAGTGCTGTGGCCGCCGCCGGAAGCTCTCTCGCGCCCTCTCGGCGGCGCTGACGCCAACGCACAGGCCCTCGTCCTGCTCGCTCGCTGGGGCAGCTTCACGATGCTGCTCACCGCCGACGCCGAGGCCGAGGCGGTTCCCCTCGAACCCGGTCCCGTCGACGTGCTCAAGGTCGCCCACCACGGCAGCGACGACGCCGGCCTGGCGATGCTGCTGGAGCGGGCGCGGCCGCAGCTGGCGGTGATCTCGGTCGGGTCCGGCAACCCCTACGGTCACCCGACCGCGACGACGCTGGCGACGCTGGCGAGCCACGGGGTGCCGGTGCTGCGAACCGACCAGGACGGCGACGTCGAGATCGCCGTCCGTCGCGGCCGCATCGCTGTCTCCTCCGGCTGAACCGGATCGGCACCCTCGTCTAAACGGATGACCGAATCGATACTTGGTTTATGCGGCGCCGGGCCTATGGCCGCAGCGGCTCCCCGCCGATGGCGAGTTTGGTGGATTCCAAGTGGAAACAGTGGCGGCCGACGCTCCCTTCCTGGGCAGGTACGAAGCTGCCCGAGCGGATTCGCAGCACCACCTTTGCGATGCTCGGCGTCACCGTCATCGCCGGTCTCGGCCTCGTCGCGCTGTTCTCTCAGCCCGGCTGGCCGCTGCGCTCGCTGGGCCCGCTCTCTGAACCGCCACCGCCGGCCCTGCACGGCGGCGTGGCGGTGGGCCATCCCAGCGCATCCGCAGACGCTCTCGTCGCTGTGGCGACGGTTGCGCGCGGCGCCGGGCAGGCGGCTCCGGCCAAGGCCGGGAGCGGACACCGATCCAGCCCCACGGGCGGCGCCGAGACGGTCCCCGCTCCGACCGAGGTCGCCGCCGGTTCCCCGGTCGGGGACGAAGGCGAAGCGCCACAGCCGGCCCCCGAAACGGCGGCCCCGGCTCCGGAGGCCGGTACGACCGCGCCTGCACCAAGCGGCACCACCGGCACCTCGCCCCCTACGACCTCCTCGCCTTCCTCGACCCCGACGACCGCCGGCACCTCGGGCTCTGAAGGCCAGTCCGAAGGCTCCGGCGCGGGGGGCGAAGCCGAAGAAGGCGACGACGACCACAGTCAGGGCAACTCCGGCTGGCACGGTCATGGCCACGGCTGGGGATCCTCGGGCGGCTGGGGGCACTCGAGCTCCGGCGGCCACGACGAATCGCCAGCGCCGAGCAGCGGCGGCTCCAGCCACTACACGCCGCCGCCGGCTCCTCCTGCGCCTTCCTCCAGCGGCCAGCCGCCCTCGTCGTCGCCGCCGAGCTCCTCCGGCCACGGCGGCGACTATCACGGCCACGGCTCCGGCCACTGGCACTGACGCTCGGCGAGCCCTGCCGGGGCGGCCTCTAGACTCGGCCGGGTGCCCGACGCAATGCGACCGCTGTACCTGATCGGCGGCACCGACGAAGCGAAAATCGACGCGACCCGCGGCCGCCTGCGGGCGCGCGCCGAACGCGAGGGCGGCGCCGCCGCGCTGGAAGTGTTCGAGCCCGGCGAGGGCCGCGGCATGCCAGACCACGAGGCGCTGCTGGCGGCGATCCCGGCGCTGTCGCTGATGGATTCGCGCCGCTACCTGCTCGCCGACGGGGTCGAGCGCTGGCGCGAGCGGCAGCTGGAGGCGGTGGCCGGGGCGCTGTCGGCGCTGCCGCCGGACCTCACCGTCGTCCTCATCGCGCGCGGGAAGGTGCCGGCGAAGCTGACGAAAGCGGTGAAGGCGGCGCAGGGCGAGATCCACGACTTCGAGGCGCCGAAGGCGCGGGACATGCCGCGCCAGCTCGTCGCCGAGGCGCAGCGGCTCGGCTTCCGGCTGGAGCCGGCGGCGGCGCGCCTGCTGGTCGAGCGGATGGGCGCCAACCCGCTGCGCCTCAGCAACGAGATCCAGCGGCTGGCGCTGTGGGCCGGGGAGGGGGGAGAGGTCGGCCTGGACGCTCTCCAGGAGATGATCGCCGACACCCAGGAGGCGGCGGTCTGGACCCTCTCCGACGCGCTGCTAGAAGGCGACGGCGCGACCGCGCTGCGGGTCGGCGAGCGGCTGATCGCCCAGGGCGAGAACGTCACCGGCCTCGTCTACGGCCTCGCTTCGCGTCTGCGCGGCGCCTGTGCCGCCGCCGCGCAACTGCAGGCCGGTGTCCCGCCGAAGCAGGTCGAGTCGTCGCTGAAGATGCACCCCTACGCCGCCAAGCTGCTCGTCGGCCGCGTCCGCGACGCCGACCTCGCCGACCTCCGCGCCGCGACCGAGACCCTCGCCGACCTCGAGCTCTGGTGCCGGGGAGAGAAGGACTACGGCGACGAGCTCGCCTTCACCCTGGCGATTCGACAGATGGCGCGCGCCTAGGCGCTGAGCGGGGAGCGGTTAGCTCTGCGGGGCGCCGGCGGCGATCCGCGAGGCTTTTGACTTCTTGCGGGCACCGGTGTTGCGGTGCATGGCGCCCTTCTGGACGGCCTTGTCGATCTTCGAGATCAGGGCGCGGTGCTCGCCGGCGATCGCCTCGGCGTCGCCGCCCTCGACCGCCGCCTCGAGCCGCCGGAAGTAGGTCTTCACGGTGCTCGTCAGCAGCCGATTCTCGGTGCGCTCGCGCTCGCTGCGTAGGATCCGCTTCTTTTGTGAGGCTATGTTGGCCATGTCTTGAGGCCCCAGCAGGTGCAGTGCCGGCTGCGGGCGGCCGCTGACTATAGCGATTGAGGAGTTCGGACGAAGCTCCCGAACCTGAACAGGAATGCCGAGCCCCCAGGCACCAGACATCCACGAGTTCGAGGAGCGGCCGATCAACGCCGACGTCCCCTTCGCCGAGGACGTCGCGATCCGCCGCGCCGAGGCCTTCGAACCGACCGAGGAATTCGCCGCCGAGCCGGCGCCGGGGCGCCAGGCCGGGCGGATCGCCCGCTCGACCGCGTTCTTCTCCGCTGCCACCGCCGCCTCGCGCGTCGCCGGCCTCGGCCGCGAAGTGGTCGCCGCCGGCTATTACGGCGTCAAGGGGCCGATGTCGGCCTTCACGATCGCCTTCCAGGTCCCCAACCTGGTCCGCGCGCTGTTTGCCGACGCCGCCCTGCAGCCGGCCTTCGTCCCCGTCTTCACCGAACTGCTCGGCGAGAAGCGCTACAAGGAGGCCTTCCGCCTCGCCTCGACCCTGCTGCTGCTGATCACGATGGTGCTGGGGGCGATCACCGCCCTCTTCGTCCTCCTCGCGCCGGTGATCATGCCCGTCTTCGCGCCCGGCTTCGAAGGCGAGATCCTCGACCTCACCGTCACCCTCTCCCAGGTCCTCTTCCCGATCCTGATCATGCTCGGGGTCAGCGGCGTCGTTGTCGGCATCCTCAATAGCTACGACCGCTTCGGCGCCTTCGCGATCTCGCCGCTGTTCTGGAACCTGACGATCATCCTCGTGCTGGTCGTCCTGGAGCCGATGTTCAGCGGCCAGGACCGGATCTACGCCTACGCGATCGGCATCCTCGTCGGCACCCTGGTCCAGCTGCTGATCCCGACCTGGGACCTGCGCAACACGCCGTTCAAGTTCAGCCTCAGCTTCGACTGGCGCCACCCCGGCGTGCGGCGGGTGCTGCTGCTGATGCTGCCGGTGACGATCAGCCTCGGCCTGATCAACTTCAACATGCTGATCAACAGCCTCTTCGGCTCGCTCGTCTCCGACCAGGCGCCGGCGGCGATCGACAAGGCGTTCCGGATCTACCAGCTGCCGCAGGGGATCTTCTCGGTGGCGATCGCGACCGTGCTCTTCCCGACCCTCGCCCGCTTCGCCAACGCCGGCGAGATCGACAACCTGCGGGCGACGATGGCGAACGGGATGCGCCAGATCCTCTTCGTCCTGGTGCCGGCGGCGGCGGCGATCCTGGCGCTCTCGGACCCGATGATCCGGCTGATCTACCAGCGCGGCGAATTCGGCGCCGAGGAAACGGTGATCGTCGCCACGGCGCTCTTCTGGTTCGCCTTCTCGCTGCCGACCAACGGGCTCTACCTGCTGCAGACGCGGACCTTCTTCAGCCTGCAGCGGCCGTGGCAGGCGACGGGGCTGGCGACGATCGACCTCGTTGTCTCGGCGCTGGCGGCGTTCGCGCTCTACAAGCCGTTCGGGGTCGGCGGCATCGTCGCCGGGACCGGGATCGGGACGTCGGCTGCGGTCGTCGCCCAGGCGGTGATCCTGCGCCGCGAGTTCGGCGGCCTCGAGCTGCCCCGGCTGTTCTCGACCACGGTGCGGATCACGATCGCGGCGGCGGCGCTGGCGGGCGTCTCCTGGCTGGTCTGGGACCTGCTCGACGAACTGGTCGGGCGCGGCCTGGTCGGTCAGATCGTCTCGCTCGGCACCGGGCTGGCGGTCGGCGGCCTCGTCTACGTCGCGGTGGCGCGCCTGCTGCGGATCGCCGAGCTCGACCAGATCCTCCGCCTGGTGCTGCGGCGGCGGGGCTAGCGGAGCGGCTGCGGGATGCTCGGGGCTGGGCGGTACCTGCTGGGCGCGGTGGAGGTTGGGTTGCTCGTCGGGTTTGCGTGGGTGGGGGCGTGGGGGGTGCGGGGGCGGTTGGTGCCTCGTCTGCGTGGCGTGGCCGGAGGGCTCGCGACCGCCGTGCTGGCGCTGGCGCTGCTGATCTGGTGCGCCGAGGTGCTGGGGACGGTGTCCCTGTTCGAGCCCGTGCCCTACCTGGCTCTCGTGGCGGTGGTGGGGCTGGGGCTTTGGTGGTCCTTGCGGCGCTCGCCCGGCGCGCAGGACGGGGACGGGACTGAGGCGGACGGCGGCGAAGGGTTGGTGGCGACTCTCGTCGCCCTGGTGGTCGCGGCGGTGGCTGTTCTCCACTTCGCCGTCGGGGTGAAGGCGAAGCTGAGCACGGGGATGACCGGGTTCGATTCGACCTGGTACCACGGGCCGTTCGCCGCCGGCTTCTTCCAGAGCGGCAATACGATCGACCTGCACTTCATCGCGCCCCAGTTCCTCGCCTGGTTCTACCCGGCGAACGGCGAAATCTTCCACGCGGCGGGGATGCTGGCGTTCTCGCGCGACCTGCTCTCGCCGCTGCTGAACCTGGGGTGGTTCGTCGGCTGTCTGGTGGCCTGCTGGTGCATCGGGCGGCCGTACCGGGTGGGGGCGTGGTCGCTGGCGCTGGGGGCGGTGGCACTGAGCGTGCCGGCGCTGCACGACCAGGCGGGCGAAGCGCGGAACGACATCGTCGGGATCTTCTTCCTGCTGGCGGCCGTGGCGGTGGCGTTGAACGCGTGGGCGGGGCTCAGGGACGAACTGCGGGCAGGTGGAGGGGAGGGTTCGGAGGTCGGCGAAGCGCCCAAGGCCGTGGGTGCGATGCCGGCCGGTGCATTGGCGGTCGTCGGGCTGGCAGCCGGGCTGGCGGCAGGGACCAAGCTCAATTTCCTCCTGCCTGCCGCTGTTCTGGTCGTCGGGCTGGTCGTGATCGCGCCGAGGGGGACGCGCTGGCGCTCGCTCTGGATCCCGGCCCTGGCGGCGTTGGCCGGGGGCGGCTACTGGTACCTGCGGAACCTCGTGCAGGCAGGCAACCCGCTGCCTTGGGTCCACCATCTAGGCCCGATCGACCTGCCGGCACCGCAGCAGGCGCTGGGCGGCCGCGAAGCGCACAGCGTCCTCTCCTATTTGACCGACGGCACCGTCTGGTCCGACTGGTTCCTCCCCGGCCTCCACCACGGCCTCTGGATCCTCTGGCCCCTCCTCGGCCTCGCCGCCCTGACCGGCCTCCTCCTACCCCTCGCCGCGGTGGGCCGACGGGCCGATTTGTCGCCTCAGGGACGACAAATCGGCCCGTCGGCGGGGGGAGTGCTGGCGGTGGCGGGGGTTGTGGGGTTGGCGAGCGCCTTGGCGTGGCTGGTGGCGCCGACGTCGGCGTCCGGGCCGGAGGGGATGCCGCGCGGCTTCGAATCGGGCCTGCGCTACCTCGGCCCGGCCCTGGTCCTCGGCCTCGCGCTGCTTCCCGCCGCACCCCAGCTCCGTGGCCGCCTCGCCAGGCTCGCGGCGATGTTGAGCTTTGCTGCGGATAGCGAGGGAAAGCTCAACATCGCTGGTGGGCGCGGGGGGTGGGCACTCCTCGGAGCGGTGCTGATCGTTCTTGCCGTGGCGGTGGGTTATCCGGTGCAGCGGCACTACCTGCGCGACCGTTACGCGAACCCGACCTTCAGCACGCCCGGCCTCGACGCCGCCTTCAAGTGGGCGAGAGACGTATCCGGAGCCCGCATCGCCACCACCAGCACCCGCCAGTACCCGCTGTTCGGCACCGACCTCTCCAACCACGTCCAGTTCGTCGGCGTCGAGCAGCCCCACGGCGGCTTCGAGGCCCCCACCAATTGCCATCAATGGCGCCACCTCCTCAACGCAGGCCACTACGACTACGTGGTCACCTCCAAGGACCGCCTCGGTGAAGGCAAGTCCCCATACCCGGAAACGACCCACTGGACGGAAGGCCCGAACGCCGAAGTGGTCCTCCGCAAACCCCCCACGGTCGTATTCCGCCTCCACGGCAACCTCAACCCCTCAACCTGCGGAAGCTGAGAGAACGGCATGTGCCCGCGGGCGCAGTCCGGCCGCCAGACGTCCCTCCGGCAGATCCCGCCCCTGCGCCCTCTGGCGGCGGTCCCCTGTTCCCCTCCCTGCCGGGGGGTGGCATGGGCGGACAGGCCGAGGACGTAAACCTCGCCCGCAGGCCTGTCCGCCCATGACAGGACCCGCCGGCCCGGAGACCATCACGGGACCGCCGCCCCGGAGCGCCATCGCGCGACCCGCCGGCCGACACCTCTAGTCGGCCATACTCCGCACGCCCATGGAGCACATCCGCAACTTCTCGATCATCGCCCACATCGACCACGGCAAGTCGACGCTGGCCGACCGCATCCTCGAGCTGACCGGGGCGGTCGACCCGAAGAAAATGCAGGCGCAGCTGCTCGACTCGATGGACCTCGAGCGGGAGCGGGGGATCACGATCAAGGCGCAGGCGGTGCGGGTCGAGTACAAGGCCGACGACGGCCAGATCTACCACCTGCACCTGATCGACACGCCCGGCCACGTCGACTTCTCCTATGAGGTCTCGCGCAGTCTCGCCGCCTGCGAGGGCGCGCTGCTGGTCGTCGACGCCGCCCAGGGGGTCGAGGCGCAGACCGTCGCCAACACCTACCTGGCGATCGAGAACGGGCTGGAGCTGATCCCGGTGATCAACAAGGTCGACCTGCCCGGCGCCGAGCCCGACCGGGTCGCGCAGGAGATCGCCGACCTGCTCGGCGGCGACCCCGAGGAAGCGCTGCGGATCTCGGCCAAGACCGGGATCGGCGTGAAGGAGGTGCTGGAGGCGATCGTCGCCCGCATCCCGCCGCCCGTGGGCGACCTCGAGGCGCCGACCCGGGCGCTGATCTTCGACTCCGAGTTCGACCAGTACCGCGGCGTCGTCGCCTACGTGCGGATGGTCGACGGCCGCTTCCGCAAGCACGGACAGATCCTCTCGATGCAGAACGGCAACCGCGCCGACATCGACGACATCGGCTTCTTCCGGCCGCAGATGACCGGCGTGCAGGGGATGGAGGCCGGCGACGTCGGCTACCTGATCACCGGCATCAAGGACGTCAGCAAACTGCGCGTCGGCGACACCCTGACCGCCCAGGACAATCCGGCGAGCGAGCCGCTGGAGGGCTACCGCGAGGTGCGGCCGATGGTCTTCTGCGGCCTCTTCCCGATCGACACCGACCGCTACGAAGACCTGCGCGACGCGCTCGAGAAGCTGGCGCTGAACGACGCCGCCCTCTCCTGGGAGCCGGAGACCTCCGAGGCGCTCGGCTTCGGCTTCCGCGTCGGCTTCCTCGGCCTCCTCCACATGGAGATCGTGCGCGAGCGGCTCGAGCGCGAGTACGACCTCGACCTGCTGGCGACGACGCCGAACGTGCGCTACGTCGTCCACCTCACCAACGGCGAGGAGATCGAGGTCCGCAGCCCGACCGACCTGCCCGACCCGGCCACGATCGAGACGGTCGAAGAGCCCTACATCCGGGCCACGATCATCTGCCCGAAAGAGCAGGTCGGCGCCGTGATGGAGCTCTGCCAGCAGCGCCGCGGCACCCACGTCGACATGCACTACCTCAGCCCGCAGCGGGTGCAGATCCGCTACGACCTGCCGCTGGCCGAAATCGTCCTCGACTTCTTCGACCTGCTGAAGAGCAGCACCCGCGGCTACGCCTCGCTCGACTACGAACCGATCGGCAACCGCCCCTCGGACCTGGTCAAAGTCGACATCCTGCTCGCCGGCGAGAAGGTCGACGCGCTCTCGATCATCGTCTTCCGCGAATTCGCCTACGAGCAGGGCAAGCGCCTCGTCGGGCGGCTGAAGAAGACGATCCCGCGCCAGCTCTTCGACGTCCCCGTGCAGGCTGCGGTCGGCTCCAACATCCTCGCCCGCGAGACGGTCAAGGCGCTGCGCAAGGACGTCACCGCGAAGCTCTACGGCGGCGACGTCACCCGCAAGCAGAAGCTGCTGAAGAAGCAGAAAAAAGGCAAGAAACGGATGAAGGCCGTGGGCCGGGTCGAAGTCCCGCAGGAGGCCTTCCTCGCGGTGCTGGAGATCGACGAGTAGGTCTGCCGCCGCGCCTGGCTGCGCAGCCAGTAAAGTGCCCCCCGACCTACTCGGGAGGAAAGTCCTTTGGCACTGAAGACTGACGCTGTTGGCAAGGAATGGCCCGCGACGACCTACCAGGTCGGGCGCGAGAAGATCAAGGAGTACGCGACCGCGCTGGGGATCGAGAACCCGGTCCACTTCGACGTCGAGGCGGCCCGCGCGGCCGGCTTCCGCGACGTCGTCGCGCCGCCGATGTTCGCCGTCGTCTACAGCAGCCCGGCGGTCGGGCCGGCGATGTTCGACCCCGACGTGGCGATGAACTTCGCGGCGATGGTGCACGGCGCCCAGGTCTTCGAGTGGGACGAGCCGGCCTGCTCGGGCGACGAGATCACGACCACCGCGAAGTGCATCTCGATCGAGGAGAAAGACGGCAAAGGCTTCTACGTGTTCGAGACCAATGCGGTCAACCAGGACGGCGCTCAGGTCGTGCGCGGCACCTGGACCTGCATCGTGAGGGGAGTCTGAGATGGCTGACGTGAACGTGGGGGACCAGATCCCCGAGCTGCGAGTGACGCCCGACAAGTACCTGCCGCACCGCTACGCCGGCGCCTCCGGCGACTTCAACCCGATCCACATCGATGACGAGTTCGCCAAAGCCGTCGGGCTGCCGCGCAACATCCTGCACGGCCTCTACTCGATGGGCCTGGTCGCCCGGGCCAACGCCCAGGGCCTCGCCGGCGGTGACCCGCGGGCGCTGAAGCGGCTCTCGGTCCAGTTCCGCGGCATGGGCATGCCCGAGCAGGAGATCGTCGTCACCGGGACGGTGAAGTCGGTCGACGGCAACCGGGTCGTGGTCGACACGGAAGCGGCGCAGGGCGAGAATCGGATCATTCGGAACGCGGAGGCAGAACTCTCGCTGTAGAGGAGGAAGGCCGGGTGACCCCTCCCAAAACGCTCGGCGGGAGCCTCGCTTGAGTGTTTTGGGAGGGGTCACCCGGCCTTCCTCCTAGACTTCAAGGGGTGCTCTCAGAGCGGCAAGAACTGATTCTGCGCCTAGTCGTCGAGGCTTATCTGGCTTCGGCCAAGCCCGTGGGCTCGCGCGAGCTGGCTTCGCGCGGTGAGGTCGAATGGGGAGCTTCGACGGTGCGGGCGGAGCTGGCTGCGCTGGAGGAGGAGGGGTTCCTCACCCATCCGCACACCTCGGCCGGCCGCGTCCCGACCGACGCCGGCTACCGGCTCTATGCCGAACGCCTGATCTCCTCGCCGCTGCCGGCTGCGCCGCAGGCCGAGACCGAGCTCGAGCTCTCGCGGCTGCGGCGCGAGGTCGACGAGGCGATGCGGGAGACGACCGCCGCCCTCGCCCAGGTCACCGACCTGGTCGCGATGGCGACGGCGCCGCCGCCGAGCATCGGGGCGACGATCCACCGGGTCGAGGTCCTGCAGCTCGCCTCGCAGCGGATCGTCGTGATCGCGATCGCCTCCACCGGCGACGTCGTCCGCCGCGTCTTCGAGTTCGGGTCGTCCGTCGACCCGGGTCTCGTCACCTGGGCCTCCAGCTACCTGAACGAGTCGCTGGCCGGCCTCGGCGTCGGCGCGCGGATGATCGCCACCAAGCTCGCCGACCCCCAGCTCAGCAGGGTCGAGGCCGAGTTCATCGCCACCCTGGGCGCGGCCTTCACCGAGCTGGCCCAGCAGCAGGGCGGCGACCTCTACGTCGAAGGCGCCTCGCGCCTGCTCTCCGAGGCCCACCTGCCCGACCTGCCGCGCGCCGACGAGCTGATGACGGCGCTGGAGCGGCGCGCCGACGTGCTGCAGATGCTGCGCTCCTCGCTGGAGCGGCGCTCGGTCTACCTCTGGATCGGCGACGAGAACCCGGCGCCGCAGCTACGCTCGGTCAGCGTCGTCGGCGCCAACTACGGCCTCGGGCATCGCAACCTCGGCGCCGTCGGCGTCGTCGGGCCGCGCCGGATGGACTACGCGACCGCGATCGCCTCGGTCCAGATCGCCGCCCGTGAGCTGTCCCGCTACTTCGAGACCGTCTACGAATCCTGAACCGGAGCCGAATGCCCCGCGACTACTACGAGGTCCTCGGCGTCGCCCGCGACGCCAGTGAGACCGAAATCAAGAAAGCCTTCCGCCGCCTCGCCCGTGAGCTGCACCCCGACGTCAACAGCCACGACCCCGATGCCGAGGAGAAGTTCAAGGAGGCCGCCGAGGCCTACGAGGTGCTCTCCGACGCCGAGCGGCGCCGCACCTACGACGCCTATGGCGCCGAGGGGCTGCGCTCGGGTGGCTTTGACCCGGGCAGCCAGTTCGGCTCGATCGACGACATCTTCCAGGCCTTCTTCGGTGGCGGTGGCGGCGGCTTCGGCTTCGGCGGCGGTGGTGGCCCGGTCGCCGGCGGCGACGTCGCGGTCTCGGTCCAGATCGAGCTGGCCGAGGTCGCCGAGGGGGCCCGCCGCGAGGTCTCCTACCAGGCGGTCGGGGTCTGCGAGCACTGCCGTGGCAACGGGGCCGAGCCGGGGACGCCGATCACGACCTGCGAGCGCTGCGGCGGCGCCGGCCAGCTGCGCCAGGTCTCGCGCACGCCATTCGGGCAGATGGCCCGCGCGGTCGTCTGCGACGTCTGCAACGGGGCCGGCAAGATCCCGGAGACGCCCTGCGAGGTCTGCCGCGGCGTCGGCCGGATGCCGGCCGAGGTGACGAAGGAGATCGAAGTCCCGGCCGGGATCGAGGACGGACAGACGCTGCGGGTCTCCGGCGCCGGACACGCCGGCGACATCGGGGCGCCGCCCGGCGACCTCTACGTCGAGGTCCGGGTCAGCGCCGACGAGCGCTTTCGCCGCGACGGCACCGACCTGATCAGCGTCGTCTCCGTGCCCGCCACCGAGGCGATGCTCGGCACCGCGGTGACGGTGCCGACCCTGGAGGGCGAGCACGAGATCGAGCTCGGCCCGGGCACGCAGCCCGGCCACGAGGAGACGCTGAAGGGCGCCGGCCTGCCGCGGCTCGGCAGCCGCCGCCGCGGCAACCAGCGGGTGATCGTCAACGTCGTCGTCCCGACCAACCTCAGCGACGAGCAGCGCGGCCTCGCCGAGCGGCTCGACGCGACGCTGGGCGAGGAGAACCTCGGGCCGCAGGGCGGCGACGGTCTCTTCAGCCGCGTCCGCAAAGCGTTCTCCTAGGGCTGCGGTGATCCGGCTCGCGGTCCGCTGCGCTCCCGACCAGGCGGAGCTGGTCCTCGCCGAGCTGACGGTGCTGGCGCCGAACGGGGTCGAGGAGGAGCGCGGGCCGGGCTACGTCGAGTACGCGATCTACGGCGGCGAGGGAGAGCTGCCGGAGCTGGGCGAGATCGACGCCGTCGTCGGCACCGGCCGGGTCGAGGTCAGCGCCACCGAGGTGCCCGACGACTGGGCCGACCGCTGGCGCGACTTCCACAAGCCGGTCCTGGTCGGCGGCCGGCTCTGGCTGCGGCCCTCCTGGGAGCAGGCGCGCCCCGATGCCGTCGACCTCGTCGTCGACCCGGGCCGTGCCTTCGGCACCGGCGCCCATCCGACCACCCGGCTCTGCCTCGAGTACCTGCTCGAGCTGGAGGCGGCGGGGGAGGCCGGCGGCGCGCTGACCGACCTCGGCTGCGGCTCCGGCGTCCTCGCGATCGCCGCCGCCAAGCTCGGCTGGGACCCCGTCAGCGGCTACGACCACGAGCCCGCGGCGCTGGAAGCGACCGAGGCCAACGCCGCGGCCAACGGGGTCAGCCTCGAGCTCGACCGCCTCAACCTGCGCGAAAGCCTGCCCGAGCTGGCGCCCACCGTCGTCGCCAACCTGACCTCGCCGATCCTCAAGGCCGTCGCCGCGCAGCTCTCCGGGTCGGCACCGGCGACGCTGGTCTGCTCGGGCCTGCTGCCGGCCGAGCTGGACGAGGTCGCCGCGGTTTTCGCTGAGGTGGGGCTGAGCGAGACGGACCGCCGCCGCGACGGCGACTGGGCGGCGCTCTTGCTTCGTCGGGGAGGGTCAGAAGCCTTTCGGCACTCAACATTTGGGAACCTTTCCATGTGACGGAGGGGGAGGCTTGCAGTCTTCTGGGGGTGCAACCAGGGGCAGACATTGCCGCTGTCGACCGAGCGTTTAGGCGGGCTGCAAAGGACGCACACCCAACTTCTCCGAAGGGATCTCGCGACAGTTGGGAACGGCTCGTCGAAGCGCGGGCGGTCCTTAAGTCCGGAGGGGATCCTGCGCCAGGGCACGAGTTAGTCCCTCTCAGTGTCGCCGTTGAGGCCATTCGCAAGCATGGCGAAGCGCTAGACAGGCGAGAGGTCAGGGAACGGCAGTCTGTTGAGACGGACGCAATCGTTGGTTCGATCGTCCGTCGACAGACCTCTCCGCTATCCGAAAGGAAGCAGAAGGCATGGCTTGCGGCGGTAGTTGCGGGCGGTTTGGGCCTACTTGTCGTCCTGCTTCGCGCAGTAGCGATCACGGAATGGACCCCTGCCTCAAATGGCCTGATGATCGGGTTCATCTCTGCCTGCGGCGTTGGGGCCGCGGTTGCCGGAGTGGCGGGGTGGACCTATCGCACCAGAGTCGAGAGAACGGAACATGACATCAGCGACGCGGTGACCCATCTCGCCGGCAGAGGGCGATTTCTGCAGATGCTTGCGGAGATTGAGCGTGAGAGCTGCTATCGGGCGCCTTGGTCCTACGACGAGCTGGAAGAGGCGACCGAGGAATGGTCCTTCGCGGTCGGATCGAGGTATTCCGACTCCCTCGCCCGTCTGGCACTGAGGATCCATCCGCGGGACTTCACCCAGCTGATCATCTCCAAAGGACTGGAGGTTGGTGGGCTAACGGAAGAGACTCGCCCTCGGGCTGAAGGCATCCACGTTCTCTATAGGCCCGGAACCGCTGATCCCAACTGATTCGGCTACTCGCCAGTTTCCTCCGTCGCCGCTGAGCTATAGGGTTTCCGGGATGCCTCTCGCGGCTTTCGGCGACTCCGGCTACAAGTTCGCGCTGTTCCTGCACATCCTCGCGGTCGTGCTGGCTTTCGGCCCGACCTTCGGCTACGCCTTCTTCTTCTCGGTCGCCCCGCAGTACCCGCGGGCGGTGCCGGCGATCCTGGCCGGGATCCAGCGCGTCGATCGCTACCTGGTCAACCCGTTCATGGTCCTGCTGCTGATCGCCGGGATCTACCTGATGGCCGCCAGCGACAGCGTCTGGGACGGCAGCGACGCCTTCATCGTCGTCGGCTTCATCGCGATCATCGGCCTCTTCGGCCTCCAGCACGGCTTCTTCCAGCCCAAGGTGCGGCAGGCGAAAGAGCTAGCCGAGCGCGACCTCGAGGCCGGCGACACGCTCAGCCCCGAGTTCGAAGCGCTGGGACAGCTGATCGGCCGCGTCGGCTCGCTGGCCGGCCTGATCGTCGTCGTGACGATCTTCTTCATGACGTACAAGCCGTTCATGTGAGCGACCCCTCGCTGCCGGTCGCGGTCTTCGACTCCGGCGTCGGCGGCCTCACCGTCCTGCACGAGTGCCTCGTCTCGCTGCCGCAGGAGGACTACGTCTACCTCGGCGACACCGCCTGCTTCCCCTACGGGACGCGGGATCAGGCCTGGCTGCGGGCGCGGATCGGCCGCATCGCCGAGCTGCTGGTGGAGCGGGGCGCGAAGCTGCTGGTGATCGCCTGCAACACGGCCACGGCGGTGGGCGAGGAGGTCGCCCGCGAGGTCGCTGCCCGGGCCGGGGTGGAGGTGGTGCCGGTGGTCGAGCCGCAGGCCGAGATCGCCGCGGCGATCAGCGCCAACGGCAAGGTCGGCGTGCTGGCGACGCCGAACACGGTCGAGAGCGGTGCCTACCGGCGGGCGCTGGAAGCGCAGGGGCGGGCGCTGGAGGTGACCGAGGTCGAGGCGCCGCGGCTGGCGCCCTTCATCCAGGAGGGCTCGCTCTTCGACGAGGAGACGATGGCGATGGCGCGCGGCTACTGCGCGCCGCTGAAGGAGGCCGGGGTCGACACGCTGATCCTCGGCTGCACCCACTACCCGCTGGTGGCGCCGATGCTGCAGCGGATCCTCGGCCGCGACGTCCGCCTCGTCGCCGGCGGGCACGCGGTGGCGGCGGCCGTGCAGCGGACGCTCGCCGGCGCCGGACTCGACCGTGCCGGCGACGAGGAGGGCCGCTATGACTTCCTCTGCACCGGCGACCCCGCCGCCTTCCACGCGATCGGCACCCGCTTCCTGCAGATGCCGCTGGGCGAGGTCGAGCGGATGGATCTCGACGCCCGCGACTGAGTCGCGACGAAGCCGCGCGTGAATTGGCACGGGCTGCGCGCCACCTGTGAGCCGCTGCCCGCCACGATCCTGTTCATGCCCGTTCTAACCGCTAGCAATACCATATATACTCGTCTGGTGGCAAAGGTGATGATCTCCATTCCGGACGCGCTCCTGCAGCGAATCGATGCCCACGTCGCGTCGACCGGCGAGACCCGCAGCGGCTTCCTGCAGCGCCTGGCGGAGTCCGAGGTCGCAGCGGACGATGCGAAGCAGCGACTGCGCTGGAAAGAGATGCTGGAGGCCATAGGTCCGGTCGACCTCGGCGGCAAGAGTGCCGCGGAGCTGATTCGCGAAGACCGGGAATCGCACTAGTGCTGCTGCTCGATTCTGGCGTTTGGGTGGCGAGCATCGCGCCAGAGGAGGCCTTTCACACGGAGGCTGTGGCTTTGCTGGAATCGCCGCAGTTCGATCTCGCGGCCCTCGATCTGACGTTGTACGAGGTGATCAACGTGATCGCCGCCAAGCGGGGACAGCCGCGGGAGGCCGAGCAACTCGGGCGTTTGATCCTCGACCGCTGCGAGCGCGTGATGGCCAAGGTCGACGGCGAGCTCGCAAGCAGCACGGCTGAGGTGGCCGTTCGTCATGGCCTCACCGCCTACGACGCCGCCTATGTCGCCGCCGCCCGTCGCAACGGCTGGACCCTGGTCAGCACCGACTTCCGCGACCTCGTTCACAAGGGTCTTGCAGTCGCCCCCGACGCCGCCCTCTACCCTTAAGCGAATGGGCGTTCTCGAGCAGGTGCAGAGCGATGTGCGGACGGCGATGAAAGCGCGCGAAAGCGAGCGCGTCTCGGCGCTGCGCCTGGTTGTCGACGTGCTCCAGCAGGACGCGAAGCTGGGCAAGGGCGACGAGGTTGCCGTGCTCCAGCGCGAGCGCAAGAAACGGGTCGAGGCGGCTGAGGCCTACGAGGGCGCTGGCCGCGCCGAGCAGGCCGCCGCCGAGCGCTTCGAGGCGGAGCTGATCGAGCAGTACCTGCCGCAGCAGCTCTCCGACGAGGAGCTGGCCGAGCTGGTCGACGCGGCGATCGCCGAGACCGGCGCCAGCGAGCAGAAGCAGATGGGCCAGGTGATGTCGGCGCTGATGTCGAAGGTCGGCGGCCGCGCCGACGGCAAGCGGGTCAGCGCCGCGGTCCGCCAAAAGCTGGGTGCTTCTTAGTGGCGAAGCGGCAGCTGACCCTCGACAATACGGTGGCGGCCGAGCTGGCCGGGTCCGAGGACTCGGTGCTCCGTGCCCTGCGCGGCAAGCTCGACGCCGACCTGCACCTGCGCGGCAACGTGCTGACCCTGGAGGGCGAGCCCGACGACGTCGAGCAGGCCGCCCACATCGTCGACGAGATGGTCGAGCTGATCGAGCAGGGGCACGAGGTGGCGCCGGGCACGATCGAAGCGGTGACCGGTGCCCTGGAGGCCGAACAGGACCCGGCCGAGATCCTCGAGGACGTCGTCTGGCATCACCGCAACAAACGGGTGGCGCCGAAGACGGTCAACCAGAAACGCTACGTCGACTCGATTCGCCGCAACACGATCACCTTCGGCATCGGCCCGGCCGGCACCGGCAAGACCTTCCTCGCGGTGGCGATGGCTGCCGCGGCGCTGACCGAACGCGAAGTGCAGCGGATCATCCTCACCCGGCCGGCGGTCGAGGCGGGGGAGCGGCTCGGCTTCCTGCCCGGCGACATCCAGGCCAAGGTCGACCCCTACCTGCGGCCGCTGTTCGACGCGCTCTACGACATGATCGACCCCGACCGCGTCAACGGCTATTTCGAGCGCGACGTGATCGAGGTGGCGCCGCTGGCTTTCATGCGTGGTAGAACGCTTAATGATTCTTTTGTAATCCTCGACGAGGCGCAGAACACGAGCCCGGAGCAGATGAAGATGTTCCTCACCCGGCTCGGCTTCAACTCGCGGATGGTCGTCACCGGCGACGTCACCCAGATCGACCTGCCCTCCGACCAGCGCTCGGGGCTGATCGCGGTGCGCGACATCCTCGACGACGTCAACGAAATCTCCTTCGTCGAGTTCGGCGGCGAGGACGTCGTCCGGCACAAGCTGGTGCAGCGGATCGTCGCCGCCTACGACGCCCACGGCAATCGCGAGCAGGCGGCGCGCGCCGAACACGGGCCGACGCCGCGATCCGGGTGAGCGTCGACCTCGCCGACGTGCCCGAGGACCTGCGCGAGCCGGTCGCGGCGGCGCTCGACGCGGCGGGGGTGGCGGACGGCCACCTCGCGGTCGAGATCGTCGACGCCGAGCGGATCCGGGAGCTGAACCGCGAGCACCGCGGCAAGGACGCGCCGACCGACGTGCTCGCCTTTCCGATCGACGAACTGGGGCCGGTCGTCGGGCCGCGCGAGCTGGGCGACGTCGCGATCTGCCCGGAGCACTGCAGCGACGTCACCGAAGCCGCCGTCCACGGCGTCCTCCACCTCTGCGGCTACGACCACGAGACCGACGACGGCGAGATGCTCGCAGCGCAGGCGCGCGTGCTCGCCGGGCTGCGATGACGCGATCTGGCTTCGTCGGGCTGGCGGGCCGGCCGAACGTCGGCAAGTCGACGCTGGTCAACGCCCTGGTCGGCTCCCACGTCGCGATCGTCTCGGTGCGGCCGCAGACGACGCGGCGGGCGATCCGCGGGGTCGCCACCGACCTCGAGGCCGAACGCCAGCTGATCCTCGTCGACCTGCCCGGCGTGCAGCGCCCGCGCGACGTGCTGACCGAGCGGATGCAGCGCCGGGTCGAGCGCGAGCTGGCCGACTCCGACGTGGCTCTGGTCGTGATCAACGGCGCCGAGGGGGTCGGGCCGGGCGACCGCTTCATCGTCAGGGCGCTGCTCGGTGCCGGCGCCGAGCTGCCGGTGATCTGCGCGGTCAACAAGATCGACTCGATCGGCCCCAACGAGCTGGTCCCGGTCCTCGCCGAAGCGGCCGAGATGGAGGGCGTCGACGAGGTCTTCCCGATCAGCGCCCGCAGCGGCGAGGGCCTGCAGCCCCTTCTGGAGCGGCTCGGCGAGCTGGTGCCCGAGGGCCCCTACCTGTACCCGCCCGAGGACGCCAGCGACCAGTCGAGCGAGCTGCTGCTGGCGGAGCTGATCCGCGAGCAGGTCCTCAACCGCACCCGCCAGGAGATCCCGCACTCGGTCGAGGTCTCGGTCACCGAGGTCGAGCCGCGCGAGGACGGTCTGGTCACCGTGCGCGGTGAGATCTGGGCCGAGACCGAGTCGCAGAAGGGGATCCTGATCGGCAAGAAGGGCGCCAAGATCGGCGAGATCGGCAGCGGCGCGCGGCGGTCGCTCGAACGCGAGCTGGGCGCCAAAGTCCACCTCGACCTCGACGTCCGCGTGCGCCGTCACTGGCGCCGCGACGAGGATCTGCTGGATCGTCTCGGCATCGAATAGGCGACAGCCGTCTACGATGTCCGCGTGTTCGGGGAAATCGAATTCGATCAGCGGGGGCTCGCGCCCTGCATCGTCCAGGACTTCGCCACCGGCGAGGTACTGATGTTCGCTTGGGTCAGCTCGGAATCCCTGGAACTGACGCTCGAGACCGGCGACCTCCACTTCCACAGCCGCTCTCGCGACCAGCTCTGGAAAAAAGGCGAAAGCTCGGGTGCCTTCATGCACCTGCGCCAGCTCCGCTACGACTGCGACGGCGACGCCCTGGTGGCGATGGTCGACCCGGCGGGCCCCGCCTGCCACACCGGCCAGCGCAGCTGCTTCTATCGCGAGGTGCTGGGCTCGGCCTCGATTCGCAAGGACGCGCCGCCGGCTCCCGGCGAGCCGTTTCCGGTCACCTACGAAGCGCTGCCGGCGCTGGAACGGACGCTGCGCAGCCGCGCCGTCGAGCGGCCCGAGGGCAGCTACACGGTGAAGCTGCTGGAAGACCCGAAGCTGATCGGCGAAAAGGTCGAGGAGGAGGCCGAGGAGGTGGTCCGCGCCGCTCGCGAAGAGAGCGACGAGCGCGTCGCCGAAGAGGCCGCCGACCTCCTGTACCACCTCAGCGTGCTGCTCTTCTCGCGCGGCGTCTCCCAGGCCGAGGTGATGGAAGTGCTGAATGCCCGTAGCGGCTGACTCCGGCCTTGCCGAGCTGAAGCTCGAGCCGAGCCTGGAGCAGGCGCGCGAGTTGGCCCGCGAAGGCAACGTCGTCCCGGTCCGGGCGCGGATCGTCGACGACTGCGAGACGCCGGTCTCCGCCTTCCTCAAGCTGCGCGCCGGTGAGCCGGCGGGAGCGCCGTGCTTCCTGCTCGAGTCGGCCGAGCAGGGGCAGGTCGGCCGCTACTCGTTCGTCGGCCTGCGCCCGCGGGCGATCCTGCGCTGGAGCGAGGGGACGCTGTCGGAATGGAGCGGCGAGGGCGCCGCGGCCGGCGCGGCGCCGCTGCGCGAGGAGGCCGCGCCCGACCCCTACGCCGCAGTCGCCGAGCGCCTTGCCGCCTTCCGGCCGGCGCCGGTCGAGGGCCTGCCGCCGTTCGTCGGCGGCGCGGTCGGCTTCTTCGGCTACGACCTGGTGCGCACGGTCGAGCCGCTCGGCGAGCCCAATCCCGACCCGCTCGGCCTGCCCGACCTGGCGCTGATGGTGACCGACGCGATGCTCGTCTTCGACCACCTGCGCCACGAGCTGACGATCCTCGCCTGCGCCTTCGCCGACGACGAGGGCGGCATCGACGCCTCCTACGAGCGGGCGGCGCGGACAATCGCGGCGATGCGCGAGCGGCTGCGCGGCGCCGTCCCGGTCCCGGCCGTACCCTCGCTCGCCGAGCCGCCGGAGTTCGTCTCCAACATGAGCCGCGAGCAGTTCGAAGCGGCGGTGGCGCGGATCGTCGAGTACGTCCACGCCGGCGACGCCTTCCAGGTCGTCCCCTCGCAGCGCTTCTCGGCGCCGGCGCCGGTCGAAGCGTTCTCGGTCTACCGCGGCCTGCGCGCGGTCAACCCCTCGCCTTACATGTACTTCCTCGAGTTCGGCGACTTCCAGATCGCCGGCGCCTCGCCCGAGCCGCTGGTCAAGGTGACCGGCCGCCGGGTCGAAACCCGGCCGATCGCCGGCACCTACCCGCGCGGGCGCAACGAGGACGAGGACCGGCGGCTGGCGGAGAAGCTGCGCAACGACCCCAAGGAGCGGGCCGAGCACGTGATGCTGGTCGACCTCGGCCGCAACGACCTCGGCCGCGTCTGCGAGTACGGCAGCGTCAACGTCGACGAGCTGATGTACGTCGAGACCTACTCGCACGTGCTCCACATCGTCAGCCAGGTCTCGGGCACCCTGCGCGAGGGGGTCACCGCCCTCGACGTGCTGCGCTCGGCGCTGCCGGCCGGCACCCTCTCGGGGGCGCCGAAGGTGCGGGCGATGCAGATCATCGACGAGCTCGAGCCGGTCAAGCGCGGCGGCTACGGCGGCGCCGTCGGCTACGTCTCCTGGGACGGCGACCTCGACACCGCGATCCACATCCGCACCGTCGTCGTCAAGGACGGCCAGCTCCACGTCCAGGCCGGCGGCGGCACCGTCGCCGACGCCAAGCCGAGCTACGAGTGGACCGAGTCGGTAAACAAGTCGAGGGCGGTGCGGCGCGCCGTCGAAGTCGCCTGCGAGCAACCGGATTGGCCATGACCAGCGTCCTCGTCATCGACAACTACGACTCCTTCACCTACAACCTCGTCCAGTACCTGGGCGAGCTGGGGGCCGAGATCGAGGTCGTGCGCAACGACAAGGCGACGGTCGCCGAGCTGCTCGGGCGCGGTGCCGACCGGCTGGTCGTCTCGCCGGGGCCGTGCACGCCGGCCGAGGCCGGCATCTCGGGTGAGGCGATCCGCGCCTTCGCCGAGGCGGGGACGCCAGTGCTCGGCGTCTGCCTCGGCCATCAGGCGATGGTCGAGACCTTCGGCGGCAAGGTCGTCCAGGGCGAGCCGATCCACGGCAAGGACGCCGAGATCGAGCACGACGGCCGCACGATCTTCACCGGCCTGCCGACGCCGATGGTCGCCGGGCGGTATCACTCGCTGGTGGCCGATCCCGACCTCCCCGACGAGCTCGAATTGAGCGCCTCGCTGGGCGAGGTGGTGATGGCCGCCCGCCACCGCGAGCTGCCCGCCGAGGGCGTCCAGTTCCACCCCGAGTCCGTCCTCACCCCGCTGGGCAAAACGCTCCTCGAAAACTTCCTCACCCACGGTTGTGGCAGTGCTTTCCGCTCCGATGGAACTGAAATGACTGCCACGGGGGGTGGAGATGCCTAACGACGTCGTCAGTCGCGCGATCGACGCGGTCTGCGCCGGCGACCACCTCACCGCCGACCACGCCAGCGCCGTCCTCGTCGAGATCATGGAGGGGCGCACCGACCCGGTCCAGACCGGCGCCTTCCTGGTCGCCCTGCGGGCGAAGGGGGAGACGGTGCCGGAGCTGGTCGGACTGGCACGGACGATGCGGGCGATGGCGACGCCGGTCAAGACCCGGCGCGAGAACCTGGTCGACACCGCCGGTACGGGCGGCGGCCCGGTCACCTTCAACGTCTCGACCGCCGCGGCGCTGGTCGCCGCCGGCGCCGGCTGCGCGGTCGCCAAGCACGGCAACCGCTCGGCGACCAGCAAATGCGGCTCCGCCGATCTGCTCGAGGCGCTCGGGGTCAACATCGAGCTCGACGCCGACGCGGTGGGCCGCTGCCTCGACGAGGTCGGCTTCGGCTTCATGTTCGCGCCGCGCCACCACGCGGCGACGGCGCACGTCGTCCCCGCCCGCAAAGCGCTCGGGGTGCGGACGATCTTCAACTTCCTCGGGCCGCTGACCAACCCCGCGGGGGCCGACCGGCAGCTGCTCGGCGTCGCCGACCGCCACTACCAGGAGACGATCGCCGAGGCGCTGCTCGGGCTCGGCAGCGTGCGGGCGCTGGTCGTCAGCGCCGAGGACGGCCTCGACGAGATCTCGATCTCCTCGCGCACGCGGGTGATCGAGGTCGCCGACGGGCGCACCTCGGAGTGGTTCGTCGAGCCGGGCCAGTTCGGGCTGGCGCCGGCGGAGCTGGGCGCGGTGGCGGGGGGGACGCCGGCGGAGAACGCCGCTGTGGTGCGCGCCGTCCTCGCCGGGGAGAGCGGCCCGCGGCGCGACCTCGTCCTCGTCAACGCCGCTGCCGCGATCTACGTCGGCGGCCTCGCCGCCGATCTCGAAGAGGGCGTCGCCAAGGCCGCCGCCGCGATCGACTCCGGCGCCGCCGCCGACGTGCTGGAGCGGCTGATCGCGGCGACCGTCGCCGCGGCCGTCTAGGCTTAGTGAGTCCAGTGGGGATTCTCGAGCAGCTAGTCGCGGGTGCCAGGCAAGGCGTGGAGGCGCGCCGCAGCGAGCTTTCGCAGGCGGAGCTCGAATCGCGCCTGTCGGCGCGCGGCGAGGACCGCCCGTTCAACGAGGCGCTGACCCGGCCGGGGCTGTCGCTGATCGCCGAGTTCAAGCGGCGCTCGCCGAGCGCCGGTGAGATCCGGCCCGGCGCCAGCGTCACCGAGCAGGTGCGCGCCTACGAGCGCGGCGGCGCCGCGGCGCTCTCGGTCCTCACCGACGAGCCGCACTTCGGCGGCTCCCTGGACGATCTGCGCGAGGCGCGGGCGGCCTGCGGGATGCCGATCATCCGCAAGGACTTCATCGTCGACCCCTACCAGCTCTACGAGGCGGCGGTCTACGGCGCCGACGCGGTGCTGCTGATCGTCCGCGCCCTCGATGACCAGCGGCTGCGGGCGCTGTACGAAGAGGCGCGCGCGATCGACCTCGACTGCCTGATCGAGGTCCACGACGCCGGGGAGCTGGAGCGGGCGCTGGAGGCCGGCGCCGAGGTGATCGGGATCAACAACCGCGACCTCGACGAGCAGCGGATCGACATCGCCACCACCTTCGAGCTGCTCCCCGACGTGCCGGCCGGCAAGACGGTCGTCGCCGAGAGCGGCATCTCCGGTCGCTCGGAGCTGGAAGAGCTGGACCGGGTCGGCGTCGACGCGGTCCTGATCGGCGGCGCGCTGATGGCGGCCCCCGATCCCGAAGCGAAGACGCGCGAACTAGCCGGCAGCGACGACGTCACCCGCGAGCACCTGCTCTGACGCAGGCGTCTTTAGAAAACTTTTTAAGATCATTTAGGTTGGCGCCAGCGCGGCGGAGGATCCTGCTGTCATGCCCACGCGAAAAGGTTTTCTCCGCAGCCCGTTCGGCTCCGCCCTGTTGGGTGGCGCCGTGGTCGCCGTCTTCGGCTGGATCGCGATCGCGATCGGTCTGATCAAGGCAGACGGCGGCTCCACCACTACCGTCTCGGCGCCGGCGAGCATTGCGCCGGTGGTCTCCAAGTCGAGCGACGAAGGCGACTCCAACGTCGTCAACCAGATCTACAAGGCAGATGGCGACGGCGTCGCCTTCATCGAATCGCAGCTCGAACCGACCGAATCCGAATCGGTCAACCCCTTCTTCGGCGAACCCGAATCCTCCGGCGGTGGCGTCGCCACCGGCTCCGGCTTCGTGATCGACGGCGAAGGCCACATCCTCACCAACAACCACGTGGTCGAAGGGGCGAGCAAGATCTCGGTCAAACTCGGCGAATCCGACACCCAGTACACGGCTGAAGTCGTCGGCGCCGACCCGGCATCCGACCTCGCCCTGCTCAAGGTCGACGCGCCGGCCAAGGAACTGCACCCGCTGAAGCTCGGCGACTCCTCGACCGCGGAAGTCGGCGACCCGGTGGTCGCGATCGGCAACCCGTTCGGGCTCGACCGCACCGTGACCAGCGGCATCGTCTCCGCCCTGCAGCGCCAGATCCAGGCCCCCAACGGGTTCTCGATCGACAACGTGATCCAGACCGACGCGGCGATCAACCCCGGCAACTCCGGCGGTCCGCTGATCAACGCCGCCGGCGAAGTGATCGGCATCAACTCGCAGATCGAGACCGGCGGCAGCGGCTCGGAGGGCAACGTCGGCATCGGCTTCGCGATCCCGATCAACACCGCCAAGGAAGAGATCCAGTCGCTGGAGACGAAGGGCGAAGTCGAACACGCCTACCTCGGCATCGAAGGCGGCTCGATCACCCCGGCGCTGGCCAAGGCGCTCAACCTGCCGGTCGACGAGGGCGTGATCGTCCAGACCGTGGTCAAGGGCGGCCCCGCCGACAAGGCCGGGATCGAAGGCAGCCAGACGACGGCGACGATCGAAGGCGCCCAGGTCGGCCTCGGCGGCGACATCATCACCGAAATCGACGGCGACAAGGTGACCTCGATGGAAGACGTGATCGAATTCGTCAACAAGGCGGAGCCCGGCGAAACGGCGGACGTGACGATCCTCCGCGACGGGCAGACCAAGCAGGTGAAGGTGACGCTGGGCAAGCGTCCCGCCTCGGTCGAAGAAGCGTCACAGGGCGGCTGAGGCCGACAGCCCCCGGACGGGCACGCGGCCCCCTCCTCACCTTCCTTGCTGGGTGGGGAGGGGGTCGTTCGCGTAGGCTGGGCCGATGCGCGTGAAGATCTGCGGCTTGACCGATATCGACGACGCTGCCGAGGCGGTGCGGCTCGGCGCCTGGGCGCTGGGGCTGATCCATTACGACCGCAGCCCGCGCTGCGTCGAGCCGGCGGCGGCGGCCGAGATCGGCGCCGCCTTCCGCCGCAAGTGCGAGATCGTCGGCGTCTTCGTCAACCCGACCCTGGAGGAAGTGGTGCGGGCGGTCGAGGACGAGGGGCTGACGATGGTGCAGCTGAACGGCTCGGAGGGCGAGTCCTTCTGCGCCGAGGTCGGGCGCCGCACGGGGGTGAAGGTGATCAAGGCGATCCACGTCGCCAGCGCCGCCGACATCCACGCCGCCGAGTCCTACCGGACCGACTTCCACCTCTTCGACCGCCGCGGCAAAGGGCAGTGGGGCGGGACCGGCGAGAGCTTCGACTGGGAGCTGTTGCGCGGGCACCGCTCCGAAGTGCCGGCGATCCTCGCCGGTGGGCTGCGGCCGCAGAACGTCGTCGCCGCGATCGAGGTCGTCCACCCCTACGCGGTCGACGTCGCCAGCGGCGTCGAGTCCGAGCCGGGCCACAAGGACCACGCCGCGCTGGAGGCCTTCTTCGAGGCTGTCAACTCGGTCGGCATCGCCAGCGCATGAGCACCGTCGAGAGTCGTTTCGGCCCCTACGGGGGGCGCTACGTGCCGGAGACTTTGATCGCGGCGCTCGACGAGCTGACCGAGGCCTGGGCGCAGGCGCGCGAGGACGCTGTCTTCCTGGGCCGGCTCGAAAAGCTGCGGCACGACTTCATCGGCCGGCCGACGCCGCTCTACCTCGCCGAGCGCCTCTCCGAGCGGGTCGGCTCGAAGGTCTACCTGAAGCGCGAGGACCTCGCCCACACCGGCTCGCACAAGATCAACAACGCGCTCGGCCAGACGCTGCTGGCGGAGCGGATGGGCAAGGGGCGGATCATCGCCGAGACCGGCGCCGGCCAGCACGGCGTCGCGACCGCCACCGCCTGCGCGCTGCTCGGGCTCGATTGCGTCGTCTACATGGGCAGCGAGGACATCCGCCGCCAGGCGCCCAACGTCGAGCGGATGAGGCTGCTCGGCGCCGAGGTGGCGCCGGTCGAGGCTGGGGCACGGACGCTGAAGGAGGCGGTCTCGGCCGCGATCCGCGACTGGGTCGCCAACGTCGAGACGACGCACTACGTGATCGGCTCCGCGGTCGGCCCGGCTCCCTACCCGGCGCTGGTCCGCGACCTGCAGCGGGTGATCGGCGAGGAGGCGCGCGAGCAGGCGCTCGCCGCCGAGGGGGAGCTGCCCGCGCGGGTGATCGCCTGCGTCGGCGGCGGCTCCAACGCGATCGGCATCTTCACCCCGTTCGTCGCCGACGAGGGCGTCGCCCTGGTTGGGGTCGAGGCGGCGGGAGAGGGGCTCGCCAGCGGGCGCCACGGCGCCTCGCTCGGCGCCGGCACCACCGGCGTCCTGCACGGCTCGCTCTCCTCGATCCTCGCCGACGAGGAGGGGCAGATCCTCGAGGCGCACTCGGTCTCGGCCGGGCTCGACTACCCGGGCTCGGGGCCCGAGCACGCCTGGCTGCGCGACAGCGGCCGGGCCAGCTACTTCTCGGTCACCGACGACCAGGCGCTGGCCGCCTTCGGCGAGCTGGCGCGGCTGGAGGGGCTGATCCCGGCGCTGGAGTCCTCACACGCGATCGCCTGGCTGCTGGAGAACCCGGGGGCGGAGGGATTCGACGTGCTCTGCCTCTCCGGGCGAGGCGACAAGGACATGGCCGAGGTGATGGAGCGGAGCGGTGGCTGACCGGATCGCCGCCGCCTTCGAGGCGGCCCGCGGCGAAGGCCGCGCCGCGCTGATGCCCTACATGATGGCCGGCTACCCCGACCAGGCGACCTCGCTGGCGGTGGCCGCCGCCTATGCCGACTCCGGCGCGGACCTGATCGAGCTCGGCGTGCCGTTCTCCGACCCGCTCGCCGACGGGCCGACGATCCACGCCGCAGGAACCGAGGCGCTGGCCGCCGGGGCGACGCTGGCGAGCTCCCTGGAGGTCTGTCGCTCGGTCTCCGACCGCCTCCCGGTGGTGCTGATGGTCTACGTCAACATGGTCCTCGCCCACGGCGGCGCCGCCCAGTTCGCGCGGCTGGCGCTGGCCGCCGGCGCAGCCGGGGCGATCGTCCCCGACCTGCCGCTGGGCGAGGCGGAGGACATCCGCGCCGAGTTCAACGCCGCCGGCCTGGCCCTGGTGCCGCTGGTGGCGCCGACGACGTCGCCCGCGCGGCGCGCCGAGATCTGCGCCGTCGCCCGCGGCTTCGTCTACGTCGTCTCCACCGTCGGCACGACCGGCGAGCGGGCCGAGATCCCCGCCTCGCTGACCCAACTGGTCGCCGACGTCAAGGCCGACGCCGACACGCCGGTCGCGGTCGGGTTCGGGATCGGCACCCCCGAACAGGCGGCGCACGTGGGGGAGATCGCCGACGGGGTGATCATCGGCAGCCGCCTGGTCCGCGCCGTCGCCGAGGCCGACGGGCCCGCCGGGGCGGCCGATGCCGCCGCCGACTTCCTCAGTCAGACGCGCGTCGCCCTCGCCCGATAGGGTTCAGCGCGATGAAGATGACCGTAAGTCTCTTTCTGGCGATCGCCGTGATGGTGATCGCCTATGGCTGGCTCGGCCAGGGCGGCGGCGTCGCCGGCCTGATCTTCTTCGGCATCCTGCTCGTCGGCGGCATCCTCACCGCCTTCGCGCCGAAGACCGGCTCCGGCTCCTAGATCCCCGCCTAGGCGCGGGTCGCCACGACCTGGAGGTACTCGGGTTCGAGCACCAGCGCGCGCTCGTCGCCGACGTTCATCTCTTCCAGGTAGGTGTGCAGGTCGGCGGCCAGGGCCTCCTCGCCGTCGGGGCCGACTTTCTCGAAGGCCGCTTTCACCGGGCCGAAGTAGCGGCGGAAGAACTCGAGGTAGTGGTCGGTAGAGCGGAATGCCTGGCGCGACTTCTGCACCTGCAGACGCAGCTCGGAGACGCCGTCGCCGAACAGCTCGCGCAGGCGCTCCTCGGTACCCCAGAGGACCGGCGGGGTGGTCCCGGGTGGTGGGCCGCCGGTGTGCTTGACGATCGTCGCGAACATCTGCGCGATGCCGCCCTCGGGCGTCCAGTTCGCCATCCCGATCCGGCCGCCGGGCTTGGTCACCCGCAGCAGCTCGTTCGCCGTCTTCTGCTGGTCGGGGCCGAACATCGCGCCGAAGACCGAGGTGACGACGTCGAAGCTGGCGTCCTCGAAGGGCAGCGCCTGGGCGTCGGCCTCGACGAATTCGACCTCGAGCCGTTCGGCGGCGGCGCGTTCGCGGCCGCGCTCGAGCAGCGCTGGCACGAAGTCGGCGCCGACCGTGTTGCCCCAGGCGCGCCGGGCGGCCGCCAGCGCCGCGTTGCCGCTGCCACAGGCGACGTCGAGGACGCGCTCGCCGGGCACGATCTGCAGCGCGTCGACGAGGCGCTCGCTGTCGAAGTTGACGAGGGCGGCGACCATCGAGAAGTCGCCCTCCGACCAGGTCTGTTGCTGGGCTTGGGTTGCTGCCGCGAAATCAGGTGCGTCGTTCATGCCCACCACCCTTTCAGGTGAAGAAGCGCTTGGCAATCTCCAGCACCTCGAGGTCGAGCGGCTTGACCCGGGCCGCCTGCTCGAGCGGGACGCCGACCATCCTGGTGCCGTGGATCGCCGCCATCTGCCCGAATTCGCCCGCCTTCGCCAGCTCGTAGGCGAAGCAGCCGAAGCGGGTGGCGAGGATGCGGTCGGTCGCGGTCGGGGTGCCGCCGCGCTGGACGTGGCCGAGGACGGTGACGCGGGTCTCGTACCCGGTCCGCGACTCGACCTCCACCGCCAGCGCCGCGCCGATCCCGCCCAGCCGCGGGTAGCCGTACTCGTCGGTGTCCTTCACCGGCTGGATCAGCCGCTCCTCGCCGCCGGCGAAGGCGAGCTTGGCGCCCTCGGCGACGACGACGATCGAGAAGTCTTTGCCGTGGTCGTGGCGGCGGACGACGTCGGCGCAGACCTCCTCGACGGTCGTCGTCGTCTCGGGGATGACGATGCAGTCGGCGCCGCCGGCGAGCCCGGCGTAGGCGGCGATCCAGCCGGTGCTGCGGCCCATCACCTCGACGACCATGATCCGGTCGTGGGACTGGGCGGTGGTGTGGAGGCGGTCGATCGCGTCGGTGACGATCTGCACCGCGGTGTCGAAGCCGAAGGTAAAGTCGGTGCCGCCGACGTCGTTGTCGATCGTCTTCGGCACCCCGACCAGGGGCAGGCCGCGGTCGGCGTGCAGCTGGCGGGTGATCTCCATCGTGTGCTCGCCGCCGATCGCGACGACGGCGTCGAAGCCCTGCTCCTCGAAGGCCTCGGCGACGGCGTCGACGGCGTTTTCGCGGATCGGCTCGTAGCTGGAGGTGCTGAGGATCGTGCCGCCGAGGCCGAGGATGCCGGAGATCGTGTGCAGGGGGAGCGGCATGTAGTCGCCGTGAGCGAGGCCGCGGTAGCCGCGGCGGATGCCGACGACCTCGTCGCCGTTGCCGATCGCCGAGCGGGCGACCGCGCGGATCGCGGCGTTGAGGCCCGGGCAGTCACCCCCCGCGGTGAGAATTCCAATACGCACTCGGGCGAGTTTAAGGCGAACACCGACGGGCGTCGGCCGTAGGATCAGGCGCGGTGCGCTTACTGGCGGCAATTATCTGCGCAGGGGTTGCGGCGGGCCTCTTCGCGGGCTGCGGCGGCAGCGAAGGGGCTTCCGCCGGTGCTTCCGTGCGCGTTTACGTCGCCGCGCCGCTCTGCGGCGGCGCCCAGCGCGGCCTGGCGCGGGCCGGGGCGACGGCGGGTGACCTGCGAGTCAGCCTCGCCTGCCTGTCGCCGACCAATTCAAAACGGCCAGGCCGCCCGCTCGATTTGGCGACGGTAGGCGCCAACGCCCGCCGCGCCACCCAAGACTCCACCGCAATCGCCTTCGTCGAACCCCAGGGCCCCGCCAACCGCTTCGCCAAACCAATCGTCCAGGAATCCGGCATCGCTTGGGTCACCGCAAGCTCCGGCGCGACCGCGATGGCAGCCATCATCCGAGCCGTCGAAGAGGTGGGCACGACCTCCGGCTCCCTGCGGGACGAGGTCCGCAAGACCCTGGAATCGGACCCTCCCAACGCTAGAGCAGGTCTTGCAGCGCCTCGTCCAACTGCGGATGCCGGAACTCGTACCCCAACTCCATCGTCCGCTTGGGCACCACCCGCTGCCCACCGCGAAGCACCGCGCCGAACTCGCGGCCGAATTTGAGGTCGAGGACCGCGCCCGGCAACGGCAGTAGCGCGGGGCGGCCGAGCGCGCGGCCGAGCGCCTTCGAGAACTCCTTGTTGGTCGCCGGGTGGGGCGAGCAGGCGTTGACGGCGCCGCTGGCCGAGGGGTTGTCGAGCGCCCAGAGCAGGATCCCGACCTCGTCGTCACGGTGGATCCAGGCGAGGTACTGCTCGCCGCCGGCGATCGGTCCGCCGAGGCCGAGCTTGAACGGCAGCAGCAGCTCGCCGAGCATCCCGCCCTCGGGATCGAGGACCTGCCCGGTGCGGACGACGACGAGGCGCACACCGGCTGCCTCGACCTCGTGCGCGGCCGCCTCCCATGCCTGCGTCACCTCGGAGTCAAAGCTCCTGCCCGGACCGGTCGACTCGTCGACCACGGTCTCGCCGCG
Organism: Actinomycetota bacterium; assembly: GCA_048498975.1. Taxonomy (GTDB): domain Bacteria; phylum Actinomycetota; class Thermoleophilia; order Solirubrobacterales; family 70-9; genus VAYN01. Next base: position 8,853 of record JBEHWY010000008.1, on the reverse strand, counting down.
GTCGCCGTAGTAGCCGACCGCCGACTGGCTGACGAGCACCGCCGGTTTGCGCTGCAGGCCGGCGATCGTCCCGACCAGGTTGTGGGTGCCCGTCTGGCGCGTTGCCATGATCTTGCGCTTCGCCTCGTCGGTCCAGCGCTGGTCGATCGGCTCGCCGAGCAGGTGGACGACGCCCTCGACGCCCTCGAAGGCGGCCGCCGGCGGCCGTTCCAGGGTCGGCTCCCAGGGGTGCCAGGCGATGCGGGGCTGCTTCTGTGCCGCCCGCTCGGGGTCGCGGCTGAGCCCGACCACCTCATCGCCGCGGGCAAGCAGCGCGTCACACAGGGCCGACCCGATCAGTCCGGTGGCTCCGGTGACGAGGACTCGCATCGCCCTAGCCGGGCTCCACGGTGGCGAAGGTCCCGGTCTCGTCGTTGAGGCGGGCGATGCCGTCGCGTTTGGCCTCTTCGACCACCGCCTGGGCGACCGAGGGGGCGACATCGCGGTTGAAGACGCTGGGGATGATGTAGTCCTCGGCGAGGTCGTCGTCGGCGACCGCGGCGGCGATCCCCTTGGCGGCGGCGAGCTTCATCTCCTCGGTGATGCTGGGGGCGCCGGCGTCGAGCGCGCCACGGAAGATGCCGGGGAAGGCGAGGACGTTGTTGATCTGGTTCGGGTAGTCGGAGCGCCCGGTGGCCATGATCCGCACGTGGGGGGCGGCCTCCTCGGGCATCACCTCGGGGGTCGGGTTGGCCATCGCGAACACGATCGCGTCGTCGTTCATCTTCGCCAGCGACTCGGCTTTGATGATCCCGGGGCCGGAGAGGCCGACGAAGAGGTCCATGCCGTCGATTACGTCGTCGGGCGGCCCGTGGATGTGTTCGGGGTTCGAGTTCTCCGAGTACCAGCGCTTGATCCCGGTCATCGCGCCGGATTGGTAGTCCTCGCGCTCGGTCGAGAGGGCGCCCTGGCGGTCGCAGCCGATGATGTGGGTGACGCCGGAGGCGAGCATCATCTTCGTCACCGCCACGCCGGCGGCGCCGAGGCCGACCATCAGCACCCGCAGCTCCTCGATCGGCTTGCCGGTGATCTTCAGCGCATTGAACAGCGCCGCCATCGTCACCACCGCGGTGCCGTGCTGGTCGTCGTGGAAGACGGGGATGTCGAGCGATTCCTTCAGCCGGTCCTCGATCTCGAAGCAGCGCGGGGCGGAGATGTCCTCGAGGTTGATGCCGCCGAAGGTCGGCGCCATCAGTTCGACCGCCTTGACGATCTCGTCGGCGTCTTTGGTGTTGAGGCAGATCGGGAAGGCGTCGACGTCGGCGAACTCTTTGAAGAGCATGCACTTGCCCTCCATCACCGGCATCGCCGCCTCGGGGCCGATGTCGCCGAGCCCGAGCACCGCGGTGCCGTCGGAGACGACGGCGACGGTGTTCTTCTTGATCGTGTACTCGAAGGCCTTGGCGCGGTCCTCGTGGATGTCCATGCAGACGCGGGCGACGCCGGGCGTGTAGGCCATCGAGAGATCGTCGCGCGTTTTCACCGGGTACTTGTTGTGCATGTCGATCTTGCCGCCGCGGTGCATCTGCATCGTGCGGTCGACGTAGTCGAGGACGCGGGCGCCGCGGGTCGAGCCGATCGCGCGCAGGATCCGCTCCCAGTGGTCGCGGTCGGAGGCGTCGATCGTGAACTCGCGCACCCGTTTGCCCTCCGGCCCGGCGCCCGGCACGAGGTCGACGCCCTGCAGCTGGCCCCCCGCCTCGGCGATCGCCGCGGTCAGCTTGCCGAGCGGCTCCTGCCGCGCGTCGAGCTCGACCCGGATCGTGACGCTGTACTGGGCGGAGACGGCCATCGCCGACGAATCGAATCAGATCGGCGGCGCGGGCCTTGTATGCAAGGTCGATGCCGCCGCTGAAGCCGCAGCAACGACGGCAGGGGGAGAGCCGAAGAGCGTGGCGACTTTGTTCACCCGTGGTAGCGAAAAACGACAGGCGCGAGACGATCGACTCGCGGGTTGCGGGGCTGGCGGAGCGGCAGCACGGGGTCGTCGCCGCGCGGCAGCTGCTTGCCGTCGGCGTCGGTCGCGCGACGATCTCGAAATGGGCGCGTAGAGGGAAGCTGCATCGCCTCCACCGCGGCGTGTACGCAGTTGGGCACGCGGGCATCGGTGTCGAGGGTCACTGGATGGCGGCGGTCTTGGCCTGTGGCGACGGAGCCGTCCTGAGTCACATCAGCGCGGCGGCACTCTGGGGCCTGCTCCGACCCGAGGAGGGGCCGATCGACGTCTCGCTGCCGAGCGCTGCCGGCCGGGCCAAGCGGCAAGGGCTTCGCCTCCATCGTTGCCCCTCCCTCGGCGGCGTGTCGAGTTTCGCTACGGAGGGTGAACAAACTCGACATGCCCCGCTTGTGACGGTGCGCAACCGGATTCCGGTGACCTCCGTTGCGCGGACGATCGACGATTTGCGGCGGGGGCGGTATCCGGAGCGCTGGGTGCGGAGTGCGGAGCGGCAGGCGGGGCTGAAGCGCTACGCGCTCTCGCCGCGGACGCCGCGGTGGCGCACTCGCTCGGACCTCGAGGACGACTTCCTCGCCTTCCTCGACGGTCATCGCCTGCCGCGACCCGAGGTCAACGTCAAAGTCGGCCGTTGGGAGGTCGATTTCCTCTGGCGCTCTCATCACCTCATCGTCGAAACGGATTTCTACGATTACCACCGGGGCGAGGTCTCCTTCGAGGACGACCACCAGCGCGACTTCGACCTCCGCCGCCGGGGCTTCAGCGTCCACCGGTACACCGGAGCCCAGCTCGCCGGCTACCCAGCCGAGATAGCCGGCGAGCTGGGCGAGGTCCTGCGGTGAGACTCGTCCCTCGGAGTTTCCGGGCACACGCGGATCGCTCCCGCGGCGTCGCCTCGTAGAGTTGTCGCCCGATGCCCGACGCGCCGCAGCTCTTCCTGATCGACGGCAACAGCCTCGCCTACCGCGCCTTCTTCGCCCTGCCCGAGTCGATCGGGACCAGCGACGGGCGGCCGACCAACGCGATCTACGGGCTCGCCTCGATGCTGGTGAAGATCATCGACGAGCACCACCCGCAGGGGGTCGTCGTCGCCTGGGACGCGGGCTGGTCGGGGCGCGAGAAGACCTACGACCTCTACAAGGCCCAGCGCAAACCGCGCCCCGACCTGCTGCGCGAGCAGTGGCCGCACCTGATGCCGCTGGTCGAGGCCTTCGGCTACACCAACGTCAAGGTCGAGGGCTATGAGGCCGACGACGTGATCGCCTCGCTGGTGCGCCAGGCGCGCGAGCAGGGGATCGAGGTGATGGTCGTCACCGGCGACCGCGACGCCTACCAGCTGGTCGGCGAGGGGGTGCGGGTGATGAGCACCTCGCGCGGGATCACCGAGACGAAGATCTACGACGTCGCCGCCGTGCAAGAGCGCTACGGGGTGCCGCCGGAGCTGATCACCGACATGATGGGCCTGCGCGGCGACACCTCGGACAACATCCCCGGCGTCCCCGGGATCGGCGAGAAAACGGCGACGCAGCTGCTGCAGCAGTTCGGCTCGCTGGAGGGGGTGCTGGAAAGCGTCGAGGAGATCTCCGGCGCCAAACGCAAGCAGAACTTGACCGAGCACGCCGACGACGCCCGCATGTCGAAGCAGCTGGCGACGCTGCACTACGACATCGAGACCGGGGTCGATCTGGACGCGGCGATGTCGAGCGAGCCCGATCGCACCGCGCTGCGCGAGTTCATGCGCGAGTTCGAGCTGCGGGCGGTGATGGAGCGGCTCGAAGAGGCGCTGCCCGAGGGCGACGCGGTGCCCGGCCGGCGGGTCGAGACCGAGCTGCGGATCGAGGCGGTCGAGGGTGGCCTCGACGACCTGCGCGAGGGGGAGGGGGCGCTGGCGCTGGCGCTCGCCGCCGACCGCTGGGCCGCCGCCGACGCGGCTCGTACGGTGACCGGCAGCGGCACGCTCGACGAGGTCGCCGTCGCGCTCGGCCCCCGCCCGATCGCCGGCCACGACCTGAAGTCGCTCGGTGGCGGCCGCCACGGGCTGCTCGCCGCCGCCGCCCGCGAGGGTGTCGAGCTGACGCTCGAGCACGACACGATGCTCGCCGCCTACCTGCTCGAACCGCAGCGGCGCACCTACGAGCTGGTCGAGCTCGCCGCCGACGCCGGGATCGGGCTGGCCGAGGGCGCCGCCGCGAAGCCGGAGGAGGGCGACCAGCTGGCGCTCGGCGAGGAGGTCGAGGCCGGCCTCGACCCGGCCGAGGAAGCGCGCCTGGTCGCCGCCCTCGCCGAGAAGCAGCGCAGCCGGATCGAGGAGCTCGGCCTGGCGCCGCTGCTGCACGAGGTCGAGCTGCCTCTGGTCGGCGTCCTGGCGGCGATGGAACGCGCTGGGCTGAAGCTCGACGCCGAGCGGCTGGCTGAGGTCGGCGCCGGCTTCGGCGAGCGGATCGAGACGCTGGAACGGGAGATCTACGAGCTGGCCGACGAGGAGTTCACGATCGGCTCACCGCAGCAGGTCGGCCGCATCCTCTTCGAGAAGCTCGAGCTGACCAAGAAACGACGGGGCAAAACCGGCTACTCGACCGACGCCCGCGTCCTCGCCCAGATCCGCGACGAGCACCCGATCGTCGAGAAGATCGAGCACTGGCGCGAGCTGACCAAGCTGAAGAACACCTACCTCGACTCGCTGCCGGACCTGATCGACCCCGAGACCGGCCGCGTCCACACCACCTTCAACCAGGCGGCGACGACCACCGGCCGCCTCTCCAGCACCAACCCCAACCTGCAGAACATCCCGATCCGGACCGAGATCGGCCGCCCGGTGCGGGCCTGCTTCGTCGCCGAGGAGGGCAACCGGCTGCTCTCCGCCGACTACAGCCAGGTCGAGCTGCGCGTGCTCGCCCACGTCGCCGACGAGCAGGTGCTGAAAGACGTCTTCCGCGCCGGCGAAGACGTCCACGCCGCGACCGCGGCCGAGGTCTTCGAGATCGGCCGCGACGAAGTCGACGTCGGCCAGCGCTCGAAGGCGAAGATGGTCAACTTCGGGATCGTCTACGGGTTGACCGGGTTCGGGCTCGCCGACCGGCTCAACATCCCGCGCAAGGAGGGAGAGGAATTCGTCTCCCGCTACCTGGAGCGCTTCCCGGCGGTGCGCCGCTTCCGCGAGGAGATCGTCGAGAAGGCGCAGGAGCAGGGCTTCGTGACGACGCTGATGGGGCGGCGGCGGGCGATCCCCGAGCTGCGCTCGGGCAACCCGAACACGCGCCGGCTCGGCGAGCGGCTGGCGGTCAACACCGTGATCCAGGGCACCGCCGCCGACATCATCAAGGTGGCGATGGTGCGCTGCCAGCGGGCGCTGGCCGAGGCGGAGGGGGAGACCCGCCTCGTCCTCCAGATCCACGACGAGCTGCTGTTCGAGGGCCCGCCGGAGGAGATGGACGGCGCGACCGAGCTGGTGCGGCGCGAGATGTGCGCCGCCTACCAGCTCGATCCGCCGCTCGAGGTCGACATAGGCGTCGGCCGCGACTGGCTCGACGCCAAGTAGCGCCTAGCTTTCGCGCCCGAGCTCGACCTTCTCGAACACGGCTTTGCCGTTTTCGAGGTGGATCTCGGCCTCCTGCACCGCCGCCCCGGCGACGAGGTCTTCGGTCGAGCAGCTCCCGTGGTGCTCGCCCTCGCCCTGACCGCCGTGGTCGTCACCGAGGTCGTGGTTGGGGCCGTCGTCGTCGCCCGGCGAGGATTCGTCGCCCGAAGACGATTCCCCGTCCTCGCTGTCGTCGCCGCTCTGGTCGCTGCCCTCGCTGCTGGCGCTCGCGGTGACGACTTCTTCTTCGCCGGCTTTGCCGCCGCAGCCGCACTCGATCTCGGTTTCTTCGGTGACGAAGCCGCTGATCGAGTCGCCGCCGAAGAGGGTGATCGTCAGCTTGCCGGTGGCGGCGTCGAAGGAGGCGATCGTGCCGGCGTTCTCTTCGCCGTCGGGGGTGCCGTCGCCGTCGCTGTCGGCTTTGCGCGGGTTGTCGCCGGCCTTGAACTCGGCCAGGTTCTTCAGCTTGTCGTGGTCCTGGTCGCGGCGCGCCTGGTTGGCCTTCAGCGAGAGCTTGTGCTTCTTCTCCCACTTGTCGGGAATGCGGTCGTGGTTGCGGTCCTTGGCGCTCGCGCTGCCGCTGATGGCGAGCGCGGCAACCGCCGCGACGGCGAGCGTCACAAGTAGCCGCAGGCGGGTCGAGATCGTCCGTGAACGGGGCATCCGTTCTTCCTCCTTGTCGTGGTCCGGAACGGGGTGTGACGCTGGAACCCGAACCGTCGCCGAAGATCACGCGGGGGTGGGAGGGGGTGGACGAACGACTGAGGCGCCGCTGTCGGTCAGTCGCCGCCGGAGAGCGAATCGCTGGAGCTGCCGGAGCCCGAGCTCGACTCCGAATTCGAGCTGCCGTCTTCGCCGTCGCTCTCTTCCGGCGGCTGGGTCGGCTCGGGCGGGTCCTCGGAGCTCGAGTCGCCGCCCGAGTCGCCGGACTGCGGCGACGGGCCGGACTGCGGGTCCTCGCCGCCCCCGTCGGGGCCGTTATCGCCGCCGGAAGAGCGGTGGCCGCTTCCCGAGCCGCTGTGCGAGTCCTCGCCGCCGCCGCTCCCGCCCCTGCCGGAACGGTCGCCCGATTCGTCCTCGCCGCTGCCGTCGTCGTGGTGCCGGGTCGAGCCCGAGTGCGAGCCGCCGCCCTCGCCGCTGCCTTCCAGGTCCTGGCCGGAGCTGCCGCTGCCGCTATGTCTGCTGCCGCTCTGTCCGCTCCCGCCGCCGGACGACTCGCCGCTGCGCCCGCTGCCGCCGTGGCCGTCGCCGGCGGGCGAACTCTCGGCCCCACCGCCCACCAGCCCGCTGGGCCCGGCCTGACCTGAGGCGGAGATGGCTCCCGGCCCGGAGGCGGCGCGCAGGGTCGCCGCCTCGGCCGTTTCGGAGCCGCTGCCCCCGCGGTCGTGCTCGACGGCGATGCCGGCGCCGACGGTGCCGGCGAGGAGCACGGTGGCGACGCCGATCTTGGCCGCGGCACCGCCGCCGAGGCTGCTCAGCGCGACGCCCCCCGCCGAAGCCCCTCCCGCCGCGGCGCCGCCGGCCAAATCGCCGCCGCCCTCGATCAGGGCGCGCAGCAGTGGCAGCGGCAGCAGCAGGCCGAGACCGTCGCGCAGGGTGGTCCGGGCGCGGTGAATCGCCTGCCGCGCGGCGCCACCGCTGACCCCGAGCGCGGCGGCGATCTCGTCGTGGCTTAGGCCTTCGAGCTCGCGCATCACGATCGCCGCCCGCTGCGGCTCCGGCAGGGCCTGCAGGCGGCGGATCAGGTCGGACATCTCCTCGCGTCGCTCGGCCTCGGCGGCGGCGCTGAGGCTGCCGCCGAAGGTCGCCTCTGAAAGCTCCTCGGCCGCCGGCGGCCGATCGCGCAGGTCGTTCAGCGCCGTGTTGCGGACGATCCGGTAGAGCCACGGCCGCAGCTCGATCTCGTTTTCGGAGCCGCGCAGCGCCAGCAGCGCCTTCGAGAAGGCGTCCTGGGTCACGTCCTCGGCGCGCGGGCCGACGATTGCCGCCGCGAAGCGGTCGAGCGGGCGCCGGTAGCGGCGCACGATCTCCTCGAAGGCCGCCTCGTAGCCTTCGCGCACGAGCCGCACGAGGCGATGGTCCGATTGCGTGCGCAGCGCCGGTCCCAGCAGGATCCGGGTGGCGAGCGGTTGGGCGGTCGGCGGCGGCATCGTCTCTTCCGGCACTGCATGTGGCTACGCGTGCCGATGGGGCGGGGTTCGATACAGGGTTGCATCGACGCAACCCGGGCTCGGCCTGAAGATCACGCGCGAGAGCCAACTTTTCTTCGAGTCGGCGCTCCTGCTTAACGAATGTTCAGCGAAAGCAGACATTTGTGGACTATCATTCGCTCCAGGTAAACGGGAATCGGGAACTGGAGGAGGAGACATTGGCGAGCGTTGAGGAGACGGCTGCCGTGCAGTCGACGGCGGGTAGGTTGAAGGGCAAGGTGGCGCTGGTGACCGGTGCCGGCCAGGGTCTCGGCCAGGCGTTCGCGGCGCGGCTCGCCCAGGACGGCGCCAACGTCGTCATCGTCGCCCACCGCAACCCGCCGGAGGAGACCGTGAAGCTGGTCGAGGCGGCCGGCGTCGAGCACCTCGTCCATCACGCCGACGTCTCCAAGGGCGAGGACATCGAGGCCCTCGCCGCGGCGGTGCAGGCCAAGTTCGGCGGCGTCGACGTCCTCGTCAACAACGCCGGCGTCTACCCGATGCAGCCGTTCCTCGAGATGGAGTACTCGCAGTGGCGCGAGATGTTCGAGATCAACACCGACTCGGTCTTCCACCTCTGCCGCGCCTTCGTCCCCGGCATGGTCGAGCGCCGCTGGGGCCGCGTGATCAACGTCTCCTCGACCTCGTTCATGGAGGGGATGGCGAACTACACCCACTACAACGCCGCCAAGGCCGCGATCGTCGGCTTCAGTCGCTCGCTGGCGATCGAGGTCGGCCCCTTCGAGGTCACCGTCAACGTGCTGGCGCCGGGCCTGGTCCGCACCCCGACCACCGACTCCGGCCCGCAGGCCGACGGCATGTTCGAGGGCTTCCTCGCCGAACAGTGCATCAAGCGCACCGAGCAGCCCAAGGACCTCGCCGGCGCCGTCTCCTGGCTCGCCTCCGGCGACGCCGACTTCGTCACCGGCCAGACCGTCGTCGTCGACGGCGGCTGGCACTTCAACTAGCACCGAGCAGCCCCACGCCCCGCCACCCGAGCGCCCGCGGCAGTGCTTATAGGTCCATAGGACCGAAAAGCTCAACCACACGGGCTGGGACGGCTGGCGCGGCGGGCGGCCCGGCGCACCCATAGG
>JBEHWY010000007.1:0-47341 GCA_048498975.1 Actinomycetota bacterium | reverse complement strand
GTTTTTTGCTACCCCCCCTCTTTTCCCCTTCCCCCCCCCCCCCCCCCCCCGCCGCCAGGCAACCCCCCCAATCAATCCGACCCCCGCGAGCGCAGCTAGCGCAGCAGCGCCCGGACCGTGGCCCAGTAGCTGCGCAGGAGCAGGCGGACGGGGAGGGAGCGGGCGATGGCGGAGATGAAGGGGGAATCGAGGTCGGCGGTCAGCCAGGAGGCGAACTCGGCGCTGGAGACGGCGCGGGCGGCTTGGATGCGACGGCGCTCGCGCAGCAGGCGGGGTAGCCAGAGCAGCGCTTCCCAGTTGGCGGCGAGCTTCTGGCGACCCCAGCCGCCGCGGGCGGCGACGAGGAACAGGGCCAGGTCGGTTGCCACCAGCGCCGGCGCCAGCAGGATCAGCAGCGGCGCCGGGTAGCAGCGCACCAGGAAGGCGAGGCGGTTGCGCTCCAGCCAGCGCCACTTGTGCTCGCGGGCGCCGAACTCGTAGTCGTGGTCGACGACCGCGGCGGGCTCGATCCCGAGCGTGTCGCCGCGCAGCCGCAGCCGCAGCGAGAGGTCGACGTCCTCGTGGTAGAGGAAGTAGCGCCGCGGGAAGCCCCCGAGCGCGCGCCAGGTGCGCAGCGGGATCGCCAGGCAGGCGCCGGAGAGGCACTCCACCTCCCCGGCAGGCGGGGCGGCTGCGATCGGCTCGCCGTGCATCCCGGCCCAGACGATGCCGGTGAAGTGGACCGGGTTGCCGGCGGAGTTGATCTGCGTCCCTCCCGCGTCGGCGATCAGCGCCTGCCAGGCGGCCCAGCCGCGCCCCTCGAGCCAGGGGCGGCGGATCCCCTCGCCCCAGCCGGGCAGCGGCTTGGCGTCGGGGTTGAGGATCACCAGGAGGTCGCCGCGCGCCTCTTCGGCGCCAGCGTTGCAGCCGCCGGCGAAGCCGGCGTTGCGGCCCATGCGGACGATCCGCGCCGCCGGCGCCAGCTCGGCGACACGGGCGGCGGTGTCGTCGCTGGAGTCGTTGTCGACGACGATCAGCTCGTCGCCCTCGCGCAGCTCGGCGAGCAGCGGCGGCAGGGTCCGCTCCAGCTCGGAGCGGCTGTTCCAGGCGACGATCAGGACCGAAAGTGACGGGCGCACCGCGGGGAGGCTAGCCGCCGCCTCATTGCTTGGCGTGCTTGCGCTGCTTGGGGCAAGCGGTGCTGCGCAGGATCTCGTGGCGGTTGGCCCTGCGGCCGTTCTGAGCTTTGAGCTGGACGATCGCCCGCGGCGGCTTGGCGCAGAGGTTTTCGGAGGCGACCAGCAGACCGTGCTTGCCGCCGCGCAGGCTGATCACGAATTTGGTCACCGGCACGTCGGGGACCTTGTCGAAGGTGGTGCGGATGCCGCCCTTGTAGCTGTCGATGCGGCCGCGCAGGTCGATCGTCACCTGGCCCTCGAGGTGGGCGACCATGTCGGGCAGCGTGTGCTTGGGCGCCGAGCGCAGCAGGACCGGGCCTTCGAGCGGTTTCGCGAGCAGCGGCGAGAAGGCGCGGGCGTGGCCGTAGATCGACTTCTTCGGGCATTCTTCGGCGGCGAACTGGGGCCTGGTGCAGATCGTCCCGAGGCTCATCGGGTCGAGGAAGATCGCGTGCGGCAGGGCGACCGAGGCGCGGCCGACGTTGGCCTGGCCCTTGCGGGTCCGCAGCGCCGCGCGCAGGCTCGGGTGCTGGGTGCGGTGGGTGGCGCCGCCCAGCTTCAGCTTCAGCCGCGGCTTGAACTCGAGCTTGCGGCAGCCGCTGGCCTGGAACGGGATCGAGACCGGGAAGGCGGAGAACGCCGCCGGGTTGGTCGGGTCCGCCCCGCCGCCGCCGATCGTCCCGGCGCTCGCGTTCTTGCGGCAGTTGGTCCCGTTGAGGGTGAATTCCTTGCGGTTGAGGTTGAGGAAGATCGAGCGGATGTCGAGCTTGGCGCCGCCGAAGACGTCGGGGATTTCGGCGACCGGGTGGATCTGCGCCGTCTCGGGGTCGAGGAAGAGGGCGACGCGGACGACGTCGGTGCCGAGGTCGAAGGGCCCGGCGACGGCCGGGGTGACGACCAGCAGCGAGAGCGAGGCGCCCCGGTATGGGCCGGCGAGGTAGACGTCGCCATCCAGCTGCAGCGGCGAGGAGCCGGTGCCGGCGCGAACCGAGGCGACGCCGACGTGGCTGTCCTGCGGGCAGCTCGCGTTCTTCTTCTCCGCGGCCCCGGCGCTCTTTTCGGTGGCTTCGATGTCCTGCGGCGGGCAGTAGGCGACGCCGGCGAGCTTGGCGGTCGCGCCGGGCGGCAGGGTGACCTCGATCGCGCGCAGCTCCTGCTGGCCCTGCGGCCGCGTCAGGTGGGCGCTGAACGGCGTGTAGGCGAGCGCCTTGTCGCTCTGCGGGGCCGCGTCGAGCCCTGGCGCGAAAGGCCGTTCGCCCATCGATTTGGCGCAGGCGCCGCCGCCCGGCGCCGAGCTCAGCGTCACCGGCGCGGTCGGGTTCGCCGCCGGCCCCCCGGACCACGGGGCGAAGTTGGCGCTGGCGGTGTTGGTGCAGATCGGCGGGCTCGTCAGCGGCGCTTTGTCGCCGCCGTTGAAGTGCATCCGGAAGGAGCTGAACGGCACCTGCGGCAGGCCGCCCTGCGCGGGTTCCTCGAAGACCGCCGTCAGCTGACCGGTCAGCGGGTTGGCGAGGACTTCGCCGATCAGCCGCACGTAGACGCCGTAGCGGGGCGATTCGGCGTTGACGAAGACGCGGTACTCCTTGCCCGAGGTCGGGTCGCGGCTGAGCTGTTTGCCGAGGTAGACGTCGCCGACGATCGAGCCGGCGGGCAGCACCGGCGTGTCGATCGTCACCGTCCCCAGCTTCGAGGCGGCAGGGCATTGCACCGGCGGCGGGTGGACGCCGGCCGGGTCGGCGATGCGGTCGCCGATCGCGATCCCCTTCTGCAGCTGCTGGTCGGAGCAGAACTGCAGGTCCGGGGCGGCGGCGGGATTGAGCCCGGCGCCGAGCGGCAGCGAGACCGCCGCTCGCCTCACCGTCGAGTTGGCGATTTCGTCGCTCGGTTCGAAGGGAACCTTGGCCTCGACGCTGGCGCCGCCCGGCGAGTCGACCTGCTGAGTTCCGGGGTCGACGGCGATCGTCGGTTCGAAGGGAACTTCGTCGCATCCGGTCGGCTGGATGACTTCAGTCGGCTCGATCGGCGTCGTCTCGTAGTGCAGGAAGCTGCCCGGCGCTTCATGGGAGTCGACGGTGAGGCCCGTCGTCGTCGAGCCGTTGCAGTTGCTGCCGACGGTGAGGAAGCTGCCGTCGCCGGCGCGGCCGTCGAAGACGAGCCGGTTGCGCAGCAGCGGCACCCCGGCGGGGACTTCGCGAATCGTGAAGCCCTCGTGGTAATCGCCCTCCCAGGAGACCGTCCCCTCGAGGTAGATCGGGAAGTCGACGATCGAGAGGACGTTGACGCGGAAGCCGAACTCGGCCGGCTCCCCCGCTTTGGGCACGATGTTGAAGACCGGCGCGGTGACTTCGATCGGGATCAGGCCGAGCAGTTTGAGCGCGGTCACGTGCGCTTCCCCGACCTGCGCGCCTTTGGCGATGCAGCCGGTCGGCGCGACGCCGGCGGTCAGTTCTTCCTCGGTGCACTGCGGCGTCGCCTGCGGGTTGACGCTGAGCCCGGGCGGCAGGTCGACGCGAACGTTGGCCACGGCCCCTTCCGGGCTGCCGCCGCTGTTGTTCACGGTGAAGTCGGTGATTCCGTCCTGCGGGTGGCCGGCGACCTGCGTGTAGAAGACGGCTTTGGGGCTGCCGTAGTCGCAGGTCGAGACGGTGCAGGTGCCGGCTTCCCATTTTTCGATGCCGAATGCACCCTGCGCGGCCGGCGCCGCGCAGGCCAGCGACAGCGCCACCGCGGCAAGCGCGATCCCCGCCCTTCTCGATCTCCCAGCCCAAGCCCTCATCGGAATCGACACTCGGGTACCCAGATGCCCGGGAAAGCTAACGCCGGCAGCCCGAAGTCCGCAACGGCAGCTTCTTGATCTTCCGCTGCTTGCCGTTCTGGGCTTCGAAGTTGACGAAGGAGAAGTTCTTGCGGCGGCAGAGGTCGCGCGAGTTTTCGATCAAGCCGTGCTTGCCGCCCTTCATCACCAGCGTGAACTTCGTCACCGGCACGTCGGGGACGGTTTCGAACACCGTCTTGACCCGCGCCTTGGCGGCGCTGATCGTGCCGCGCAGCTGGATGTCGACCTGGCCGTGCAGGTCGGCAACCAGGTCCGGGAGTTCATGGGTCGAAGGCACCAGGTACACCGGTCCGGACAGTTCGTCGTCGAGCAGCGGCGTCTTCGCCCGCGCGAAGCCCAGCCGCGAGCCCTCCGGGCACTGATGCGCCGCGAACTGCGGCCGGGTGCAGACGATGCCGATCGTGATCGGGTCGAGGAACTCCGAGTGCGGCAGGGTCACCGCCGCCCGCCTGATGTTGGCGTCGCCGCCGCGGGCGACAAGCACGGCGCGCAGCTTCGGATGACCGGACTTGCGCATCGCCTTGCGGCCACCGAACATCTTCGTGTAGAGCTTCGGGCGGAAGCCGAGGGCGCCGCAGTCGCTGGTCTGGAAGGGGACGCTGACCGGCAGTGAGCTGAAGCTGGCCGGGTCGGCCGGGTTGGCGCCGCCGCCGGCGAGAGCGCCGCTGCTGGTCAGCGGTTCGCAGCTGGTCGGGTTGAGGGCGAAGTGTTCGCGGTCGAGCACGAGATCGATCGAGCGGACGCTGAGCTGGGTCCCCCCGTAGACGTCGGGGATCGGGTCGGAGACGGCGCGGACGCGGGCCGTTTCGGGTTCGACGAACAGCGCCACCCTCACCACGACCGTGCCGAGATCGAACGGCCCGGCCGTGGCGGGGGTGATCACTGCCAGGGAGAGAGGAGCCCCACGGTAGGGGCCTGAGAGGAAGACCTTGCCGCCGATCCGCAACGGCGCGGGGCCGGTGCCGGCGCTGACCGTCGCCGAACCGAGCAGGCTGGCGGCGGGACAGCTGGGGCTCACCGCCTCCGCCCTGCCCGCGGCGGCGGCCGCGGCGGCCAGCGCGCTCTCGGGGCAGTAGGGAATGCCGGCGAGGCTGGCGGTCATGCCGGGCGCCAGGGTGAGGTCGGCGCCCTTCAGCTCCTGCTGGCCGTCGGGCCGGGTGATCGTCAACGAGAGCGGGCTGAAGGCTCCGGCCGTCGTGCTCTTCGGCGCCAGGCCGAAGCCGGGCGCGAAGGGGCGTGCCGCCATCGTCTTGGCGCAGGCCCCGCCGGCCGGCGACTGGCTCAGCTCGAATTCATCCGCGGGACTCGCCGCGGCGTTGCCCGACCAGGGCGTCATCACCGTCTCGGTCCGGTTCGGGCCGCAGGTCGGCGGACTGCTGAGAACGGCGCGGGCGCCCGGGTCGAAGCTGAGCTCGAACGAAGTGAACGGGAGCTGTGGGGTTTCGTCGAAGGTCGTCGTCAGGCGCCCGGTGACGGGGTCGGCGCTGACCGCCCCGACGAGCCGCACCGAGACCCCGTAGCGGGCCGACTCGGCGTCGACGAAGATCCGGTACTCGCGGCCGGAGGTCGGGTCGCGGCTGAGCTGTTCGCCGACGAAGACGGGCCCTTCGAGGTTCCCTTCCGGCAGCGGCGGCGATTCGATCGTCACCGTCCCGATCCGCGACTCGGGCGGACAGGCGACCGGGTTCCTCGTCCCCTTGCCGAACTGCGCGTCCGAGCAGGTCTGCAGCCCGTTGGCAGCGGAGGGGTTGATCCCCATCCCGACCGGCAGCGCCACCTGCGCGGTCTTCGTGTCGGAGCTGTCCTGTTCTGCGCCGCCGAGGACGTGGGGGACGCCGACCGTGACCGCGGCACCGGCGGGCGAGTTGGTCGCTTCGCTCCCCGGGTCGACCGCGATCGTCGGTTCGTAGGGGATCGTCTCGCATTCTTTGGGCGAGGTCCCCGGCGGGATCGGCGACTCCAGCGGCGGCGCCGCGCTGGCCGGGAACGAGTAGCCGGACTGTTCCTCTTCCTCGTAGGAGGAGGCGAGCAGGTAGGTCGAGTAGACGCTGCCGGATTCGGTGAAGGCTTCGCCGAGGCAGGTGCTCGGCGTGGTGATGAAGGTGCCGTCGCCGGCGCGGCCGTCGAAGACGAGCCGGTTCTGCAGGATCAGCCCTTCGATCCCCGGCAGCGGCAGCGCTTTCGGCACCGCGATCGAGAAGCGCTCGTGGTAGTCCCCGTCCCAGGCGAGGTCGGCTTCGAGGAAGACTTCGTTGCCGGCCAGTTCGAGCCCGAACCGCGCCGGCTGGCCCGGTTTCGGGACGAGGTTGTAGACGGCGACCTTGGTCAGCGGCGCCATCGGCCCGACCGGCACGTAGAGGGGCGGCGGCGAGGCGGTGACTTCGCTTTCGCCGACCTTCGAGCCGCTCGGGCAGCCGGCGGCGCCTGCTTCGAAGGTCGCGATCGGGCAGCGTGCGGTCGCCCCCGGGTTGACGCTGAGGCCGACCGGGAGGTCGACCAGCACGTTCTTCAGTTCGCCGACCGGTTCCTTGCCGCCGATCAGCACGTCGTTGTGGCGGACGATGAACTGGGTGAAGCCCCAGTTGGGGTGGGCGGCGGCCCGTTCGAAGAACTGGTCCGGCGTCGCGACCGAGCAGAAATCGGCGCTTTCGGGCGGTTCTTCGCTGCAGGTCCCTGCCTGCCAGCCCGATTCGACCGTCGGGTTGTGGGGATCGCTGGGGGCGATGATGTCGGCGCTCGCCGCCTTCGCCGCTCCCGGCAGCGCCAGCGCGACCGCCGACAGCGCCACCAGGATCAAGGCGCTGGGGCGGCCGCGCTCGGCGCGCCGGTTCGGATTTCCCCTCCAAGGAACCATCCCAATGAGGACTCTACCCATTTTTGATGATTTGAGTCAACACTTTTTGGTAATCTCGTGCCTATGACCCCCACGCGCCTCACCTCAACGAACGGCAACGGCGTACCCCGCGCCGCTGCGAACGGCAACGGACACGGCAACGGCCGCCACGCGTCGGTACCGGTCAACTGGGAGCAGCTGGCCCGCGCGACCGCGCACCCCCTGCGGGTCTCGATCCTCGAAATCCTCGGCATCGACGGCGGCCGCACGATGAGCCCCAGCGACCTCTGCCACGAGCTCCAGATCCCCCTCAGCAACACCAATTACCACGTCACCGAGCTCGCCAAAGCCGGCCTGATCGAACTCGTCCGCACGCGCCAGGTCCGCGGCGCCACCGAGCACTTCTACCGCCTGCCCGAGTCGGCGCTATTCCAGCACGGTTCCCGGGGCCAGCAGCGCCGGGTCATGGCCCGGTAGGTAGGCGTCGCCACCGTCGCGCAGCGCCCGCAGCCGGCGCGCCGACTCGGCCTGAGCGGCGTGGTCGTCGGCGAGCAGCGGGAAGCGGAGGTCGTCGAGGCCCGAGGCGAAGTGGGAGACGTCGCCGCCGATCAGCAGCCGCTCGCCGACCCTGACCGATTGATGACCGGGCGTGTGTCCCGGGGTGGGAAGCAGACGCACGCTGCCGTCGCCGAATAGGTCCAGCTCGCCGTCGACGGGGACGATCTGGTCGGCGACCGCGGCCCAGTCGCGCTCGAAGAGGAAGCTGGCGGCGGCGCGCTCGGGGTCGCGCGCCGCCTCCCACTCGCGGCGCTGGAGGTAGACGGGAACGGAATCGGGGAGCAGGCCGAGGCCGCCGGCGTGGTCGAAATGCAGGTGAGTGATGACGACGCGAGTCAGCGAGGCGAGATCCACCTGCTCGGCGATGCTCGCCTCCTGCTCGAGCTCGAAGACCGAGAGGGCCCGCGGGTTGCCGTAGTGAGCGCCCGGGTCGGCGACGGCATCGGGGTCCAGCCCGGTGTCGACCAGCACCCGCTCCTCCCCCGCCTCGATCAGGTAGGCGGGGATCGGGAAGCGGAAGCGGCGCTCGGGGTCGTCGTCGCGCCGCCACAGTCCGAGTGACGAGGTGAAGTGGCCGACGTCGAGCAGCTGGACTCTCATCGTCGCTCAACGCTACGGCGCGCTGGGGAAAGATCACGACAGTCCAACTAGCATTTGCGACATGAACTTCGGCCTCGTCGTCAGCGACGGCTGCTTCGACTCCGGCCTGACCGGGCTGCTCGACGTGCTCGGCACGGCCGAGCGGGTGCGGCGCCAGGTCGACTCCGCGATCGAGCCGCTCTCGGTCTGCACCATCGGCACCCGGCCGCGGCTGCGCACCGCCGCCGGCCTCGGCCTCACGCCCGACCGGATCGCCGGCGCCGAGGACGCGCTGGAGGGGATCGACGCCCTGGTCGTTCCCGGCCTCGGCAGCGCGACGCCGGCCGCCCTCAACGAGCGGCTCGCCTCCGTCGAGTTGCGGCGGCTATGCGCTTGGCTGGCGGAAGCCGCGCCGGAGGTCGAGGTCGCCGCCGCCTGCACCGGCACCTTCGCCCTCGCCGAGGCGGGGGCGCTCGACGGGCGGGCGGCGACGACCACCTGGTGGCTCGCCGGCGAGTTCCGGCGCCGCTACCCGCGGGTCGAGCTGGAGATGTCGCGGATGGTCGTCCACGACGGCCCGGTCCGCACCGCCGGCGCCGCCTTCGCCCACATCGACCTCGGCCTCAGCCTCCTCTCCAGCGTCAGCCCGCAGCTGGCCGAGGAGGTCGGCCGCTACCTCCTGATCGAGGAGCGCCCCGCGCTCAGCATCGAGGCCGGCGCCGGCCACCTCGCCGCCAGCGACGTCCTCGTCACCGAGTTCGAGCAATGGGCCCGCGACCACCTCGACCGCGACCTCACCGTCGCCGACGCCGCCGCCGCGATCGGCACCACCCGCCGCACCCTCGAGCGCCGCTGCCGCGCCCGCACCGGCCTCTCCCCCCACGCGATCCTCACCCGCCTGCGCAGCGAGCGCGCCACCCACCTGCGCCGCACCACCAACCTCAGCTTCGCCCAGATCGCCCCCCTGGTCGGCTACCGCAACGCCGCCAGCGTGCGGGCGCTGCTGCGCCGGAGCTAGCCTCGATCGTCGTGTGGAAGCTTGACCAGGACCTCGGCTCCGAGGCGGCGTAGGGCGCGCAACTCGGCCAGTCAGCCGAGATCGAAGGCGGCCATGATCGCTCCGCTGAGAGCCGGCTCTTGACTGTCGAGTAGGACACCGATCTGCTTTCCCACGGCATCGGCGGGAATGGTGGTGATGTTGTCGCAACTGACGACCGAGGGCTCCGTAAGGCCGTTCGCGGCATCGACGCTTACCTCGCTGGAGAGTCCGCGGATGGTCGTGGTGATCGGCGCGACGGTCACCGTCCTGAGATGTGGCCGCACAAGCTCTCGGGTGAGAATCAGCACAGGCCGCGCCTTGTCGAGCTGCGCGACGTGGATCGCCCGCATCAGGCCAGGTCACGCGGCAGGCTGGCCGCGTACTCGGCGAGCCCTGCGAGCTCTGGGTCCGGACCGGTGCGGGCAAGGATCCGGGCATCGCGTTCTGCGAGGGCCCGCCGGCGCTCGCGCTCGAGCGCCCGGGTCACGACGGCGGCCCGGCTGCGCTCGGTGCCGGAGTCGACGATCTCGTCAACGAAGTCGACAAGGTCGTCTGGGAGCCGCACGGCAATCTGCTTGCTCATCCCAAAATGGTAGCAAAACGGTAGCACCATGCCGGTCTCGCCTGCCAGGCCGCGAATAGTCCTCTACGGGGCGACATCTGGGGGCGCCTTCTGCCACTGTCGTCTCACCTTTCGGGGAGTCCGAGTGGACCCTCCCCACCCGGGCGGATCACTCGCCGTCCAGTAGCGCATTCGATCGGGAGAACCTGGATCGACGTACCAGCCCTTCGGTCGATCCTGGTCGGAGTAGCTCCTTGGATCCCAACTGTGGCTGATCCGCTGGGGTTCGCCTCCAGCATGCCCGACCGGAGTCTCGCCGCCCTGCGCTGCGATTGAGGCGAAGCGGACCCGAAGATCGAAGTACATGAGCGCCGCCGCGAGAGCGCCGACCGACCAGGTGAAGACCTGAAGGGTCACGCCGACCAAGAACGATGCCGCGGTGGTGGTGGTGTGTCCGAAGGCAAATCCGACCAGCAGCGTCGGCACGAACGTAATCAGGGCGACGTAGATCGCGAATATGACTATGTGTCGGTAGTGACCCGCGGTCAGCTGACGGCTTCGACGCAGTGCGGGCAGCCAACCTTCGTGCTCGATCGCCGCGGCTTGAGCAACCACATACCAGCGCAGCGACAAGATGATCCCGGGAACGAGGAGGGCGAAGAATCCCACGGCGATGCCGAGCCCCGCGATGATCGCCGCCGCCGCGACAACGGGAAGCACCCGCAGCCCCCGGCGAGCCACGGGAGCCAGCCGGGGCTCCCGTCCCTCCGACACTTCGCTGACCGCGTGAACGTGCAATGCCGAGACCAGCGGCCCGATCAAGGCCATCTCGATCAGCGTCAACAAGGAGCCAACGCCGAAGCTCAGGGAACCGTGGGCGAACGGTCCGGCGCCGGTGGCTGCGAGGACGATCACCTGATAGGGCACGATCACTCCGGCGGCGAGCACCAGGAAGAGCAGCGGGTAGCGTCGATACAGCTCGAATGCCGCGCGGACGAGCCGGCTGGCGGATCGGGGCGCGCTCATCAGTGATCCCACTTGGCCATCAGTGACGTTTTGCCTGCCTCAGCAGTGACTGGCAATGTCGACGCGCGCGCCCGGCGAAAGCACCTCCCGAAACCCCCACGGGGCGATCGTACCCCGCATACGGATGTGTCTGCTCGCTGTTGCTTCTCGCGCGAAGCAGAAGTGCTTCTCTTGAAGATCGAAGTTCCGCGACCCGAGTCACAAGAGTCGCCCGGGTGGCGAGGATGAAGGAATTCAAGAATCGGAAAGCCCGAGGCTACGGACGCACTTTTTCGATAGGCGCCGCTCGGCTGACGACTTCCTCTCGGTTGAGACGGCGAATCGCTTCAACGCCGAGCCGGAGCATCTCGGCATTTGGCAGGCTGAATTGGAGGTCAGTTGGATCTCCCCCGGCGTTTTCGATTGCCCGCCTGCAGATCAGTTCAGCCTGACGTTTGTCACCGACCTTCGGGTCGAGATGAAGACGCTTGCGGCCGGAGTACGACGCGGTTGGACCCCCCTCGGACAAGAAGATGTCCGCCATCTTGAGTTTCTCGATGATCACGGGATCCGGGACGGTCCGCCAGATCGCCTTGTAGGTCGCGGCGAAGGCCGGTGCAACCGGCCTGGTATCGCCAATCGGCTGAGGGTCGAGTTCGGTCTCACCGTCGAAGCCAAGCTGGGCGACCCGAAAACCGAGCCTGCGCTCAGTCGCGTAGGGGATCGCCGAAGGATGCGCTCCGCCGCTGAACACCATCGGCCCGCAGACGGCAACGGTGCGCAACACCCGCAGGACGTTGAGGCCGAATTGAGCGCCGACATTGAGTCTTCCGTTCACCCGTCCAAGGATGACGAATCGTGCGGCGCAAGCCGACCCAGGTTCCACGGGGAGGTCGGCTCAGTCCTGAACTCTGCTGCCTCAACAAAGCCCATGGGCTCTTGTACCCGCGTGAAGGCGACGTCCCCAGCGGACCGTCAGTCAAGTCACCTACGGACCCAGCGCAACGGCGGCCGGGATCACCGGCGCGCGCCGCCCATGGACAACATCGACGATCTCGCCGCTGTCGATTCCTTGTAAGTAGACCGACGTGATCCCGAGATCGGCGTGGCCGAGCTGGCGCTGGATCACGTTCAGAGGGACGCCCTCTCGTGCCATTTCAACTGCATGGGCGTGGCGCAGCTGATGCGGCGCGAAGCGACGACGGACACCGGCTCGGAGGGCCAAGCGCCGAAACTGGGTGCGCGCCGCGGCGGCCGACCAGGGGCGTCCGGCCGTGGGTCCGCTGATCACGCAGAAAAGCGCCCCTACCGGCAGCTCCATCCGCAGCTTCAGCCAGGGGTCCAGCTGCCGCCATCCCCAATCGTCCATTCCGACTTGGCGGCGCTTGCCTCCCTTGCCGTGGCGGACCAGGAGCGCGCCGCGAGCCGGCTCGAGGTCACCCTCCGATAGTGCCAGGGCCTCGCTGATCCGAAGGCCGGCCCGCCAGTGCACGACTTCCAGCCCTCGAAACCTCACCCCCGCCGGGCGCTCTCCTCCGGCCCGGCGCATCACGGCGACGATCTCCTCGACCCTTGGTGGGTCGGCGGGATATCTGCGGCCTTGTTCCGCGGTGCACGGCCCGCGTGGTAGCCGGGCAGCGTCGCCGGCGAGCGGGGTCGGCCGGCTGCGTCAAGAGTTGCGATGGAGTTCATGGGCCTCTCCTTGTCCGAGTTGACAAGGGAGGTCCTACCCACCTCGGCTCCGGGTGGCTACTCGACGGCTCGCAGCCGTGAGCGGATCAGGTCCCCCATCTGCTCGGGACTCGTCCCGGCGCTCAGACCGATGATCCAATCTGCGAACTCGGGATCCGTTGCCGTGACCTGGTAGCCGTTGACCTCGAGGAAGGTCAGCATTGAAACAAGCGCCAAGCGCTTGTTTCCGTCGATGAATGCCTGGCTCTCGGCGATGCCGTGCGCAAGTGCGGCGGCCTGCAGCGCGAGATCGGCCTCTTGGTAGTGGGCGTAGTTGCGCGGCCGCCCCAGCGCGCTCTCGAGACCGGCCTGATCACGGAGCTGGTCGGCGGCCGGCCCAACGGTTCCACCGATGATCACGGCGTAGAGCTCCAGCGCATCGGCGAACTCGATGTAGACCGGCTCGTTCTCCTCCACCGGAGGCCTGTCTACCGCTTGGCGCTCTCGTCGTCGGGATCGTGCTCGGCAAGGATCTGCAGCGCCTCGGCGTGCTCATCGACTACGCGCTGTCCGATACCGCGAATCCGGTCGCGTACCTGCTCGGTCGGGATGATCCGCAGCTCGCCACCCTCGAGCTCCTCGACGAGCACCGACGTCCCGGCGGCGTAGCCGCGCCCCTCGAACTCGCGCGGTATCGAAACCACGTTGCTGTTGCCGACCCGGCGAATCTTGACGACCTTCATGGCGCCAGTATATACACGGATATCCCTATTCCGGGGGCTGCGTGTCGACACGCAGCAAACTCGCGACGGATAGTCGTCGACGAGATCGGCCCTCCCGCCGGCTCCGTGCACGCTCTGCAATTCGCGCAAAACGGCAAGGCGCGAGGAGTCAATTCTCATCCGTGATGCAGGCGTCCCGGCTGCACCGGCAGCTACCCTCGTCGCGTGTCGGAGGAGAGGCATATCGGTCCTTATCGCGTCCTCGACATGCTCGGCCATGGTGGCAACGCGAAGGTTTACCGCGCTGTCCGCGAGGGGGACGACACCGAGATCGCATTGAAGGTTCGCGGCGGCAAGTCCAGCGCCGAGCCGTACCGTCGCTTCAAGCAAGAGATCAAGACGCTACAGCGGATCGGCGAGTTTGCCGGCGTTCTGCCCGTGCTTGAGGCCTGCATACCTGATTCTCCGTCGAGGGATGATCCGGCCTGGTTGGCGATGCCGATCGCGAGTCCGATCAATGAGGCCCTTGCCCCCGCCAGCCTTGAGGAGATCGTCCGGGCTATGGCGGGAATAGCCGACACGCTCGCTCGCCTCGAGGAGGAGCACAACCTCGGTCACCGCGACATTAAGCCGCAGAACCTCTATGCACTGGCGAGCGCCTGGCTGATCGGCGACTTCGGTCTCGTCGATGTCCCCGACGGAGACGATCTGACCGCCTCAGGCAAGCCGGTCGGCTCGAGGTACTACACACCGTGGGAGATGATCGCTAGCCCTGCCACGGCCGGCTCCCATCCAGCCGACGTCTACGCGCTCGGAAAGACGCTGTGGGTACTGGCAACCGGGCAAACGTTCCCGCCGGAGGGTCCGCAGCCAGCCGGCAGCTTGCCGGGGATGGCGATCGACGACGTACGACCGCATCCGCATGCTCTCCATCTTGAACGTCTGATCGAGCGGATGACGCTGCGCGATCCCGAGGTGCGGCCGACGAAGCGAGGTGTGGCCGAAGAGCTCGCCGCCTGGCTTGAACTACCGGTACCGGTGCCCGGCCGCGACGTCAGCGAGATTCGGGCCAAGATCCGCAAGAAGCTCTCCCACGAGATCTCCGCTGGTGAACTCAAGGAGCGCTATCGGGACGCCTACATCGAGGCCTGGAAGCGATTTGAGGGCCGTTTCGACGAGACCATCAACCAGATGCTGCGCGACGTGCATCCACGCCCCGACCTCAATGACATCAACGACAAGCTGACGATGAACACGATGCGCACCACCCACGCTTTCGAAAAGGAGTGGATTAAGCAGCTCTACCGCACCAGCAGCATCTCGGCGGGCGATCCGGCCATCCGCTATGCGCTGCGGGTCGGCCGTGGAGTCGAGGTGTTCGAGGACGGTGAGCTCAGGATCCACGGCTACGTCGACGTCGGTTATCCGGAGACGAGCGGCACGATGGCTACTGGACGATGGAGACGATCTCGGTTCCGGTCGAGAGCATCGGGGTCGAGGCGGCGATCGAGAAGGCGATCGACTGGTTGGTCGAGCACACCGCGAGGGGCCTCGAGTCCTTTGCAGCTAACGCACCGACGCGACGCTGATCGATTCTCTCAATTCGTCTCGCCGCAGATATGACAGTGGACGGGCTTGTCCCAGCCCTCGAGCACTTTGAGTGGATCGGTCGGGTGGCATTCAAAATCGACACGCAACATGTCGTCGGGCTCGATTGGCGGCTCCGACGGGGTCGAGGCTTGCTTCGAAGGCTCGAAAGTGATGCCGCTGCCGCGCCGATTTAGCTTCGAGAACTCGCTGGTGAGCTGGCCAGCAGTCCAACTGAGGGCAACGGCCTTTGCGTACTCGAGCTGCGCCTCAGTCGACCATGCCTCGCCCGGGGGGAACTGCACTCCGCAGTAGGGGCAGAAGTAGCCGAGTTCGTGAGGCTCGGTGACCTCGGTCTCGTCGTCGGTGTAAAGGACCTTGAACTCGCGATCACAGGCTGAGCAGGCGCGGCGCAGGAAGCGGTCGCTGTCGAGCGAGATTGGCATCGAGATTCGCTCCTCCACATCTCGAAGATAGCTTGTTAATCGGCGAACGCCGCCGCATGTTGCACTCCCACGTCGAAGTGTGTCCTTTTCGGCGGCCGAATTCACTTCCGCTCCCGCGTGAAAGCAGCACTCGCGGCCGCCATCTCCTCTCAGCGGTGGTCCCTTTACTCCCTTGCTCCGCACCTTTCCGTGCCCGGTGGTCCCTGAAGCCAATGGCTCCCTACGCCAAAAGGCGCTGCAAATCGTCGAGCCCCAGACCGGCGTCGCGCAGGACGCATGCGAGGGTGCCCTTCCGGAGCTCCTCGTGGAGCGGCACCACCAGCGCGATTCGGCGCCCGATGCCCATCGCGAGAGACTCGCCGTCTTCGCGAAGCCCTTCGACGTGGGGGCAACCGCCCCGAAGCGGACGACGGGGGTCGAACCCGCGACCTCAAGCTTGGGAAGCTTGCGCTCTACCAACTGAGCTACGTCCGCGCTGCGGCGATCTTACGCGGAATCGGTCGCTAGCCGCGGAGGCGGCCGCGGCCGAAGACGAGCCCGGCGCCCACGATCAGGACGACGACGGCGACGATGAACCAGATCAGCACGGCGCCATCCTATTCGCTGGGGCCGGCGGAGCGAGGAGACCGCGGCGGGGCGGCGATATCTATCGTTCACGGCCCTGTGAGCGTCCGCTCTTCCATCGCCGTGCTCGCCGTGCTGGCCGTCGTCGGCCTGCTCGTCTATGGGCTGGTCAGCCATGGGTCCTCGCGGGTGGCGGTCGGCGACGTGGCGCCGGACCCGGCGCTGCCGCGGCTGGAAGGCGGCGGCAAGGGGTCGCTCGCCGACTACCGCGGCAAGTGGGTGCTGGTCAACTTCTGGGCCTCCTGGTGCGTGCCCTGCCGGGCGGAGGCGCCGGCGCTGGAGGAATTCCAGCGGCGCCACGGCGACAAGGGGTTCACGGTGCTGGGGATCGACACCCGCGACCTCAGCGGCGACGGGCGCGCCTTCGCCGACAAGTTCGAACTGAGCTACCCGCAGCTGCGCGACGGCGACGGGGAGATGGCCCACGAATACGGCACCACGGGCGTCCCCGAGAACTTCCTGGTCAACCCGCGGGGCAAGGTCGCGGGCGTCTTCGTCGGCCCGGTCGACGAGGAAATCCTGGAAGCGGAAGTCGCCCCGATGCTGCCGGCCGAGTCGTGAGCGGGCGGCGGCTGCAGATCGTCCTGCTCGGCCTCGCGGCGCTGCTGCTGGCGGGTCCGCCGGCGACCGCCGCGGCGGAACCGAAGACCAACCAGCACGCGATCGAATCGGAAGTGATGTGCCCGGTCTGCGGCACCCTGCTCGAACTCGCCGAATCGCCGCAGGCCCAGCGCGAGAAGGCCTTCATCAAGCGGCTGATCGCCGCCGGCAAGACCAAGGCCGAGATCAAGGATGCGCTGGTCGCCGAGTACGGCGACGCCGTGCTGGCGCTGCCGCAGGGCTCTGGCTTCAGCCTCTCCGCCTACCTGGTCCCGATCGTCGCCTTCGCGCTCGCGGCCATCGCCCTCGCCTTCGGCGTCGTCCGCTGGCGTCGCTCGGGCGGCGGGGGTGGCGAGAACGGCTCGCGGCCCGTTCCCACCGGCCCCAGCGCCGCCGACAACGAGCGGCTCGACGAAGACCTCGGGCGCTACGACCTCTGAACGACGACGGCGCCGCGCGGCTCGGCGCCAAGCCGGCGCAACTCCTTGGCCAGCGCCCGCCGCTCACCGGCTCCGGCCTGCTCGGTGCCGAGCGCCAGCAGCGCCGCGTCGGCCTCGACCGCAAGCGCGGCCAGCGCTGCCGGCGCGCCCAGCGGCGGCGCCGCGATCACGACCAGCTCGTAGGCGGAGCGCAGCTTGGCGCTCATGTGGCGAAAGCTCTGCAGGCCGAGCAGGGTCGCGGGGTCGGCGGCGGCGCGGCCGGCGGCGACGAACGCCAGCGGCTCGGCGCCGGGTGCCGCCGCCGGCCCGGCCAGCGCCAGCGGCTGGACGACCTGCTGCGGCGTCGCCTCCCAGCGCAGGTACTCGTGCATGCCTGGCATCGATGCCAGGCCAACCGCAGCGGCCAGCGAGGCCCCCTCGAGCTCGGCGTCGACCAGCACGGTGCGGCGCCCGGCCGCGGCGGCGACGGCGGCGAGCCCGACGGCGAGCGTCTGGATCGCGGCGACGTGCTCGCCGCTGACGAGCACGACGCCGCTGTCCCCGAGGCGCTCGTGCGCGGCTTTCAGCGCCTCCAGGTCACTGCTCGAAAGCGACCAGGGGCGGTCGGGGCCGGCGGCGGGGCCGGCGACTTCGCCGAGGACGGGCAGCCTGCGCCGGCCGCCCCGCATCACATCCGCTCGGGCGCCGAGATGCCGAGCAGCCCGAGTGATTCGGCGATCGCCCGTTTCGCCGCCAGGCACAGCGCCAGCCGCGAGGCCTCGACTCCCTCACCCTCGGCGCCGACGACTTTGCAGTCGCGGTAGAAGCCGTGGAAGTCAGCGGCGATCGCGGTCGAATAGGCGCAGATCCGGTGCGGAGCGCGCCGCGCGGCGGCATCGGCGACCTGGCCGGGGAACTCGAGCAGGCGCTTGACCAGCGCCTTCTCGCTCGGCTCGAAGGGGGTCGCGCGCGCCTCCGAGCCGAGCCGGGCCGCGGCCTCCTCCTCCCCCACCCCCGCTTTGCGCAGGATGCTGGCGATCCGCGCGTGGGCGTACTGCACGTAGTAGACGGGGTTCTCGTTCGACTGGCTGCGGGCCAGCTTCAGGTCGATGTCGATCGTGGTGTCGATGCTGCGCCAGAGCATGAACCAGCGGGTCGCGTCGACGCCGATGTCGTCGAGCAGCTCGTCGAGGCTGACGAAGTCGCCGCTGCGCTTCGACATCTGCGCCCGCTCGCCGCCCTCGACGATGTGGACGAGGCTCATGATCAGCGCCTCGAAGGCGTCGGGGTCGCCGCCGAGCGCGGCGATCCCGGCCCGTAGCCGCGCCACGTAGCCGTGGTGATCGGCGCCGAGCACGTCGACGAGGCGGTCGAAGCCGCGCTGCAGCTTGTCCCAGTGGTAGGCGATGTCGGCGGTGAAGTAGGTCGGGTCGCCGTCGGCCTTGAACAGGACCCGGTCCTTGTCGTCGCCGAAGGTCGTCGTCCGCAGCCAGACCGCGCCCTCGCTGCGGTAGACGTGCCCCGCCTGCTCGAGCGTGGCCAGCGCCGACTCGACCTCGCCGCGGTCATATAGCGCCCGCTCGGAGGCCCAGACGTCGAAGCGGACGCCGAAGCGCTCCAGCGTCGCCCGCACGCCGTCGAGAACGAGCGCGATCCCGCGCAGGCCGAGCTGCTCGCGGTCGAGCCCGCGGCCGCCTTCGTCGGCGATCCGCTCGGCGATCTCGACCACGTAGCCGCCGGCATAGCCGTCCGCGGGCGGCTGCTCGCCTTCCATCCGCGCCCGGATCGAGTCGGCGAAGCGGCCGACCTGGGCGCCGGCGTCGTTGACGTAGAACTCGCGCTCGACCTGGTGGCCGACCGCCTGCAGCAGCCGCACCAGCGAGTCGCCGTAAGCGGCGTGGCGGGCACCGCCGACGTGCAGCGGCCCGGTCGGATTGGCGGAGACGAACTCGACCAGGACCCGCTCCGGTGCCGCCGCCGGCAACGGCCGCAGGCCCTCGCCGGTGGCAAGTGAGGCGAGCGCCCGCTCATACCAGCGGTCGGAGAGGAAGAAGTTGACGAAGCCGGGGCCGGCGACCTCGATCCGGTCGAGGTTCTCGGCGCCGAGGTCGCCTTCGAGCACCTCGCGCAGGCGCTCGGCCACGGCGCGCGGGTTGTCGCCCAGCGGCCCCGCCAACAGCATCGCTGCGTTGGAGCTGTAGTCGCCGAGCTCGGACTTCGGCGGCCGGTCGAGGGTGGGAGGCGGCTCGGTCTTCTCGCCGTCGCGCAGAGCGCGGGCGGCGGCCTCGACGGCGCCGCGAAGCTGGCTGATCGAATCGGTGGCGGTCACGGGTCAATCGTAAGTGTCTGAGGACCGAAGCGCGCCCGCGTTACGCTGGCCGCTTGCGCGTAGCAGTAGTCAGCGACATCCACTCCAACCTGCCCGCCTTCGAAGCCGTGCTCGAGGCGGTCGAGGCGGCCGGCATCGAGCGCATCTGGTGCCTCGGCGACCTGGTCGGCTACGGCGCCGATCCCGACGCCTGCACGACGCTCGTCCGCGAGCGCTGCGAGGTCAGCCTGGTCGGCAACCACGACCTCGCCGTGCTGGGCGAACTCGACGTCTCCTCCTTCTCGCCGACCGCCAAGGCGGCGGTCGAGTGGACGCGGGCCAACGCCGAGCCGGCGACGACCGAGTTCCTCGCCGGCCTGACGCCGGCGCTCGAGCATGAGGGCTTCGGCCTCTTCCACGCCTCCCCGCGCGACCCGGTCTGGGAGTACGTGCTCTCGATCGACCAGGCCGAAGCCGGCCTCGACGCCCAGCGCGAGCGGATCGGGCTGATCGGCCACTCGCACGTCGCCCTCTTCTTCACCCGGCCCCAGGGCGGCCCGCGCCGCGCCTACGCGCACGGCGCCCAGGCGGGCGACGGAGCGCTGCTCGACCTCGACGACGGCGCCTGGCTGCTCAACCCCGGCAGCGTCGGCCAGCCACGCGACGGCGACCCCCGCGCCGCCTGGCTCGAGCTCGACCTGACAGAGTGGACGGGTCGCTTCCACCGCGTTCCCTACGACATCGCCGCAGCGGCCGGCGCAATCCTCGCCGCGGGCCTCCCGACCTCACTTGCTGAGCGTCTGCAAATAGGCCGCTAATGACGCACAAATGCAGGCTAAATCCGCCTTCAAGACCGTTCTCTAGACTCGAATCATGGGCCGTTTTCGCGCATCGTCGATAGCCGTAACGCTCGCTCTGGCGCTGGCGCTGGGCGCCGCCGCCTGCGGGGGCGGCTCCGACCTGCTCCCGGGCACGACGGCGAGCGAGATCAACACCAACCTCGACCGCGTGCGCGAACTGGTCGCCGAAAACAACTGCGCCGGCGCCGAAGAAGCGGTCGAAGAAGTCGGCGCCGAGGTGGAATCGCTGCAGGGCGTCGACAGCGAACTGAAGGAAGCGCTGAGCGACGCCGCATCGCACCTCGGTGAAGTGGTTTCCGGTTGTGAAGAAGAACCCGAAGAAGCCGAAGAACCGAACGAAGAACTCGAAGAACTCGAAAGAGCCGAAGAAGCAGAAGAAAAGCCGAAGCACGAAGGCAAGGAAAAGCCCGAAAAGCAGAAGCCGGAAAAGGAAGAACCGCAGCCGGCTGAAGAAAACGAAACGCCCGGGCACGAAAAACAGGAAGAAACCGAACCGCCGGCTGAAGAAACCGAACCGCCCTCGGGCGGCATCGGGCCCGGCCAGGCAGTGGAATAGAGCTTGATGGAGGCTGGAACGCTTTCGGGCAGGTACGAGACCGGTGAGCGCCTGGGATCAGGCGGGATGTCGAACGTCTACAAGGCGACCGACCGCATCCTCGAGCGCACCGTCGCGGTCAAGATCCTCGCCGAGCACCTGTCCGACGACGAGCGCTTCGTCGCCCGCTTCAAGCGCGAGGCGCTGGCGGTGGCGAAGCTGATCCACCCCAACATCGTCCAGGTCTACGACACCGGCGTCGACGATGGCCGCCACTACATCGTCATGGAGTACGTCGAGGGTCGCTCGGGCGCGCAGATCCTGCAGCGCCAGGGCCCGGTCGACCCCGAGATCGCGGCCGAGATCGGGATCCAGGCCTGCGCCGGGCTCGACTACGCGCACCGGCGCGGGATCATCCACCGCGACGTCAAGCCGGGCAACCTGATGATCGTCGGCGGCCCGGTCGGCGGCGGCGAGATGACCGTGAAGCTGACCGACTTCGGGATCGCGCGGGCGATCGAGCAGACGCGGATCACCCAGGTCGGCTCGGTCGTCGGCACCGCCGCCTACCTGGCGCCCGAGCAGGTGCGCGGCGAGGAGGCGACGCCGGCAACCGACGTCTACGCGCTCGGCGTCGTCCTCTACCAGTTCCTCACCGGCCGCCTGCCCTACGAGGGCTCCTCGCTGGCCGAGCTGGCGGTGCGCCAGCAGAACGAGAAGCCGCTGCCGCCGAGCACCTACAACTCCGAGGTGCCGCAGCCGCTGAGCGCCGCCGTCCTGCGCGCGCTGGAGGGCGACCCGAACCGGCGCTACGCCAGCGCCGACGAGCTCGCCACCGGCCTGCGCCTGGGCCTCGAAGGCGAGGACGTGACGCTGCCGGCCGAAGGCGAGCCGACGCCGCGGACCCGCGTGATCGGCGAGGAGACCGCCGCCACCCGCCACCTCGAGCGGACCACGGCGCAGACCGAGTACCGGCCGGCCTCGCCGACCCGGCGCCCGGCCCCGCGCGTCGCCCCTGCCCCGGTCGCCCCGGCCCCGGTCGCGATCGCGGCGCCGAAGAAGAAGCGCTCCGCCTTCTCCCGTTTCATGCGCTTCGTGCTGGCGGCGCTGGCGCTGATCCTCGTCGCCGCCGCAGTCGCGACGGCGGTGATCGTCACCACCGACAAGGCGGCCGGCGTCCACATCACCAAGGTCGCCGGCGACACCGTCGACAAGGTCGTCGAAGAGTTCAAGGAACTAGTCGACAAGAACAAGAAGGAATAGCCGGGACGGCCGACGGGACGAAAACGGGCGCATATCGCCCGAAATCGTCCCGTCAGCCAGCGAGAGCGTCCCAGGGGGTGGCGCCGGCGAGGACGGCGGCGCGGTAGGCGTCGAAGCGGCCGGCTTCGATCGCGGTGCGGGCGTGGCGCGTCAGCTCGTGCATGTAGGTGAGGTTGTGGAGGACGATCAGCCGCACCGCGGTCAGGTCCTCGGCGCGCGAGAGGTAGCTGAGGTAGTCGCGGTCGTGGCGGGTGCAGGCGGGGCAGGGGCAGCCGGCGACGAGCGGCTCGCGGTCTCCCTCCCAGCCCGCCTTGCGCAGGTCCAGGCGCCAGCGGGTCTCGGGGCTCGGCGCCAGGGCGACGCCGTGGCGGGAGAGCCGGGTCGGCACGGCGCAGTCGAAGACGTCGAGGCCGAGGGCGACGCCGCCGAGCAGGTCGTCGATCTCGCCGATTCCGAGCAGGTGCTTGGGCGCCGCCTCGGGCAGGAGCGGCGCGGTCATCCCCAGCACCGCCGCCATCTCCTCCTTGTCGCGGCCGAGGGTGCCGCCGATCGCCAGCCCGTCGACCCCGGCGGCGGCGACGAACTCGGCCGACTCGCGCCGCAGATCCTCGTGGACGCCGCCCTGGACGATGCCGAAGACCGCCTGGCGCGCCGGTCCCTCGCGCTCGTGCCAGGCCAGGCAGCGGTCGAGCCAGCGGTGGGTGCGCTCGGTCGAGCGGGCGGTGTAGTCGCGGTCGGCGTGGAACGGGGTGCACTCGTCGAAGGCGAGCGCGATGTCGGCGCCGAGCGCCGCCTGCACGCTCATCGAGACCTCGGGCGAGAGGAACAGCTCGGTGCCGTCGCGATAGGAGCGAAAGCGGGCGCCCTCCTCGCTGATCTCGACGATCGCCTCGTGGCCGCCGCTGCGACCGCTGCCCTTGACCTCGCTGGCGACGCCGCCGTGGGCGAGCGAGAAGACCTGGAAGCCGCCGGAGTCGGTGATGAAGGCCCGCTCCCAGCCGGTGAAGCCGTGCAGGCCGCCGGCGTTGGCGATCCGCTCGGCCCCCGGCGAGACGAACAGGTGGTAGGTGTTGCCGAGGATCAGCTGGTAGCCGAGCGCCGCCACCTCGTCGACGTCGAGCCCGCGCACGCTGCCCTTGGTCGCCAGCGGGATGAAGGCCGGCGTCTCGATCGGCCCGTGGGCGGTATGGATGACGCCCGCGCGGGCGCCGCCGTCGCGGGCCTCGATCTCGAACCTGAGTCGCTGCGGGTCGTCTCTCACGGCCAGCAGCGTATGCGGCGCCAGCTACTTCCGCTGCCCGCCCGAGGTACGGCGGGCGGCCCGACGCACCCACAGGGCAGGTAGGTGCGCCGGCCCGCCCGCCCCGAAGCCCCGCCCCGAGAAGTCGTGGTTCCTTTCGGACCTCCTGGTTCCATAAGGAACCACGGGATGAGGAGACGGCCCGAATCTCCATCGCGTGGTTCCTTCCGGACCACATAGGTCCATAAGGAACCACGGGATCCGCACGCCACGTGCCTCCCACACCTTGACCCGGGAGGGGGGTGCTCGCCGCCCTACCTGCCCATGGAGGGTGGCGAGCACCCTCCCCTCCCGCGCTGGTCCCGCCGAAACGCGCCGCGGGCGCTAGGCGATCAGCGAGCGGCCGGTCATCGCCTCCGGCTGCGGGATGCCGAGCAACGCCAGCGCGGTCGGGGCGACGTCGGCGAGGATGCCGCCGTCGCGCAGCTCGACCCCCTCGGCGGTGACGATCAGCGGCACCGGGTTGAGCGAGTGGGCCGTGTTGGGCGAGCCGTCGGGCTCGAGCATGTGGTCGCAGTTGCCGTGGTCGGCGGTGACCAGGCAGGCGCCGCCCTTGGCGAGGACGGCGTCGATCACCTTGCCGAGCTGGGCGTCGACCGTCTCGACGGCGGCGACCGCAGCGGGGATGACGCCGGTATGGCCGACCATGTCGGGGTTGGCGAAGTTGATGATCCCGAACCGGTAGGTGCCCTTCTGCCAGTGCTCGACGAAGGTCTCGGCGGCGCCGGCGGCGCTCATCTCCGGCTTTTCGTCGTAGGTGGCGACGTCGCGCGGGGATTCGACCAGGCAGTGCTCCTCCCCCTCGTACTCCTGCTCGACCCCGCCGTTGAAGAAGTAGGTGACGTGGGCGTACTTCTCGGTCTCGGCGACGTGCAGCTGCTGACCGCCGGCGGCGGCGATCGTCGCCGCCAGGGTCGTCGCCGGCCGCTGCTCGGGGAAGGCGACCGGGTAGGGCCAGCCCTTGCGGTACTCGGTCATCGTCGTCAGGTCGAGCGGCGCGGCGCCGGCGCGAGGGAACTCGTCGAAGCCGGGCTCGGCGAGGGCGCGGCTCATCTGGCGGGCGCGGTCGGGGCGGAAGTTGAAGAAGATCGCGACGTCGCCGGCGGCGGCGCCGTCGTAGTCGCCGATCACCGTCGGCTTGACGAACTCGTCGGTCTCGCCGCGCTCGTAGGAGGCCTCGATCGCCTCCGCGGCGGTGGCCGCGCGCAGCCCCTCGGCGTGGACGATCGCGTCGTAGGCGAGCTTGGTCCGCTCCCAGCGCGTGTCGCGGTCCATCCCGTAGTAGCGGCCGCCGACGGTGGCGATCCGGCCGGCGTGGCGCAGCCAGCGCTCGAGCTCGGCGAGGTACTCGCGGCCGCCGTGGGGCAGCGTGTCGCGACCGTCGGTGAAGGCGTGGACGACGAGGTCGGGGACGCCCTCCTGGGCGGCGAGCTCGACGCAGGCCTCGATGTGCTCCCAGCCGGAGTGGACGCCGCCGTCGGAGACGAGCCCGAGCAGGTGCAGGCGGCCGCGCGGGCTGTTGCGCGCCCGCTCGCAGGCGGCCAGCAGCACCTCGTTCTCGAAGAAGCTGCCGTCGGCGACGGCGTCGTCGATCCGCGCCAGGTCCTGCTTGACGATCGCGCCGGCGCCGAGGTTCAGGTGGCCGACCTCGGAGTTCCCCATCTGCCCGTCGGGGAGGCCGACGTCGCGGCCCTGGGCTGAGAGCTGGGTGTGCGGGTACTGACCCCAGAGGCGGTCGAAGACGGGCGTCTGGGCGAGCGAGATCGCATTGCCCGGCCCCGGCGGCGCCAGGCCCCAGCCATCGAGGATGACCAGCGTCAGCGCGGGGAACAGCGGCGTCATGCTGCCATCATGCCGCGTCGACGATCGCGGCGAATTCCTCCGCGTCGAGCGAGGCACCGCCGACCAGGGCGCCGTCGACGTCCGGCAGCGCCAGCAGCTCGGCGGCGTTGCCCGCCTTGACCGAGCCGCCGTAGAGGATCCGCACCTCCTCAGCCGCGGCGCCGCGCATGCGCAGCACGTCGCGGATGAAGGCGCAGGCCTCCTGCGCCTGCTCCGGAGTCGCGGTGGCGCCGGTGCCGATCGCCCAGATCGGCTCGTAGGCGACGACGACGCGGGCGATGTCGCCCGACTCGACCGCGGCCAGGTCGGCCTGCAGCTGGCGCTCCAGCACCGTCTCGGTCTCGCCGGCCTCGCGTGCCTGCTCGCTCTCGCCGACGCAGAGGATCGGCTCCAGGTCCGCGGCCAGCGCGGCGGGGACCTTGCGGGCCAGCGCCTCGTCGGTCTCGCCGAAGTACTGGCGGCGCTCGGAGTGGCCGAGGACGACCGCCTCGACGTCGAGCTCGACCAGCATCGGCGCCGAGACCTCGCCGGTGAAGGCGCCCGAGTCCTCCTCGTGCATGTTCTGGGCGGCGACCTTGACCGCGGTCCCGTAGCGGCGCTGGACGACCTCCGAGAGCGCCGTGAACGGCGGGCAAAGCACGACGTCGTTCTGGGTCGCGGCGATCCGCGGCAGCAGCGCGTCGACGAACTCGGCCGCCTCGGCGACGGTCTTGTTCATCTTCCAGTTGGCGGCGATGTAGGGCGTGCGGCTCATGGTCTAGTTCGTCTCCTTGGCGTCGATCAGGGCCTCGACCCCGGGCAGCTTCTTTCCCTCCAACAGCTCCAGCGAGGCGCCGCCGCCGGTCGAAAGCCAGTCGACCCGATCGGCGAGGCCGAACTGCTTCAGCGCCGCGACCGAGTCGCCGCCGCCGACGACGGTCGTCGCCGCGGTCTCGGCAACGGCCTCGGCGACGGCGCGGGTGCCGGCGGCGAAGGGCTCCATCTCGAAGGCACCCATCGGGCCGTTCCAGAGCACGGTGCCGGCAGCGGCCACCGCCTGCGCATAGAGCTCGGCGCTGCGCGGGCCGATGTCGAGGCCCATCCAGCCGTCGGGAACCTCGGTCCCGTCGCTCTCGCGGCGCTCGGTGTCGGCGTCGAAGCTGCGGCCGAGGACGAGGTCGACGGGGAGCACGATCTCGGCGCTGCCCTCCTCCTGGGAACGGGCCAGCGCCTGCTCGGCGAGCGGGATGCCGTCCTCCTCGACCAGCGAGTCGCCGGTCCCGACGCCCTGCGCGCGGAAGAAGGTGAAGGCCATCGCGCCGCCGATCAGGATCTTGTCGGCGACGTCGAGGAAGCGGTCGATGACGCCGATCTTGTCGGAGACCTTGGCGCCGCCGAGGACGACGACCAGGGGCCGCCGCGGCGACTCGATCACCGAGCTCAGCTCGGTCACCTCGCGCTCGAGCAGCAGCCCGGCGTAGCCGGGGATGTGCTCGGCGACGCCGGCGGTCGAGGCGTGGGCGCGGTGGGCGGCGCCGAAAGCGTCGTTGACGTAGAGGTCGGCCAGGGTGGCGAGGCTTTCGGCCAGCTTCGGGTCGTTCTTCGTCTCTCCCGGCTCGAAGCGGACGTTCTCGAGCAGCAGCACGTCGCCGGGCCCGAGCGCGCCGCAGGTCAGGTCGACGTCGCCCTCGACCACCCCCGAGGCGAGCTTCACCTCGGTCCCCAGCAGCTCGGAGAGCCGCTTGGCGACCGGCGCCATCGAGTAGGCGGGGTCGACCTTGCCGCCGGGGCGGCCGAGGTGGGAGACGAGGATCACCGCGGCGCCGCGCTCGCGCAGCAGCTCGATCGTCGGCAGCGCCGCCCGGATCCGGGTGTCGTCGGCGACGACGCGCTCGCCGTCCTCGCCGTCCTCGAGCGGGACGTTGAAGTCGACCCGGACGAGGACGCGGCGGCCACCGACCGCCGCGTCGCGGACGCTCGCCTTCGAGAAGCCCGCCATCAGACCGGCCTCGCCGCCGCTACGGCAGGACCTTGCCGGCCAGCTCGACGCAGCGGTTGGAGTAGCCCCACTCGTTGTCGTACCAGGAGATCACCTTGGCCATGCGGCCGTCGCCGATCACCATCGTCGACTGCGCGTCGACGATCGAGGAGTGCGGGTCGCCGACGATGTCGGTGGAGACGATCGGGTCCTCGGTGTAGTCGAGGATCCCCTGCAGCGGCCCCTCGGCGGCCGCCTTCAGAGCCGCGTTGATCTGGGCGGGCTCGAGCGGGTTCGGCGTGGTGAAGACGAGGTCGACGGCGGAGCCGGTCGGGACCGGGGCGCGCATCGAGAACCCGTTCAATTTGCCGTTCAGCTCCGGCAGCACGAGGCCGACGGCCTTGGCGGCGCCGGTCGTCGTCGGGATCAGGTTGAGCGCGGCGGCGCGCGAGCGGCGCGGGTCCTTGTGCGGCATGTCCTGCAGGCGCTGGTCGGCGGTGTAGGCGTGGATCGTCGTCATCAGGCCCTGCTCGATCCCGAATGCTTCGTGCAGGACCTTGGCCAGCGGCGCCAGGCAGTTGGTGGTGCAGGAGGCGTTGGAGATGACGTGGTGGCTCTCGGGGTCGTAGGTGTCGAAGTTGACGCCGAGGGCGACGGTGACGTCCGGTTCGGTCGCCGGGGCGGAGATGATGACCTTCTTGGCGCCGGCCTCGAGGTGCTTGGCGGCGTCCTCGCGCTTGGTGAAGAAGCCGGTCGACTCGATCACGACGTCGACGCCGAGCTCGCCCCAGGGCAGCGCGGCGGGGTCGCGCTCGGAGAGGAGCTTGATCTCCTTGCCGTCGACGACGAGGGCGCCGTCGCCGGCCTCGACCGTGCCCGGGAAACGGCCCAGGACCGAGTCGTACTTGAGAAGGTTGGCCATCGTGGCCGCGTCGACCAGGTCATTGACGGCGACGAACTCGAGGTCCGCGCCCGCCGCCTGCGCCGCGCGGAAGACGTTGCGCCCGATGCGTCCGAAACCGTTGATGCCGACCTTCACAGCCATGGGGTCATTCCTCCTGGAGTCGTTTTGGGGGGTCGATCTTATGAACTCGCCGGGCCCGGACGCTGCGGGTTTGCCACATCCCTTTGGAGGCGGCTAGTCCGAGCCGATCGTGATCTCGATCTCGTAGCCGTCCGGGTCCTGCAAGAACGCCGAGTAGGAGCCGGAGCCGTGCGAGCGCCGCTGCCCGGGCTCGCTGACGCTGACGCCGCCGCCGTTCAGCCCGCCCTCCCAGGCGGCCTTGACGGCGACGATGCCGAGAGCCGAGAAGCTGAGCAATCCGAAGCCGGGACGCGGTTCGTGATGCGCGGCGATGAAGAAGACGGGCTTGGCGATGCCCCAGCCGATCGTCTGGTCCTCCTCGAAATGCCGCCGCCACCCCAGCGGGGCCAGCATCGAGTCGTAGAAGGCCGCGCTGCGGTCGAGGTCGGAGACCTCAAGGAGGACGTGATGAAGCATGGGGATAGGGAGGCTATAGGTAATTCCGGTGGCTCAGCCGCCACGCGGGGTCCAGCGGAAGAATCTGATTGCGAGGAGAAGCCCGACCACGCCCCAGATCGCGACCACCGCGAGGTTGCCCCAGTCGAGGCCGGAGCCGGGCGCGGCGGGGATGTAGGCGTGGAAGAAGGCCTCGAAGAAGTCGCGGACCGGGAAGTGGTTGGCGAAGCTGATCACGCTGCCGGAGAGCTCGTCCTCGGGGATGAAGATGCCGGAGAGGAAGTAGAGCGGCAGCAGCAGGGCGTTGACGATCGGGGCGGCCGCGTCCTGCGAGGGGATCGCGGCGGTGAGGGCGATGCCGAGGCAGCAGAAGCAGGCGGCGCCGATCACCAGCGTCACCAGCACCGCCGGCAGCTCGCCCCAGGGGATCGGGACCGAGAAGAGCAGGCGGCCGATCGCCGCGATCAGGACCAGCATCAGCAGGGCGACGACGATCGAGTTGCCGACGCGGCCGGCGATGAAGACCCAGGGCGGCATCGGCGTGCCGCGGCTGCGCTTGAGGCGGCCGTCTTCGCGGGCGATCACCAGCGACATCGCCAGGCTCTGCATCGTCGCCGAGATCACCGAGAGGGTGATGATCGCCGGCACGTAGTAGGTCGTCGTCTTGATCGCGACGCCGTGGCCGACTTCGACGTGCTTGCCGCCGAAGACGGCGCCGAAGATCAGCAGCAGCACGACCGGGAACATCACGGTGAAGAAGACCGAGGCCGGGTTGCGCCAGAACGCCTTCTGGTCGTAGCGGAACTGGTGGGCGACGAGGGCCAGGGCGTTCATTCGCCTCCCCCCTCGCTCTCGCCGGCCGCGGTCAGCTCGAGGTAGACGTCCTCGAGCGTCGGCCGCGTCACTTCCAGCCCGTCGAGGTCCTCGCCCCGCGCCAGCGCCTCGCCGGTCAGCTCGTGCAGAGTCTGCACCGGCGTGTCCGTCTCCACGGTCACCTCCTCGCCGTCGCGGCGGTAGCGGATCGTCGCCGCCCCCTGCTCGCGTTCGCCGAGGTCTTCGGGAGTGCCGCGGGCGACGATCTCGCCGCCGGAGATGATCGTCACCGTGTCGGCGAGGCGCTGCGCCTCGTCCATGTAGTGGGTGGTGAGGAAGACCGTCTTGCCGAGGTCGCGGAGGCCGGCGATCACGTCCCAGGCCTGGCGCCGGGCCGAGGGGTCGAACCCGGTCGTCGGCTCGTCGAGGAAGAGCAGCTCGGGGTCGCCGACCAGCGCCATGCCGACGTCCAGGCGCCGCTGCTGGCCGCCGGAGAGCTTGCGGGCGCGCTCGTCGGCTTTGCCCTCGAGCCCGACCAGGGCGATCACCTCGTCGATCGGCCGCGAGCGGTGGAAGTAGCCGGCGTAGAGCGCCAGCGACTCGCGCACGGTCAGGTAGGGGTCGAGGCGGCAGCTCTGCAGGACGATCCCGATCCGCTCGCGCCAGGCCCGCCCGGCGCGCTGCGGGTCCTCCCCCAGCACCGTCACCTCTCCCCCGGTCCGCCGCCGGTAGCCCTCGAGGATCTCGACCGTCGTCGTCTTGCCGGCGCCGTTGGGGCCGAGGAAGGCGAAGACTTCGCCCGGCATCACCTCGAGGTCGATGCCGCGGACGGCCTCGGTTTCGCCGTAGGACATCCGCAGACCTCGAATCGAAATGACAGGTTCGGCCAAAGCCGAGCGATTCTAGGGTTCGCGGCTAATCGAGCTCGACGTCGCGGTGCTTGACGCGGACGATGACGTCGTCGCGGCCGGCGAGGTCGCGGCGGATGCGGTCGGCGACGGTGACCGAGCGGTGGCGGCCGCCGGTGCACCCGATCGCGATCGTCAGATGGCTCTTGCCCTCGGCGACGTAGGCGGGGACGAGGAACTCCAGCAGCGGCAGCAGGCGACCGTAGAACTCGCCCGCCTGGGTGCCCGACTCGACGTAGGCGCGGACCGCGGCGTCCATCCCGGTCAGCGGCCGCAGCTCGAGGTCGTAGTGCGGATTGGGCAGGAAGCGGACGTCGAGGGTGAGGTCGGCGTCGCGCGGCGGCCCGTTTTTGAAGCCGAAGGTGAGCAGGGTCAGCGCCAGCTTGCCGCCCTCCTCTTCGCCCAGCATCTCCTCGGCGATGCGGCGGCGCAGCTCGGCGCCGGTCAGGTCGCTGGTGTCCATCACGACGTCGGCGCGCTCGCGCAGCGGCGCCAGCCGCGCGCGCTCGAGCCGGATCCCGTCGACGATCCGCCCTTCCGGCGCCAGCGGGTGGCGCCGGCGCGTCTCCTTGTAGCGGTCGAGCAGCGTCTCCTCGTCGGCCTCGAGGAAGAGGACGGTCGGCCGCAGGCCGTCGCCGCTGAGGTCGTCGAGGACCTCGACCAGGTCCTCGAAGTACTCGCCGCCGCGCACGTCGGAGACGATCGCCGCCCGCTCGACGCCGCTGCCCTCGTGGCGGAAGAGCTCGCCGAGGCTGCCGATCATCCGCGGCGGCAGGTTGTCGACGCAGAAGTAGCCGCCGTCCTCGAAGGCGGCGATCGCTTCCGACTTGCCGGCCCCGGAGTGGCCGGTGATCACAACCAGGTGCACGTGCTTGTCAGTCATCGCCTCAGCCGATCCTGTTGAGCTGCTCGTGAATCTCACGCCCCACTTTGCCAGGCAGGCCGGGCACTGACTCGAGCTCCTCGCGGGTGGCGGCGAGAAAACGCTCCGGCGAGCCGAAATGCCGCAGCAGCGCCCGCTTGCGCGCCGGCCCGATTCCCTTCAGCTCGTCGAGCACCGAGCCGGTCATCGCCCGGTCGCGGCGGCCGCGGTGATGTTCGATCGCGAAGCGGTGGGCCTCGTCGCGGACCCGCTGCAGGAGCTGGTTGGCCTCGCTGTCGGCGGCGAGGTCGAGCGGCTGCGAACGCCCCGGCAGGTAGATCTCCTCCTCCCGCTTGGCGAGGCTGACGACGGTGACGCCGCGCTCGACGAACGGCTGCAGGGCGCGCATCCCGGCCGCGAGCTGGCCCTTGCCGCCGTCGATCATGATCAGCGAGGGCAGCGAGGAGAAGCTGGCGTCGCGCTTGCCGTCGTGCGGCGAGAGGTCGGCCTGTTCGAGGTAGCGCGCCATCCGTCGCGAGAGCACCTCCTCCATCGAGGCGAAGTCGTCGGGCCCGGCGGCGCTGTCGGGATCGCGCAGGTCGCCGCGGACTTTGAACCGCCGGTAGTCCGCCTTCTTGGTCGCCCCGCCCTCGAAGACGACCATCGAGGCGACGGTGTGCTCGCCGCCGATCGTCGAGATGTCGAAGCCCTCGATCCGCACCGGCAGCTCCTCCATCCCCAGCGCCGCCTGCAGCGAGGAGAGCGCCTCGACCCGGCGGGCGCGGCGGTGCTCGCGGCGCAGCTTGTCCTGGTCGAGGGCGAGTTTGGCGTTGCGCTCGGCGAGCTCGCGCAGGCGGCGTTTGTCGCCCCGCTCGGCGGCGCGGACCTCGACCGGCGAGCCGCGCCGTTCGCTCAGCGCCTGCGAGAGCAGGGCAACACGCTCGCGCCCGAGATAGGGGCCGACGACGATCATCGCCGGCATCGCCGGCGAGGCCGAGTAGTACTGGCCGATGAACTCCTCGGCGACCTCGGCGAGGTCGCGCTCGCCCTGGTTGTCGAGGTAGAAGCTCTGGCGCTCGGCGAGGATCCCGTCGCGCACCTGGAAGACCTGGGCGTTGGCGTCGGCACCCTCGACCGCGACCCCGATCAGGTCGGCGGTGCCGACCGAGCCGCCGGCCACCTGCTGGCGCTCGAACAGCGAGCGGATCGCTTTCAGGCGGTCGCGGTGCAGCGCCGCCCGCTCGAATTCCTCGGCCTCGGCCGCCGCCGCCATCGTCTGCTGCTCTTCGCGCTCGATCTGGCGGTAGCGGCCGGAGAGGAAGTCGACGATCGCGTCGATGTTGCGCCGGTACTCCTCCTGGCTGACGTGGCCGACGCAGGGCGCCCCGCAGCGCTTGATGTAGTAATCGAGGCAGGGGCTGCCCGAGCGGCGGCCCGGCTCGGCCCCCTCGCAGGTACGGAACTGGAACAGCTTGCCGAGCAGGTCGAGCGTCTCCCGCACCCGCTTGGCGCTTGAAAAGGGGCCGAAGTAGGCGCGGCCGGAGCGGTGCTTCTCGCGGGTGAAGTAGACCCGCGGGTACTCCTCGTCGAGGCTGACGGCGACGTAGGGGTAGGACTTGTCGTCGCGCAGGCGGATGTTGAAGTGCGGCCGGTGGCGCTTGATGAAGCTCTGCTCGGCGAGCAGCGCCTCGGCCTCGGTCGCGGTGACCAGGGTGTCGATGCGGTCGATCCGCGAGGTGAGGCGGGCGTTGCCGCCGGAGAAGTGGGAGGCGACGCGTTTGCGGATCGAGCGCG
The DNA here is from genome assembly GCA_048498975.1 of Actinomycetota bacterium. Lineage (GTDB taxonomy): Bacteria > Actinomycetota > Thermoleophilia > Solirubrobacterales > 70-9 > VAYN01. The sequence continues at coordinate 14,781 of JBEHWY010000007.1, read as the reverse complement.
CCTTGCCGACGTAGAGCAGCTCTCCGGCGGCGTCGTAGAAGAGGTAGACGCCGGGGGCGTCGGGCAGCTCGCGGCGGCGCTCGGCGAGCCGTTGTGCGCGCGACAACTCCTGGTTCTCGGGGGCGGCGTCGGCCATCGCACCAAAGGGTAGGCTGCGGCTCACTCAGGCAATCAGGTCGCCCGCAGGGCGGGGAGAGGGAGGAACGATGAGCAGCGAGAATCCGAAGCCGCCGGAGCTGAACACGCTGGAGCTCGAGCTCGGCGAGGACAAGGTCGGCGTGCTCACGCTCAACCGGCCCGACGCCTTCAACGCGATGAGCCCGGAGATGATCGCCGAGCTGCCGATCGTCTTCTCCTGGCTCGCCGACCTGGCGCCGCTGCGGGCGCTGATCGTGACCGGCTCGGGCAACGCCTTCTGCGCCGGCGGCGACATCAACTGGTTCAAGAAAGGCGCCGAAGCCGCCGACGTCGACCTGCCCTCGAGCGTCCGCCACGGCGCCGACGTCCTGCATCAGGGGATCATCGACCTGCGCCGCATCCCCTACCCGGTGATCGCCGCCGTCAACGGCCCGGCCGCCGGCGCCGGCTTCTCGCTGGCGCTCGCCTGCGACATCCGGATCGCCTCCGAGCGGGCCTTCTTCGCCCCCGCCTACGGCCGCATCGGCGCCTCTCCCGACGGCGGCATGACCTACTTCCTGCCGCGCGTCGTCGGCCCCAGCCGGGCGCTGGAGCTGCTGCTCGAGGACCCGAACATGAGCGCCGCCGATGCGCTCGCCGAGAAACTGGTCAGCGAGGTCGTGGCGCCGGAGGAGCTGATGGAGAAGGCGCGGGCCAAAGCCGAGAAGCTGGGCGCGATGGCCCCGCACTACGTGCGGATGGCGAAACTGCTCTGCGGGGTCAGCATCGAGAACGGGATCGCCGACCATCTGCAGCTGGAGCGGCACGGGATCGCCGACAGCATGGCCACGGAGGACCTGCTGAACGGCGTTACGGCTTTCTTCGGCGGTGAAAAGCCCGAGTTCCACGGCCGCTGAACCGGCGCCGCGCCGGTCGCGTAGCGAGGGTTAAGCTGATCCAGAGCTTTTCCCCGGGAGAAAGGAATGCCATGAAGAAGGTCGCTGTTGCCCTGATGCTGGTCCTCGCTGCGCTGGCCCTGGCCGCCTGCGGCGGTTCGTCCAGCTCCAGCTCCGAATCGACGGCGGAATCTGCGCCGGCCGAATCAACCGAATCGACCTCCGAAGGGGGCGGCAAGGCCGAAGGCGGCAGCGCCGGCTCGGCCTCGACGCTCGACATCGAAGCGGCCTCCACCGGCCTCGCCTACGCCAGCGACACCGCCAGCGCCAAGGCCGGCAAGGTCACGGTCAACTTCACCAACCCCCAGCCCGTCCCCCACGATGTCGCGATCGAAACGATGAACGGCGAAGTCCTCGGCCAGACGGAAACGATCTCCGAAGGCACCGACTCGACCGAAGTCGAACTCAACCCCGGCACCTACAAGTTCTTCTGCACCGTGCCCGGCCACCGCGAAGCCGGCATGGAAGGAACGCTGACGGTCAAGTAGCACCGCGCTGCTCGACAACAGGGCCGGAGGCAGCGTTGAGGTCCTGGCGTGCGAATCCCGTGGTTCCTTTGTCCGCATAGGCAGGACAAAGGAACCACGGCTTTCGGGGAGTGGGCTCGGCGCAGGCGCTGCCGCGATACTGGCGGGCATGGCAAGGGTCCTGGATCGCGCCCGCAGCGTCGGGGGCGGGCGCATGTGGTGGGTCTGGCTCGGGATCTGGGCACTGACTAGCGCCTGGATGCTCGGCAACGTCGGCGTCTGGGACCACGGCCACGAGCTGCGCTGGCAGGACGTCGGCCGCTACGACGGCTGGTCCCGTCTCATGGTCGACTCGGGAACGCTGCCCGGCGGCGACGCCTGGCAGTACCCGCCGGGGGCGGCCCTGGTGATGCTGGTGCCGCGGCTGGCGCTCGGCTTCTCCAGCTACGGCGACGCGTTCCTGGCGCTGATGCTGGCCTTCGACCTCGCCGGCCTGGTCCTGCTGGCGCGGTTCGGGCGACGCTCGGGCAACTACACCGGCGTCTGGGTCTGGCTGCTGGGGCTGCCGCTGCTCGGCGGGCTGCCGCTGCTGCGCTTCGACCTCGTGCCGTCGGTGCTGGCGATCGCGGCGCTGCTGGTGATCCACCGGCGGCCGAACTGGTTCGGGGCGCTGGTCGGGCTCGGCGCGGCGATCAAGATCTGGCCGGTGGTGCTGCTGTTCGGCGAGTGGGACCGGCGGCGCCTGCTGGGCGCAACGGGAGTCGCGGTCGGGGTTGGCGCGCTGATCTGCGCCGGCACCGCACTCTTCCTCGGCGACCCCTTCGCCTTCCTCGGCCACGCCGGGGCCCGCGGGTTACAGGAGGAAGCGGTGGCGACGCTGCCCTGGGACCTCTGGGAGATGGCGAGCGGCGAAGCGCCACCGCGGGCGGTCGAATTCGGCGCCTGGCAGATCGACTCAGGCACGGCGCGGACCGTCGCCGACCTGCTCTCGCTCCTCACCCTCGCCGCCCTCGCCGCGGCGGCTGCCTGGCGGTGGGCGCGGGCGAAGGCGATCCGCGACGGCCGCACCGACCTCGCCGCGGCCGACGTCAGCCGCGACTTCGTCTTCGCCGTCGTGCTGGCCCTGGTCGTCACCAGCCGCGTGCTCAGCACCCAGTACATGGTCTGGCTCCTGGCCCTGGCCGCGGTCGTCCTCAGCGCCGAGCGCACCCGCCTCGCCCGCCCCGCCTGGGTCGTGATCGGCGCGACGATCCTCACCACCAGCGTCTTCGGCTCAGCCGAGAACGGCGCCGTCCGCAACCTCGCCCTGCTCTTCGCCGCGGTCGACGCCGCGGTCGCGATGGCTCTGCTGCTGCGGCGCGCGCCCGAGCCGGTCGAGCCGGTCAGGCAGCCGGCGCCATCACCCGGGTGACGGAGTCGCCGACGAAGCAGGGCTTGTCAGCGCCCTCGACCTCGAGCGTGAAGCGGGTGACGGCCTGCCACCAGCCGCCGCCGACCTCCTCGAAGGAGACCAGCTCGGCGCGGGCGCGGACGCGCGAATCGACCGGGACCGGCGCCGGGAAGCGGATCTTGTTCCAGCCGTAGTTGACGCCGAGGGCGAAGCCGGTGGACGAGATCAGCTCGTCGCGGAAGCCGTCGACCATCGAGAGGGTGAGGTTGCCGTGGGCGATCGTCGTCCCGTAGGGGCTCTCGGTCTTGGCCCGCTCGGCATCGACGTGGATCCACTGGTGGTCGCCGGAGAGCTTGGCGAAGGTGTCGATGTCGGCCTGGGTGACCGTGCGCCACTCGCTGGGCCCGATCTCCTCGCCGATCAGCTTCAGCATCCCCTCGACCCCGTTGACCTCGACCGTCGCCATCGGCGCGGCAGTCTACCCGGCCGCGACGGGGACCGGAACCAGGTCCAGCCCCTCGATCCCATCGAAGTCGCGCGGGTTGCAGGTGTACAGGGGCAGCGCAGACGAGATGGCGGTGGCGGCGATCATCGCATCGAAGGCGCGGGATGTCGCCTTGCGACCGGCGCTCCGCAACGAGAGCGCGACCCCGGCGAAGGCGCGAGCCGCAGCGTCGTCGAACGGCAGCGGGACGAAGTCCGCCTCCGCCTGCTGCAGGTGAGCCTGACGCCGCGCCCGCTCGGCGGGGTCGGCGGCGACGAGCGGGCCCACCGCCAGCTCGGCGAGGGTGACGGCGGTGATCAGCGGCTCGCCCGGCAACACCCCCGAGTCGGCGACGCGGGGCAGCAGCAACAGGGTCGAGGTATCGAGGATGCCACGCGTGGGCGCCCGCCCCGCGAGCCTCACGGGCGGGGCTCCGGGAACAGGGAGGAGTCGACCATCTCGTCGATGTCGGCCCGCATCGCGAGCGGATCGACGGCGGGCAGGCGCCGCCAGCGGTCGAGCAGCACCTCGCCGGAAAGCGAGGCCCGCAGCGGCCGCAGCTCGGCGACGGGCTTGCCGCCGCGAGTGATCGTGATCTGCTCGCCGCGAGCGGCGCGGTCGACCACGTCTCCCCCGTTGTTTCGAAGCTCTCGAATCGTTACGTCGGTCATGTTAGCCAATGTATCACGCGTGATACTTGGCAAGGGAACAGCGATGGGGCTCATGCGATCAACCTCACTTCCAGCGGCGGCGCCAGCAGCGCACCAGCCCCGCCGAGCAGGGCGATGATGCGAGTGACGTAGGCCTGGGTCTCGGGATAGGGCGGGATGCAGTGGCAGGCTTCGACCGGGGCGGGGCCGGCGTTGTAGGCGGCGAGGGCGAGTTCGGGGGAGCCGAACTGGGCGAGGAGATCGTGCATCAGGTGGGCCTCGGCGTCGATCGCTTCCTCGGGGTCATAGGGGTTCCTCAGCCCGTAGGAAGCGGCCGTGGAGGGCATGAACTGTGCGATGCCCTGCGCGCCCGCTGGCGACCCGGCATTGGGATCGAAGCCCGACTCGGCCATCTCCTGCCCGGCGAGCAGGGCCGCCGAGACGTTCCAGTGGATCGCGGCGCGGACGATCATCTCGCGGAACCGAGCCGGAACGAAGGACGGAAGCGTGGTCGAAGAGAGAGCGCCGTCGCTGCTCGATCCGCCGCTGCCCGCGCCGCCCAGCCCGCCGGCTTCTCCCGCCGGCGAGCAGGGCGCCGGCCCGGCGACGAACCCGAAATGCCAGGCCTCCCATGAGTAGCGCTGTTCGAAGCCGAAGCGAGTTGCGTTCGCCGCCAGCCAGCCGTAGGCCGATTCCGGGCCGAGGTCGAGCTCGGTCGCGCAGCGGTGCAGCGAGTGGCCCGGCGGGGCCACCCATTTCGGATCGGGGTGTTCGGCGAACAGCACCGCCTGTTCGGCGTCGGAGCGAAAGCCCGAGACGACGAGGAGGGAGAGTCCGTCGGCGCTCGCCGCTGCCGCCATGCGATCGAAGGCGGCGGCGACGTCGGGGCGCATGCCCTTCCCGTCGCGGTAGATCAGGGGGCCGCCGTAGCCCCCGCCGCTGGCCATCCCGGTTGCGCCGCTGCCGGCGGCCGGCGCCGTCGCTTCGGCGACGGCGCTCGCCTCGACCCGGACCCCTCCCCCACCTGCCAGCGTGGCGACGACCTTCGCTTCGGCGCGGACGGGTGCGAACGACGCCGCATCGGGAAAGGAGACGGCCATGCGGTCGGGGTCGACGCCATTGGCGCGAGCCGCGGCCAAAGCGGCGGCCCGTGCCCGCGCCAGATAGACCGGCTTCTCGATGTGCCGCGGGTTGGGGGATCCATCGGGCAGCCGCGACGGCGCCAGCAGCGAGCCGAGGTCGTCGCGCAGCGACCGCGCGGCTGAGATCGCCGCCAGGTCGGCGGCCCGCTGAACGCGACCCTTGCCGGTCACTGCGCCCGAGATCGCGACCAGGGCGAGGGCGGCGATGATGACCGCGAGGGATCCGCCGAGGGCGAGGACGAGCGCCTGCCCTGACTCGTCCCGAAGCGCGACGGCCGGATCGAACCTTTCCGGCTGCGCCTCCGTAGACCGGTCCGACGAATGCCTCGAACCGAAGGAGAGCCGATGCCGACGCTGGCCCGAGACCGCGGCCCGACGCCCTACCCGATCCGTATCCCGATCCTGACGCTGGCCGTCCTGGCGCTGGCGGCGGCGCTGCTCGCCGGCCCCGCGGCCGCCGCCACCTCCAAGACCGTGGCCAAGGAAGCCGAAAACGAGACGATCGGCAAGACGATCCTGACGACCACCCGGGGTCGCACCCTCTACAGCCTCAGCGCCGAGAAGAACGGGCGCTTCATCTGCACCGACGCCGGCTGTCGCGCTTCCTGGCGACCGCTCGTGGTCGGCAAGGGCGTGAAGCCGAAGGGGCCGGTCAAGCTCGGCGTCATCGTGCGCCCGGACGGACGCCGCCAGGTGACCTTCAAGGGACTCCCCCTCTACAGCTTCAACGGCGACGTTCGCAAGGGTGAAGTGAACGGCGAGGGGTTCAAAGACGTCGGCACCTGGCATGCGGCCGTCACCGGTCCCCTGCAGTCCTCGACGGAAGCGCAGCCACAGCCGGAAACGCCTGCTCCGAATCCCTACCCCCCAAGCGAACCTCACCCTCCTTACCCCTACTGACGGCGGGAGCCGCGACGCGAGCCGCAACCCGGCTCGGCAGACCACCGGGAGAGCCGGGCGCCAGTGCCCCGAACAGGGCGCGGCGCTCGGCGATCCAGGCCAAGCGGCGCTTCAGCACCGCGACCGCGAGCCCGCGCTCCCGCAGCTCCGCGAAGGCCAGCGCCAGCAGCGGTCGGTCGGCGCCCACGTCGGCGCGCAGCAGAGCGCCGGTCAACCGCCCGCCGAGCGGGCTCACGAGCAGCGGCTGGACCAGGGCGGGCGGAACGTGGAGGACGACGGCCGCTGGGCGGGCCACGGTCGCGGCCGCGGCAGCCGCCTCGAATCCCTCGGCGTCGGCGCCGACCGCCAGGTGGCAGACCTGACCGCGAGCCGCAACACGAACCTGCGGCAGGTGGGCGGCAAGGCGCTCCTCGAGGGCACTGGCGGCGCTCGAGGCGAGCAGCGTCGGCCGCGGCGGGCGGCCGCCGACGTCGACCAGCAGCGCGGCCTGGTCGAGATCGGCGCCGGCGCAGGCCAGCGCCGCCGCCGCGCCGCGCGCGCCCTCGGCCTCACCGACCGCGGTGACGAGGACGACCGTCCCCGCGCTGGCTCCGACCTCGCTCACGGCGCCGGCCTCGCGGTCGCGCTGCTGGACACGGTGAGCCGGGCGGCGAGCGCCTTGAACGGCGAGGGCGGGCGCAGCCGTACCGAGACCCTGCCGCCCTCGACGCCGACGGTGACGTCGTCGCGGGCCCAACCCGGCAGCGCTGCCCGCGCCGCCTGCGCGGCGGAGCGGCCCGACGCCAGCGCCAGCGCCCCGGCCTCCGCGGCCCCATCGGCAAGCGTCAGCGCGTAGCCGGCAGCGAGCAACTGCAGCGCGACGAGCGCCGCCAGGAGCAGCGCCGGGAGCGCCGCGACCAGCTCGACCGCCGCCTGACCGCGCTCCTCAGCCATCCTCGGGCTCCAGGCTCGACTCGGCGCTGACCCGCACCCGCGGCAGCGCCGGCAACAGCCGCGGCACCGGCACCGCCACCTCGACGCCGTCGTCGGCGTCGACCCGGGCGCCGCCCCGCATCGAGGCCGGCAGCGCCCGCTTCGCCGCCGCCTCGGCGTCGCCACCGACCAGCCGCGCGCGGGCGCCGGCCCGGGCCGCGACGCTCGCCGACCACAGTGCCTGGCCGGCGAGCGCGATCTGTGCCGCCACCAGCACCGCCAGCAGCAGGAAAGGAACTACCGCGATCAGCTCGACCGAGGCGGTTCCCCTCTCCCGGTGGCCTGCGCTGCTGACGATGGGTGACGGCACTCCGCCACCGTTCCAGGGCAACTCCTACGCGTGGCGCGCAGTTCGTGCCAACTCTCCGCAGTCTTCGAGCCCGAGCGCAAACGCCCAGGCGGGTCCCGCCTAGTAGTACGAAGTGGCCTCGGACCAGACCCGCCAGATCGCGAACAGCGAGGCCGCGAAGAGCAGGATCCAGAGCACGGTGCCGCCCCCCGTGGCGAACATCTTGTCGTAGCCGGCGACGAGCAGCGCCAGCAGCCCGAAGGCGCTGTAGAGGATCGCGCGGCGGCCGTCGCTGAGCGTCGCCAGGGTCAGCTGGTTCTGACGCTCGAGCGTGTAGAGCGTCCAGGCGATACCGGCGAGAAAGCCCATCGTGATCGCGGTCAGGATCGCGTCGGCGACGTTGCCACCGTGGGGCGCGAAGGCCACCGGCACCGCCAGGAGCAGCACGATCGCCGCGTTGCGGAGATTGCGGGGATTCCGCATGCGCCGATTGTACGCCGCCGCGGGCGAACCCGGCCCTACTTGCGGGTCATGATGATGATCCCGAAGACCACCGCCGCCGCGACGCAGGTGAGCGCGAGGCTGGCGGCGATCGCCGCCGCCCCCGCCGCCAGCGGCCGTTCGTTGCGGCTGAGGTCGACGAAGCGGCTCGCCCCCCAGATCCCGACCGAGAAGGCGAAGGTGATGCCGACGCCGGCGATGACCGAAGCGACGACGGTTTCGCCCAGCTCCTGCCACTCGACGATCGTCGCGATCATCCGCCGGCCGCCGGAACCGGTGAGCCGCGCTGGGCGCGGCGGGCGAAGACGGCGACGATCAGCGCGATCGACATCAGCGCCACCAGCACCGGGCCGAGCGCGCCGGTGCCGAAGATCCGCGAGAGCCCGTAGGCGGCGGCGCCGATCAGCGCCGCCGCGGGCAGCGTCAGCAGCCAGGCGGTGACGATGTTGCCGGCGACCCCCCAGCGCACCGCGGAGACGCGCTTGCCGGCGCCGGCGCCCATCACGCCGCCGTTGATCACGTGGGTGGTCGAAAGCGGGAAGCCGAAGTGGGTCGAGGCGAGGATCACCGCCGCGCCCGCCCCCTGCGAGGAGAACCCCTGGGCGGCGTCCATCTTGATGATCCTGGTGCCGGTGGTCTTGATGATCCGCCAGCCGCCGCTGTAGGTGCCGAGCGCGATCGCCGCCGCCGAGCTGACGATCACCCAGGTCGGCGGGTCGGAGCTGGCGCCGAGGTTGCCGTTGGCGATCAGCGCCAGCGTGATCACGCCCATCGTCTTCTGCGCGTCGTTGGTGCCGTGGGCGAGCGCCAGCAGGCCGCCGGAGACGATCTGGCCGTGTTTGAAGCCGCGGCTGACGACCCCCGGGCTCTGGCCGCCGACGACCCGGTAGACGATCCCAATCGCAAGTCCCGCAACGACGAAGGCCAGCACCGGCGCGACGACGGCCGGGACCAGGACCTTGCCGACGAGGCCTTCGGCGATGATCGCGTCGAAGCCGGCTGCGGCGACGGCGGCGCCGACGACGCCGCCGATCAGCGCGTGCGAGGAGCTCGACGGCAGCCCCAGCGACCAGGTGATCAGGTTCCACCCGATCGCCCCGATCAGCCCGGCGAAGACGATCGTCGGCGTGATCACGTCGGAGTTGACGACGTCGTTGGCGACCGTCGCGGCGACGGTGATCGAGATGAAGGCGCCGACGAAGTTGAGCAGCGAGGCGAAGCCGATCGCCACCTGCGGCCGCGCCGCCCCGGTCGAGATCGAGGTGGCGACGACGTTGGCCGTGTCGTGGAAGCCGTTGGTGAAATCGAAGGCCAGCGCGGTGCCGACGACGATGACGAGGATGATGTCCGAGCTCATCCCGTCGCGCCCGTCATGAGTTTTTGATGACGATGCCCTCAAGGATTTGAGCGGCGGTCTCGGTTGCGTCGATCGCCTCCTCGAGGACGGCGAAGATGTCCTTCCAGCGGATCACGACCATCGGGTCGATCCCGTTCGAGAACAGCGAGGCGACGGCGTCGCGCGAGATCCGGTCGCCCTCGTTCTCGAGGCGGTGGATCTCGATCCAGTATTTGTCGAGGTCCTTGAACTCGCGCAGGTGCTCGAGGCCGGCGGCGAGCTGTTCGCAGGCGGCGACGAGGACCTTGGTCAGCGCCCCGGCCTGCTCCATCGGCGCCTCGATCTTGTAGAGGCCGAGGAAGTCGGCGGCCTCCTCGGTGTAGTCGACGACGTCATCGAGCTGCGTCGCCAGCCCGTAGATGTCCTCGCGGTCGATCGGGGTGACGAAGGTCGAGTTGAGGCGCTGGATGATGTCGTGGGTGATCCGGTCGCCCTCCTGCTCGGCTTTGAGGATCTCCCGCGAGAGGCTGCCGACGTCGGGCCACTCGTGCATCATCTGGTTCAGCAGCCGGGCGGCGTTGACCGTGTTCTGCCCGGCCTCGACGAAGAGGTCGAAGAAGGTGCGATCACGGGGTAGGAGCGAGAAGCGCGCCACGTTCGGGCCATCCTAGTGACGAACGCGGCGTGCGTCGTAATCAGCTCGGTGCGGCGGCCAACTGCTCCGCGGCACGTGCGGCATGACGCTCGCGCAGCTCCTGCTGGACGCTGCGCCGCGAGCCCTCGGGGGCGACGGTGCGGGTCCAGGTCCCGCCGGAGTCGAGCTCCCAGGAGTTGGCGTTGTCGGCGAAGCAGCGCTCGAGCATGTCGAGCATCTCCGCCTTCAGCTCGGGGTCCTCGACCGGGGTGACCAGCTCGACCCGGCTGTCGAGGTTGCGCGGCATCAGGTCGGCCGAGCCCATCAGCACCCGGCATTCCTCGCCGCGACGGAAGGTGTAGACGCGCGAGTGCTCGAGGAAGCGGCCGACGATCGAGCAGACGCGGATGTTCTCCGAGATCCCCGGCACGCCGGGACGCAGGCAGCAGATGCCGCGCACGTTGAGGTCGACCTGCACGCCTGCATTCGACGCCTCGTACAGCGCCTGGATGCAGCCGGCGTCGACCAGCGAGTTCATCTTCATCGCGATCCGCGCCTCTTCCCCGGCTTCGTGGGCGGCGACGGTGCGCTTGATCTCCTCGACCATGCGGTCGCGCATCGTCGTCGGCGAGACGAGCACCTTGCGGTAGACGGCGGGCCGCCCGTAGCCGGTGAGGAAGTTGAACATCTCGGCGACGTCGGCGCCGATGTCGGGGTCGGCGGTGAAGAGGCCGAAGTCGGTGTACAGGCGGGCCGTCTTCGGGTGGTAGTTGCCGGTCCCGATGTGGACGTACTCGCGGACCCGCTGGCCCTCGCGACGGGCGACGAGGATCGCCTTCACGTGCGTCTTCAGGCCGGGGATGCCGTAGACGACGTGGACGCCCGCCTCCTCCAGCGACTTCGCCCAGTGGATGTTCGCCTCCTCGTCGAAGCGCGCTTTCAGCTCGACCATGCAGACCGCCTGCTTGCCGCGTTCGGAGGCGCGGGTCAGCGACGGCACCAGCGGCGAGTCGTCGCTGGTCCGGTACACGGTCTGCTTGATCGCCAGCACGTCGGGGTCGGCGACCGCCTGCTCGACGAAGCGCTCGACCGAGGTGGCGAAGGAGTCGTAGGGATGGTGGACGAGGATGTCGCGCTGGCGGATCGCGGCGAACATGTCGACCTGCTCGCCGTCCTCGCCCTGCAGGCGCGGCTGGGTCACCGGCGACCAGGGCGAGTAGCGCAGCTCGGCGTGGCCGGGGACGTCGGCGATGTCGCTGATGTCGGCGAGCCCGATCAGCCCTTCGACGTCGTAGACCTCGCGGTCTTCAAGCCGCAGCGCGCCGACCAGCTGCTCGCGCAGCTTCGGGTTCATGCCGGTGGCGATCTCGAGCCGCACGACCTCGCCGAAGCGACGCCGGCGGATCTCGTCCTGGACCGCCTGCAGCAGGTCGTCGGCCTCGTCGGAGACGGTGAAGTCGGCGTCGCGGGTGACGCGGAAGTAGCCGTGGTCGACGACGTCGGTGCCGGGGAAGAGGGCGTCGAGGTTGGCGGCGATCACCTCCTCCAGCGGCACGAACGACATCCCGTCGCTGCCGACCGGGAGGAAGCGGCCGAGCAGCTCCTTCGGCACCTTGACCCGGGCGATGATCTCGGTCCCCGCCTCGGGGTCGCGCAGCAGCACACCGAGGCTGAGCGAGAGGTTCGAGATGTAGGGGAACGGCCGCCCGAGCCCGATCACCAGCGGCGTCAGCGCCGGGAAGACCTGCTCGTGGAAGCGGGTGTCGATCTCGCGACGCTCCTCCGGGCTCGCCGTCTCCAGCGAGATGATGCGGATGCCGCGCTGCTCCAGCGCCGGCTGCAGGACACCGCCGAAGCAGGCCTTGAGCCGCCGGTCGAACTCGAGCACGCGCGCCTGGATGCGGTCGATCTGGGCCGCCGGAGGCAGGCCGTCGGGGCCGCGGGCGTCGATGCCGGCGTCGAGCTGGTCGAAGAGGCCGGCGACGCGGACCATGAAGAACTCGTCCAGGTTCGAGGCGTAGATGCTGCAGAAGCGGACGCGCTCGAGCAGCGGCACGTCCTCGTCTTCAGCGAGCTCGAGGACCCGCTGGTTGAACTCGAGCCAGGAAAGCTCGCGGTTGAAGTAAAGAGCGGGATCGTCGATCGATCCATCGTACTGAGCAGACACCGGGTTCTACCTGAGTCAGGCAGCCTGGACGAGAGCCTGCCGCGGCGCCGAGGCGGCGCCGTCCAGCGCCCGCAGGTAGCCGGCGGCGAGCTGGCCCAGCGAGCGCTCCCAGGTCCGCGCCCGGGCCGCGGCGGCGGCCGCGGTGCCGAGCTGGCGCCGCAGCAGCGGCGCCGCCGCCAGCTGCAGCAGGGAGCCGGCGAGGTGGTCGGCGTCGGGGCGGCAGAGCAGCCCGGTGTGGCGGTTCTCGACCAGCGCCGCCGGCCCGCCCTCGGCGACGGCGACGACCGGCAGGCCGCTGGCGGCCGCCTCCATGATCACCTGGCCGTAGGTGTCGGTGGTGCTGGCGAAGAGGAAGACGTCGGCGCTGGCGTAGGCGCGGGCGAGGTCCTCGCCGCCGAGCCAGCCGAGGAAGGTCGCGCTCTCCCCCAGCTTCGCCCGCAGCTCGTCCTCCTCCGGGCCGCCGCCGGCGAGCAGGAGGTGCAGCCGGGGGTCGGAGCGGTGGGCGCGGAGGAAGCTCTCGGCGAGCAGGTCGACGCCCTTCTCGCGGGTCAGGCGACCGGCGTAGAGGACCTTGATCTGGCCCGGGAAGGCGCCGCGGTCGGACTTGACCGGGTCGAAGCGGGTGAGGTCGACGCCGCGCTCCCAGCGCCCGATCCGGCGTCGCTCGGTGCCGAGCGAGACCAGCGAGTCGTCGGCCGAGGGGCTCGGCGAGAGGACGGCGCCGGGCGCCCGGTAGAAGGCGCCGAGCGCGACCCGGGCCAGCGCCTCGATGCCGGGGTCGCCGCTGCGCATGCCGGCGTAGGAGGCGAGCTCGGTGTGGTAGCTGGCGAGCAGCGGCACGCCGCTGATCCGCGAGAGCAGCGTCGCCGCCACCCCGGCCGGGCCGGGGGCGGTGACGTGGACGAGGTCATAGCGGCCTTCGGCCAGCGTCTCGACCAGGTCGGGGAGCCCGGGGACCCCCAGCCGCATGCCGGCGTAGAAGGGCAGCTCCAGCTCCGCCGCCGCGGGCAGGCGGCGGTCGACGCCGGGGTCGGTGCCGATCACGTCGATCTCGAAGCCGGGGACGCCGCGCTCGCGGATCTGTTCGATCGTGTGGGTGACGCCGTGCATCGAGCCGATCCCGTCGGCGATCAGGGCGACGCGGCGGGGGGCGCCGTCGACGGCGGAGAGCTTCGCCTTCTCGGCGGCGAGGAAGGCGGTCGAGGGCGCGTAGGGCACGGCCGGCAGCAGCGCCTCGAAGAGGCCGTTGACGGCGCCCTGGAAGTTGCCCGCGCCGAAGGCGCCGACGCCGTTCTCGATCGCGCCGCGCAGGCGGCGGTCGTGGATGCGCCGCGAGCGCCGGTAGAGGTCGGCATGGGAGAAGCCGTCGCTCTGCAGGTAGGAGATCAGCTCGCGGCCGCGCAGGTCGAGGCCGACGCCGGCGAGCCAGGCCTCGAGCAGGTTGCGGGCGTCGTCGGGGCCGAGGTCGGCGGCGACCTTGCCCTCGCGCACCGCCCCCTCGCTGATCACCCGTTCGGCCATCTTGAGGACGGCGGCCGGATCGGGACGCCGAGTGCGCACTTCCTCATCTGCCGGCTCCTCGCCGGCCAGCGAGCGCACGGCCAGCGCCATCGCGGCGTGGGTCCACTTGGCGGCGCTGCCCTGTTCGCCGCGGGCCTCGGCGCTGCCGTCGCGCAGGTGCTGCAGAAACTCTTCCGGCGTGCGAGCAGCGGGCGCCTCCGTGAAGGTGCGACCGATGTCGACGCCGGCATGGTCGTCGGAACCGCCGATGCCGGTGCCGCCGCGCGTCTCGATGTAGACGACGGCGGGCATGTTCAGCTCGGCGGCCCGCGACCCGTTGCGGACCTCCCAGATCGGGAAGAGCTCCGCCAGACGTCGCCGGTGGCGCCGTGTCAGCGGCGCGGCGACGTTGAAGAAGGGATGCGCGAGGGCGCAGGCGATCCCGTTCTCGTGCAGATATGCGGCGCAGGCCTCGACATCGCCGGAATGTGCCTGCAGCCACTCGTGGTCTCCGGGAGTGATGCCGTAACAGAGGACATGAACCGCCTGAGGCTCGCCGGCAAAGCGGGCGGTCAGCTCCTCGGAGATGAAGCAGTCCGGGCGGCCGTCGAGCTCGAGGCAGCCCGCGATGGTGTCGTGATCGGTGATCGTCACGAAGTCCATCCCCCGCCGCTTGGCCAGCTCGTAGACCTCCGCGGGAGGAGTGGCGCACTCGGGTAGACCAAGCGAGCGCTGGACACCCAGCTTGGAGAGCTGGGAGGCGGTGGAATGGCAGTGCATATCAACACGGGAAGTCATCGGTGTCTCCCTCATATCGGACCTTTCTCTATGGCCCAATATTCCGCGTTTTGCAGCGAAAACTTGTGAAGGCGATGGAAACGCCGTGTGAACTTGGCGTGACCGCTCGGGGTGGTTCGAACGGGCTCGCTCGTTTCACGTCGGCCAGGGTGCTGCCGGTGGCGGCGGGTGGCCCGACGCACCCACAGGGCAGGTAGGTGCGCCGGCCCGCCCGCCTCGAGCCTCCGCCGCCGAAAGTTGTGGTTCCTTTCGGACCTCCTGGTTCCAAAAGGAACCGCGGGACGACGGACCAGCCCGAATCTCAATCCCGTGGTTCCTTTCGGACCACATGGGTCCATAAGATCTTGACCCTTCCCTGTCGCAGACAGCAGCCATAGGCGGCGCATCGGACCAGCCGTGGATCGTGTTCCGGTATGCGGAAATATTGCTGAACTATGCGGAAGCGGCTATTGAGCTGGGCAGGGAGCCGGACGCCAAA